>CAXBVE010000059.1:0-1510 GCA_963979435.1 uncultured Candidatus Actinomarinales bacterium | reverse complement strand
CTTGGAACTCTTTTCCGGATGGGAAGGTAATAGTCAATAACAAGTTTTGTAGGTTGATAGGCAGGGTCACAATGGATCAAATTCTATTTGATGTAACAGGAATGGAAGTAAAAATTAATGACGAGGTCACTATTTTAGGAGTATCGCTTGATAGCAATATTGAGATTTCAATTAAAGATATTGCAGAATGGAATAACACTATTGTGTGGGAAATACTTACCAATATTAAAGACAATCGATTAAATCGAGTTGAAATTGAGGACTAAAGAGTTAAAACAAGTTGATTTAAAAAAATTTGCTGAACAGTTTATTTTAGACTTAGCAGTCCCCTCAGTACTTGGACTAAAAGGAAATCTGGGTAGTGGCAAAACTACTCTTGTAAAGAGCTTTATTCATGCATTGGGAGTAGAGGAAAAAGTTACGTCACCGACCTTCAATATTGTTAGAACTTATAAAAAAGATGAGTTGACTATTTATCATGTAGACCTTTATAGATTATCTTCCATACATGAATTTTATGATTTAGACCTACCATTAAATGAGGAGGATACATTATTTTTTATTGAGTGGTCTGACATGATTCCAGAATCAAAATCTACAGAGTGGAGATTTTTAGATATAGAGATTGTTGATGAAATAACAAGGAAAGTAAGATATTAAATATGTATAAATTATCAATCTCTACCTCAGGTTCTTTTATTTCTGCTTGTCTTCATGAAGAGAAGTTAGTTGGGAGCTTAATATTTAAATCTGATCAAGGATCTACTAATTTGTTGCTAAACGAAGTAGATGAGTTATTAGTAAAAACAAATGTAGACAAGAGAGATCTTGGAGCAATATATCTAGATACAGGACCTGGTTATTACACTGGACTCAGAATAGGTTATTCAGTGGCTCAAGGAATTGGAGGAACACTTGGAATTCCATTAGTCCCAGTAAATGGACTTGATTCACTAGCATTTTCGGCACATACAAGCCATAGAAAGATTTGCGCCATAATAGATATTAAAAGGAATGAATTTGCATTTTGTACCTATAAACCGGTTCCTGGTGGGGTAGTCAGAGAAACTGAACCCGAAATTTTAGACACTGAAACACTTAAACTAAAATTTGCTGAGGATGTTGAAAAAAAACTTTTAGTTGGCAACTGGGACTTAATATCTGAAAACGATTTACCCAATGATAGCAATACAAAATTAGCTGATCCAAAGATTGTAACAGCAGAGACAATCTACGCAGTAGGCGAAAGAATATTTCAAAATAATAAGTATCCGAACTTCAATGAAATCCCTATTAACTATATGCGTGAGCCAGATATTTTACTTTCACAAACATCACTTGAAAAAAAGGTTGAGTTTAATGATTAAGAATATATCTGTTTGTAATTTAAAAATGGCAAAAGAGCTTGAAGAAATAGAAAATGAGATATTCACTACGGCCTGGCCAAGTGAAACTATAAAGCAAAAAATTAATAATAAAGAATTTAAGTATTGGGTATATAAAAAAAATG
>CAXBVE010000058.1:0-1596 GCA_963979435.1 uncultured Candidatus Actinomarinales bacterium | reverse complement strand
CTTCTTCGTTATGATCTTCTTCGTCGTGACCTTCTTCGTTATGATCTTCTTCGTCGTGATTATGTCCGACGTCTATGTAATCATGGGCAAGTGCAGAAACTGTGCCTCCAAAAATTAAACCAAACAATAAGAATCCTGTTTGAAGTCCGTATCTTGTTTTTTCAGATGAGTGAATTGTTGGGACGATATCACTTAGAGCAATATAGATAAAAAATCCCGCGATTCCGCCATATAGATAACCCATCGGTATATCTAAATCTCCACCAATTTGGTAAGTTAGTACTGCGCCAATAATTGTTGTAGAACCTGAAAGTATATTACGTATTATTGTCTGTCTTTTAGTAAATCCAACTCTTAGTTGATTACCAAACTCACCGACTTCTAAGGGTATGTCGTGAGCAACTAAGGCAACTGTTGCAACTAATCCTGTATCTCTCCCGATTAAAAAAGCACCCCCTAAAGAAATACCGTCAATCAAATTATGAAATAAATCTCCAATAACAAAAAGCCAACCCTGTGTTGTGTCAGTTTTTTCAAGCTGATCTTCTTCATGGTGATGGTGAAATGATTTAAAACCTTTTTCAATTAGAAAAAATATCAATATGGCACCTAATGCTGAATTTAATACATCTGCACCATCTTCAACTATTGCCTCAGGTAGAAGGTCTCTGAAAGCAATAATTAACAAGACTCCAGCTGCAAATGGTGTACCATACTTGACTAATTTAGAAGAAAGTTTTTCACTTCCTAGCAAAATCAATGCGACAGATAATGAGAGAAGCCCTGCAAAAGAGCTGGCCAAGAGTACAACTAAAATATCAGACATTTACTTACCTTTCATTAAATGAGAATGGTTCTCAAATATAATATGTAAATGAGAATAGTTCTCAAATATTTATTGTCAAGTAACTATAATTAAAATTGATGAGTATAAAAGCAAGTGACGTTTTGTCTGAAAACAACATATCTGTTACTTTGCCCAGGCTAATAATTATTGAAGAAATGCTTGCCTTTGGCAAGCCTGTAACTATAGAGCTCCTTATAAAGAAAGTTGGTAATAAAGTAGCCACTTCTACTCTTTATAGAGTTTTAAAAGACTTTAAAAATAAAGGTATATTGGAAGAATTTACAACCCCTGAAAACGATACTGTAGTTGAGCTTTCCCTAAATGAACATGTTCATCACCACCATGTATTTTGTTCAAAGTGTGGAGAAGTTGAAGACATTACTTTAAGTGAAGATATTGAAAAACAGCTTGGTGTTGAAATATTAAATATTCAAGCTTCTTCTGAATATAGAATTAAAGATCATACGCTTGAATTAATTGGTTTATGCTCGAGTTGTAAATAAACCTCTAAAGAAGAAAGCCAACCAATGAGGCTTGAATTAAAAAAGATTCAATAACTTGAAAAGTGTAGCTCTCAAATAAGTTATTCACTAAAGGTACGATGAATGAAGCTCCAGAGTCTGTTTGTGCGCCGATATACATTACCTCTGCACTCTTTTGTTCAATTACATTGCATCCTATACACATTTAAAAATCTCCTATAGATGATATTTTAGTCGATATGTAAGATGTAGTAAAGAATAATGAAA
>CAXBVE010000057.1:0-1684 GCA_963979435.1 uncultured Candidatus Actinomarinales bacterium | reverse complement strand
ATTTTTTATTATTTTCATTTACTAATCTTTTAACTTCTTCACCAAATTCTTTACAAGCCCAACCAAGGTGAGTTTCTAAGATTTGACCTACGTTCATACGACTTGGAACTCCAAGTGGATTTAATACAATGTCAACAGGTCTTCCATCTTCTCTATAAGGCATATCTTCAACAGGGACAATTTTACTGACTACACCCTTGTTTCCGTGTCTACCTGACATCTTATCACCTGGTCTTAATCTTCTTTTAATCGCAACAAAAACTTTTACCATTTTCATAACACTTGGTAATAAATCATCACCACTTCTAATTTTTAAAACCTTATCTTCAAATCTTTCTTGAATATCTTGTTTTGCTTGATTGTATTGATCTTTTAATTGAGCAATACTCGCTTCATCATTAACATTGCCTACTGTTATTTTGAATACATCGTTAATATTAATTTTATTAATTGTCTCAAGATCAAGTTTGGTACCTTCGTCTAAATCTTTTATTTTTTTAGTTAAAGAAGCTCCTGATAAAATTTGATTAGCTCTTTGTTTTATGCTTCTTTCTAGAATTTCTTCCTCTACAATTTTGTCTTGTTGAACAGTATCAATTTCTGCTCTTTCAATTGTAATAGATCTTTCATCTTTTTCTATACCATGTCTATTAAATACTCTAACATCAACAACCGTTCCACTGCTTCCTCTAGACATTTTTAATGATGTGTCAGTTACATCGATTGCTTTTTCACCAAAAATAGATCTTAATAATTTTTCCTCAGGTCCAGATGCTGAATCTCCTTTAGGTGTAACTTTACCAACTAATATATCGCCAGCTTTTACTTCAGCGCCAATATAAACAATTCCAGATTCATCAAGGTTTTTTAGGGCTTCTTCATTTACATTTGGAATATCTCTAGTGATTTCTTCTTCACCCAATTTTGTATCTCTAGCCATAACTTCATATTCAACAATATGAACTGATGTAAATACATCATCCGTGACACATCTTTCTGAAATTAAAATAGAGTCTTCAAAATTGTAACCTTGCCAAGGCATAAATGCTACTGTCACATTTTTTCCAAGTGCTAGCTCACCTAGTTTAGTAGATGGTCCGTCAGCAATAATATCTCCTGATTTAACTTTATCACCTACTCTAACAAGTGGTTTTTGGTTAATACATGTATTTTGGTTTGATCTTTTAAATTTTTGCAGGTTATAAATATCCACACCTGATTTAGTGAAATCTGTTTCTTCAGTTGCTTTGATTACAATTCTTTTTCCATCAATTTTATCAACTGTACCATCACGACTAGCAACAATAGTTACACCTGAATCAAGAGCAACATCACTTTCAATTCCAGTACCAACTAAAGGAGATTCTGGTTTTAATAAAGGAACCGCTTGTCTCATCATGTTAGATCCCATTAGAGCTCTGTTCGCATCATCATTTTCTAAGAAAGGGATTAGAGAGGCTGCAACAGAAACTAACTGTTTAGGTGAAACATCAATATAATCAATTTTACTTGGATTTGATAAAACGAAGTTTAAATTTTCTCTACAAGGAACAAGTTCTTCTAAAATTTTTCCAGATTTATCTATTTTTGCATTAGCTTGAGCAATTGTATATTTTGTTTCTTCCATCGCTGAAAGATATTCAACTTTATCTTGAACTACACCGTTTAGAACTTTTTTATAAGG
>CAXBVE010000056.1:0-1713 GCA_963979435.1 uncultured Candidatus Actinomarinales bacterium | reverse complement strand
ATTACTAAATTGAACTGTAAGAAATCTACGTCATTTATTGAGTCAAGAAAGTTTTTATATTGCTCATAACCTAAGTGCGAATCCTCTATTTGTGAAGATTTACTTGGCAACCCAATCGTATCCATTGTCTCTTCAATTGAAATTTCGACTTCATCGGCCAATTTAGATCCATTCTTATCAATCAACTTTATTCCATTGTATTCACTTGGATTGTGCGAAGCAGAAATGATAATTCCCATATCATGATTGAGTTCATTAAGTAGTATGGGCATTGATCCCGATGGTAGAATTCCATAGTTAAGAATATGTACTTCACTGCTGAAACCATTACTTATCCACTTAGCTATTATTTCACAAGAACTTCGAGTATCAGTAATCAGAGCTATTGATTTAGGCTTTAATATTTTTTCGACAGAAGCACTAACTTTTGAAACTATTTCTTCAGTAAGAGATTCTTCGGGGATACCCCTAATGCCATCGGTACCAAAATGTTTTTTCAATGAGAAATTATCTTTTAGTGAACTGCTCGGCTCTTCTAGCTTTCTTAAGTCCGTATTTCTTTCTCTCAACTTTTCTAGAGTCTCTTGTGAGTAACCCTGCTTTTTTGAGTTTTGCTCTTAGCTCTGGATTAAATTGTATTAAAGCTCTAGAAATACCTAAGGCAACCGCATCAGCTTGTGCAGACAATCCACTTCCGTTTAGAGTTACGTGTAAGTCAAACTGCTTATCCATTTCAACAACATTAAAAGGTTTGTTTACCCTCATTCTCATATTTGGACTTGGGAAGTACTGTTCCATTGTCTTGCCGTTAAAGGTATATTCACCAGTACCTTCGGTGAGTCTCACTCTTGCCACAGAGCTTTTTCTTCTCCCTGTGCCTAATATTGCTTCACTCATTATCTGCAACCTTCTTTATATTGAAACTTAATTCTACGGGGTTTTGACTTTCATGAGGATGGGTATCTGTAGAATATACATGAAGTTTTTTAATGATTGCTCTTCCTAGCCTATTTTTTGGAAGCATTCCCCAAACAGCTTTTTCAATGATTAATTCAGGTTTACGTTTTTTGAGTGCGTTAAAAGATTCTTCTTTTATTCCGCCGGGATACCCTGAATGTCTATAGTACATTTTTTGTTCTGGCTTTTTAGATGTAACTTGAATTTTATCTGCATTAATTACAACAACATGATCTCCTACATCTAAGTGTGGTGCATACTGTGGCTTGTGTTTACCTTTTAAAATTTGTGCAATCTCACTAGCTAATCTACCAACTGGAAGATTGCTCGCATCAACTACATGCCAACTTCTATCAGAAGCTTCTATTCCTTTGAATGTCGTTTTTGTACTCATTTATAAACCTATTGGATTGTAACGAGCTTTAAGTATAAAGGTTACTGATATTTATGAAAACTAGTATTTAATATTCCAAAGATACAAACCTTCTGACGGTGCAACATGTTTGAATCTTTGTTCTAGTGGAATTTTTAGAGAAGTACTAATAGATTTACCTTCCAATTTTCCATCAAATGCTGCTAACTGTACACCTACTATGGACCTAACCATGTTGTGTAAAAAAGAATTTCCAGTGATAGTATAAATAAAATACTGACTGTTCTTGGTCCATTTACTGAGAGCAATTTCACGTAATGGATTCTGATCAGTTCTCAGTTTTGAATAATTAGTAAAGTTATTTTTTCCTATAAATAATTTTG
>CAXBVE010000055.1:0-1815 GCA_963979435.1 uncultured Candidatus Actinomarinales bacterium | reverse complement strand
ATGTTCGTGATGTTCACCCAACTCACTATGGAAGAATTTGTCCAATTGAAACACCCGAAGGACCAAATATTGGTTTGATTAATAGTTTGTCTACTTATGCTAAGATTAATAAATATGGTTTTATTGAAAGCCCATATAAAAAAGTACAGAATGGTGTAGTTCAAGATAAAGTTGAATATCTATCAGCGATGGAAGAGACAAAATATACAATCGCACAAGCTAACGCCAAACTTGATAAAAATGGAAAAATTTTAGAAGAACTTGTTCCTTGCAGAGAAAACTTAAACTTCGTTTTATCAAGACCTGAGAAAATTGATTACATTGATGTTTCGCCTAAACAGTTGGTTTCTGTAGCGGCATCTTTAATTCCTTTCTTAGAAAACGATGATGCGAACAGAGCTCTTATGGGATCTAACATGATGAGACAAGCAGTCCCTCTATTGAAACCAGAATCTCCATTAGTTGGTACCGGTATTGAAAGTGATGTAGCGCTTGACTCAGGTGTTACTATTGTTGCTAATCGTGATGGTACAGTTGATAAAATTGATGGAAAAAGAATTGTAATTAAAGCAACAGAAGAAACAGATTTCTCAAAATCAGGTGTAGATATTTATAACCTACAAAAATTTAAAAGATCAAACCAAAATACTTGTATTAACCAAAAACCACTTGTTAGAGTAGGCGATAAAGTTAAATCTGGTGATATTATTGCTGACGGACCATCTACTAAGCTAGGTGAATTAGCACTTGGAAAAAATGTGACAGTAGCATTTATGCCTTGGCAAGGTTACAATTTTGAAGACTCTATTTTAATTTCAGAAAGATGTGTTACTGACGATGTATTTACTTCAGTTCATATTGTTGAATATGAAGTTATGGCTAGAGATACAAAGTTAGGTGAAGAAGAAATTACCAGAGATATTCCAAACGTAAATGAAGAAGCCTTAAAAAACCTTGATGAATCTGGGATTGTTTACATTGGTGCTGAAGTAAAAGCTGGAGATATTTTGGTTGGTAAAGTTACTCCAAAAGGAGATTCTGCATCCGGACCAGAAGAAAAATTATTAAGATCAATTTTTGGTGAAAAAGCAATTGATGTAACTGACACATCATTAAAAATGTCTAGAGGAAGCAGTGGAACAATTGTTGATGTCAGAGTATTTAATAGACATGGTATAGAAAAAGATGAAAGATCTATAACTATTGAAAGAGCAGAAATTGAAGTTGTTCAACAAGACAAAATTGTAGAGGAAGAAATTTTAGAAAGAAGCATAAAGCAAAGAGCTAATCAGATTTTATCTGGAGCTTCTTTAACTAAAAAAATAAAGGATTTAGAGGAAGGTGCCAAGCTTGACCTTGAGACAATTAATAAAATTAGTATTAACGATATATTTAAAATAACTGTAGGTAATGTTAATGACGAAGCAAGTATTGCTCAATTAAAAGACCAATACAACCAAGCAAAACAAGACATCCAAGAAAGATTTGAAGATAAGGTTTTAAAAATTAGAAGTGGTGATGATTTATTACCAAGTGTGATGAAAATGGTAAAAGTTTTTGTTGCAATTAAAAGAAGATTAAGACCTGGCGATAAGATGTCAGGAAGACATGGAAATAAGGGTGTGGTCAGTAAAATTGTACCTGTCGAAGATATGCCTTATAGAGAAGATGGCAGACCAGTTGATATAGTATTAAATCCACTTGGGGTTCCAAGTCGTATGAACGTAGGTCAAATCTTGGAAACTCACCTTGGTTGGGCATGTAAAGAATTTGGTGAAGAAGTTAAAAGATTAGTAAATGAAAATAATAAAAAAT
>CAXBVE010000054.1:0-1822 GCA_963979435.1 uncultured Candidatus Actinomarinales bacterium | reverse complement strand
AAGTTTCTGATTCGTTGAGTGTTGAGTTGCTAAAAGATGACTCATAAGAATAAGTACCTAGAAAAGAAGCTTTTGTAAAATGTCCAAGTAAAAAGATAACCATTATCGTGATCAAAACTGCATATGAATAAAATTTAATTGATTCAGTAATGAGGGCTGATCTTGGAAGTAAAACTAGAAAGATTAGAAAAAGAGTAAACGGCCAGTAATCAAGATAATCATAAATTATAGAAAGTCTAAGAAGTCCAAAAAGATAGAGAGAGACGTGTAAACCAATAAGAATAAAGAATATTGCTCGTAATGTTGAATAGTAGTTTTTCACTGAGAGCCGGAGAGGGGAGTTGAACCCCTGACCTACGCATTACAAGTGCGTTGCTCTACCACTGAGCTACTCCGGCGAATATTAAAATGATAGCAAACATATATTTTGAGTTAATTTATTTTTTAATAAATAATTGGTACATTGCCACTGCAGCTGATACTGAGACGTTTAGTGACTCAATATCATTATCCATATTGATACGTGAAATTAAGTCTAATTTTTTTTGGACTTCACTGCTAAGACCATTTTCTTCTGAGCCAACAAAAAGTGCATATTTTTGAGTTTTAAGATCAATATCACTGATTTCAGTTTCACCGCCCATATCTAAGCCTAGGGTCCAGATATCTAAAGAATTAAATTTCTTAATCAGTGAGAATATTGAGTTATAAAATACAATTTCGACCTTTTCTAATCCTCCACTAGCTATTGAAAAGGTTCTTTCAGTTATTTTTACTGATCTTTTAAGAGGTATTGCTATGACTTCAAAGTTAAATGCTGCCGCACTGCGTGCAATAGCTCCAATATTATTTGTATCTTGAATGTGGTCGCAGACAATAAAATTTTTATTTGCAAATTTATCCATATCTTTCTCTTTAAAAGTTTTCTTCGGATTACAAAGTGCAACAATTGAATGTCTAGGGTGATAAGGCCATGCCTCTTTTGATTTGATTGCTGAAATCTCTACTTTGTTTCTTTTTGCTAAATTTAATATTGTTTCAAAATTCTCTGATTTAGTTTCTTGATGAAGATAGCTTATTTTTATTGCCCTTCCAGATTCTAAAACTGATAGAACAGCATTCTTTCCTTCAATTATTGTTCCAAGACCAGCCATCTTTTTTCCCATCTTCGATCTTTATTCCAATTTCTAGAAGTTTATTTCTCATTTCATCCGCAATTTTATACTCTCGCTCTAAACGATATTTTTCTCTAATATTTATAAATTCACTCATAGCTTGTTCTATAGATTCGAAGATTATTTTGTATTCTTCGAAAAATTTTATCAGTTTATCTTTAGGTAATTTCTTATTTTCACCTTTTGTAAAAGTGAAACCTAATATATCAAAAATAAACCTAACAGTTGACCTTAAGTTTTGTAATTCTTCCTCTTCAAGAGTTAATGATTGATTAATTTGAATAAAAATTTCTCCAATAAGTTTTGGTGTATTTAAATCATCTCCCATACATGCTTCAAAAATATGCAAAAGGTTCTTGTCAATGGGTGCTGACTTTGAATCTTCAACAAATTCTGATATTTTTTTGAATGTAGTTCTGGATTCAATTAATAAATCTTCAGTAAACTCTTGCGGACTTCTGTATTGTGCTCTTAAGAAATAAAATCTCATTACATCGCCACTGTATTCATCAATGTAATCCTTGAGGATTTTTACATTACCTTCAGACTTTGACATTTTCTTACCGGATAAATTGATCATTCCATTATGCAGCCAGTATTTAACAAAATTTTTATTTGGCTTAGCTGCTTTTGATTGTGCTAGTTCA
>CAXBVE010000053.1:0-1910 GCA_963979435.1 uncultured Candidatus Actinomarinales bacterium | reverse complement strand
GTTTCAATCAAGTCTTCGTGAGTTAGCCCTGCATTATCTATTTGAAAAGTAAACCTTGAAACCCCACCTAAGGCTTTACTATGGCGAACTAATTTTTCTGCAACCTCTTCTGGTCCACCTACGGCATAAGCTCCCAAGTCATCAATTTGATGTTGAAATCTTTCCATTGTAACTGGTGGCCAACCTCGCTCTTGACCAATTTGATTAAACCATATTTTATAACCCGGATAGTATTTTTCGACAGCTTCTTCTTTTGAGTTAGCTACAAAACCAATAGAGTGAAGTCCAACTTTTAAATTTGATTTATCTTGTCCAGCTCGTTCTGCTGCTTCGTAATATAAATCTATTAGTGGTTTAAACCTATGAGTTTCTCCACCAATAACAGCGACCATTAGGGGGAGTCCTAAAGCTCCGGCTCTGACAAACGATGCGGGAGTTCCTCCAACTCCAACCCAGACTGGAAGTTTTTTTTGTAGAGGACGTGGATAAACAGCTTGATTATTAAGAGGTGGTCTAAATCGACCAGACCAAGTTATCGACTCTTCATCTCTAATTTTTAACAATAAATCAAGTTTTTCTGCATAAAGATCGTCGTAATCCTTAAAATCTAGACCAAACAGTGGATAGGCTTCAGTAAAGGAACCTCTTCCAGCAACGATCTCTGCTCTTCCATTAGAAATTAAATCTAATGTGGCATAATTTTGAAATAGTCTTACCGGGTCCATTGCACTAATAACTGCAACAGCGCTTGTTAAACGAATATTTTTAGTACGGGCTGCAGCTGCTGAAAGAATATTATGTGCTGCGGAATCTAAAAACTCTTCCCTGTGATGCTCTCCAATTCCAAAAACATCTAAACCTACTTTATCTGCATGGACTATTCTCTCAATTAGCTCAGACATAGCACGGGCATCGTCCTGAACAGTACCACCTTCATTTGTCTGAGTTTTTTTTGCGAATGAATCGATACCTATTTCCATATGTATTTTTATTGTATTGCTTTCTTTTTTTAATAATCTACAAGCTAAAACTCTATAAATTAAAAGTTCTAGCTTGTAAAAAAATTATTCTCTAACTTTTTTGTTTAATCTTTTCCCACTCTTCTTCAGTTTTGCTATGAAATCCTTGGCAAAAACCTGTTTCACTTCTTCCACACTTACATTCTTTAGGCACTGTTTACCTTCTTTCTCCATTTTCTTATTCTTGGTAGTTGCCATTTTGCTAATCCGGTCCAAAATGCTAAACCACCTGAAAGCATTACAAGGTTTACCATCATTTCAGTTGCTGTGTTTCCAAGAACTACTGTGTAAAAAAAGTAGCCATTTATTGATACGCCGAAAAACAAGTGGACCCATCTTAAAATTGAATTCCAATTCATTATTTTCTCCCTATATATATTACTTTGATATCATATACCTATTTTAAATATAGTACATACTTTTTTTATAGTATATAATTTATAGTACACATACCCTTAGGTTCGTGTATAATTTGAAAATGGGAATTGAGTATAAAACTGATTGTCCGATAAGGGCTGTTTTGAAAGTATTAGGTGGGAAATGGCCACTACTTGTATTATCAAAGTTAGAAGAATCTAAGAGATTTAGTGCTATCAAGAGAGAAATCCCTGAGATTTCAGAAAAAATGCTAATAGAAACGTTAAAACAGCTTACTGAAAATAAACTTGCAACAAGAAAAGATTTTAAATCCATTCCTCCTCATGTTGAATATAAAATAACAGATAAAGGTAAAAAGGCTTTGGAGGCAATCCCGTTAATGAGAGAAGCTCTAAAGAGTTAAGAAAAATCTTTTAAAGTCTTTATTAAACTTTTGATAAGATTTTCAATATCTTCAATTTGAACACTTTCATTCGGAGCATGGGCGTTACCCATTTCTTCATCCGCTGCTCC
>CAXBVE010000052.1:0-1967 GCA_963979435.1 uncultured Candidatus Actinomarinales bacterium | reverse complement strand
TTGGAAGTTCTAACTTACTGATGTTTTCATTTACATATTTTTGGGCTTCAGTTATTAGATATCCAAACCTAAAAGATAGGCTTCGAAACACTAACGGGTCAGAAAAGTAATCTTTAACAACATCCATATCTGTTGATATATTTCTTTTATTTACTGGGGATGGCGCTCTTAATTTTGGTGCAATTGAAGCCATAGGTTTCGATAAGCTCCTAATGGCCTTGGGATAGTTGTCTTTAAACAACGGTGCTGAGAGAATGAGAAAATCTGGAGAGATAATTTCTTTTAAAACTGAATAGGTTGCTAACAACCCGCCATATGAGTGACCAATTAAAATTTTATTATCATAATGGTTAAGACTTTCGAAGCCTTTTATTACAGCTTGATCATTTAATTCCCATGATTCAATATCTCCTCTATTCAAATCATCTTTTCCATGTCCTGGTAAATCAATTAAGTTTGTATCTATTTTTAAGTTATTAAACCAATCAGCGTTTATCTGATGTCTACCTTTGTGTTCAAATAGTCCGTGTAGTAATAGTGCTCCTGTATTTCCCAAGGTGTTCCTTTCTCTATAAAATTAATAATAATGAATTTAGATTTTGTTAAGACCCCATTTACAAATAACCCATCAATGGTGAGATACGAAGGTATCCCTTACAACAAAAATCCAAATCAATACTACATAAAACAAAAAAAGAAGGAATTGAAGCATAACAAAGAAAAATTAATTGGTGAGTCCAAACTATCCACGGATATTGAATTAAAAAAATTAGTTACAACCTATATACAAGTCGAAAAAAGTCTCAGCTTAGAAGAGTTAACACTGGCACTTGAAGAAGATTTTGCTGTTATGCATAAAGGTAAAATGGAACTAGCTTCTGTTTGTTTTCCAAGTGGATGGATACCCACAAATAAGTTAGGTAAAAATTTATCAACAATACACAAACCAGTAGCTGACAATGATCAATTGATTAAATCCAGCAAGAAGCTCAGCGAATATATGAGCAAACAGAGCATCAGAAGATGGGTTTGGACAATAACAACTTATCCTGAATTAAGTAATTTTCCTGGATTTGAAAAACCAAAGGTCAGTAAATTAGAAAATTTGTATTTTCGAGTTGAGACGCAGACCTCAGTACCATTAAATGATGAGACTAGTTTATTCCTTATAAAAGTAGAGGTAGTACCTCTTTCAAAAATATGGAATATCAAAATTCTTGAGAGTATAAATTCCATGAGTGAAAATGTACTAAATTATAAAGATTTACTACAAATTAAAAAATTACTAAATACAATAATCCAATGAAGAAAGTTTATATTGCTGGACCTTTATTTGATGATCACGAGAGAAGTTATCTAGAAAAAATTGCAAACATTCTTGAAAAGAATGAATATGAAACATTTTTACCTCATCGTGATGCAGGGCTTGTTGAAGGTGAGTTTACCCTTGAAAAAAAAATTAAAATCTTTGATGCAGACATGGATTTCTTGAAGTCAGCCGATGTGGTAGTTGCTCTTTTAACAGGAAGAGATGTTGATTCTGGAACATCAGCAGAGATTGGATATGCTTACGCTTTAAATAAACAACTTATCGGCATTAATGCAAATAATATAAAAGTTCTAAATAATTTTATTTGGGGCCTTTTTGAGTATGGTGAAAATATAATTGATAGTCTCGAAGATTTTGAAAATTATTTAATCGAACTTACTAATTAGTAGTTATTTAAAAATTCTGAAAGTTCTTTTTTAGCCTCTAGTACTTTTTCATCCGCAATCTCTTGGTCTCCAGCTATAGGACATTCTTTATTTGTCTTGTAAAGTCTGTTTATTTCTTCATATACATATGCTCTTGTCTCAAGATAATTCTTATAGATATTTTGATGATCAAAATTGTCTCCCATATCCTCAAAAAATACAACTCTATCATCTTCAACAAGGGCATCAGATAAATTATTAATATAATCATT
>CAXBVE010000051.1:0-2008 GCA_963979435.1 uncultured Candidatus Actinomarinales bacterium | reverse complement strand
TAGCACCTTGGATAGTCTTCCAGGTTGCTGAGGTCTTAACCTTCTCTATATGTATGTACAAATTATATCAGATTAAATGGTGGTTTCTAGATGTTTTCTATTTTTTCCCAATTTCGTTCATCGTGGCCAAAGTGCGAAAAAAGTGTATCTAATCTATAGTCTACAGTCAATAAACTCAACCTTTCAGTGATTGCTGCAGGTCTCATATCAAACTTTTGAATAAAGTCTTTTAATGTACTATTTTCTTTTTTTTCAGTTCCAAAGGTTTCGACCGTTAACTCATAGGGATCAGCTTTTCCTATTGCGTACGCAACCCTAACTTGGCATCTATCAGCCAGTTCATGTGCCACTACATTTT
Source organism: uncultured Candidatus Actinomarinales bacterium (assembly GCA_963979435.1). GTDB lineage: Bacteria > Actinomycetota > Acidimicrobiia > Actinomarinales > Actinomarinaceae > Actinomarina. The sequence continues at coordinate 1,650 of CAXBVE010000051.1, read as the reverse complement.
TAGCAAGATGTCTCGCAGCATAGGCAGCAGATCTATCTACTTTGCTTGGATCTTTTCCTGAAAATGCTCCTCCACCAACGGGAACTGTAGGTCCATAAGCATCAACTACTATTTTTCTACCCGTGAGACCAGTATCTCCAGCAGGTCCTCCCTTTACAAAGGAACCAGATGGATTCAGATCTAGTATGAAATCCTCAGAAATATGTTCGGATACAATTTCATTTACCTGTTCTTTTAATTTTTCTAAATCAATATCTGACTGATGTTGTGTTGAAAAAACAACTTTTGTTTTTTCGCCTCCACTTGTAACTTGAACTTTCGAATCTAAGTCAAGCATCGGATCTGAATTTTGAAGATTCCACAAACTTTTTTGTATATTTCTTGATTTGTCAAAAGTAACAGGCATAAATGATTTCGTTTTATTTGTAGCGTAACCGACCATAATTCCTTGATCTCCTGCTCCTTGGTTTATGTCATCTTCAACAGCTGCTCTGATTTCCTCTGACTGTGGAGTGAGTTCGTTATATATTGAAAGCTTTTCTAAATCAAAATCTTCAAAACTGGTTTTAATAGTTTTACTAAGAGCTAAATTAACAATTTCTTTAATGTCTTCCGAAGTAATGTTGGCAATTTCACTTATTTCCCCTCCTACGAGAACTAATCCTCCATTTTTTGTACCTGTTAGGAATGTTTCTACAGCGACTTTGGAAGCACTATTATTTTTTAAAGCTTGTGTTAGAACGTAATCAGATATCAAATCAGCTATTTTATCTGGGTGTCCTGGTGAGACTGTTTCAGCAGTGACCATATTCTTCATACTATTATCTCCTATTTAGATTTATGAAGTTAAGTAGCATATTTTTTGTTTTAAAAAACCGCATCTATAGCACCTTTGTTTGCTTTCTAGGTTGCTGAGGTTTCCCTCTCTTCATGCATGCTAATGCTAATGTGAGTAAAAATATTTACAATTACTTCTGGAAAAAATAATTAGTTCAAGAAATTTATTACTCTTAATTTATGATTTCAGAAGTAAAGAAAATTTTTCATTTATTACTTTCAGTTGCTTTTTCTTCTACTGGATTTATAGCTGCTGTAACTATAACCGTCTTAGCTGCCAGAGAAGTTTCATCGAATCCATATTTGATTGGTTTTCCAAATGCTGTCGGTGTTGCCGGTGCGGTAATTGGTACTCAAATGTTTGATAGAATGTCACAAAAATATTCAAAAAATAAAGCTCTATCAAATACTTTTCTCATTGGTAGTTTGGGAGGACTAGTTCAAATTTCTTCTTTAATAATTGACTCATTTATTCTTCTATTAATAGGAGCATTTATTTTGGGTATTGGTCAATCAGCAGCTCTTCAAACTAGGTATGTTGCTTCATTCGTTGCATCTGAAAGTTTTAAAGCTACAGCTTTATCTTTAGCTGTGTGGTTTTCTGTCTTTGGGTCGATATTTGGTCCCCGATTAGTTGGAGAGTATTCAGCAGTTTTTGAAAACTGGTTGGGGTCTGACCTGATAGTTGGATACTTCATTGCTACATTTGGAATGTTCCTTGCAGGTTTGTCTGTCTTGTTATTCTCTCAAAAAGATAGCGCTCTTAATAAAAAACTAGTTATTGAAAAATCACTCAAATTATCTGAACTTGAT
>CAXBVE010000050.1:0-2028 GCA_963979435.1 uncultured Candidatus Actinomarinales bacterium | reverse complement strand
CGTACTGCCATGTCGAAGTGTTTATTTGTAACATACATAGACAATATTTAAGAAACTAGAAATGGCAAAAGGTTTTTTTCGCGAAGTTTTGCTCTAAATTGTCAGATTTCCGTCATTCTCTTGAATTTTATAAGACTTGCCTTCGGTATATTTTATCTTCGAATCAGATTCTACTCTTATCTGATTTTCATCAATACTTACTAAAACTGCACTTCCATCAAGCTGTTTAATAAAGATTGCCTCTGCGTCTACGTAAGAAGTCATTGCACTTGTATCTGTTGTTAGGCGAGAACGTATAACTGTCGGGATAGCTACAAAGTAAAAGAATGCCAAACCGATTGATATAAAACCTAATAGGAACTTGTTCACATTGATGACATAATCACTAAACATAACAATTGAGGAAAGGACAAGAATTCCAAATGCCACTACTCCTAAAACTGAAAAATAACCTCTTGAAAGAATTTTTAAATATATTAAGTAAGCTACGAGGAATATTCCAATTCCGATATAGTTAATCCCAAACTCCTGAAATGGTAAAGACGAGACTATGACTAACAGCCCTCCAATGAAGGCCATTATTCCTGGACCAATAGCAAACAATTCAAGCCCAATTAAGGCAAAACCTAGAACAAAAAACATATAAGTAAATATTGGTTCTGAAATGGATATATAGAATCTCTCCATTAGAGAAGGTTTTAAAAAATTAATTGCTTCGAACGTATCTTCTTTAATTGAAAGCTTTACATCATTAGAAAAACTTTGTGAGTTATTTATGTTTTCGAGAAATGCTCCTATAGATCCAACAACTAAATAATCGTTGAAAATTCCCTCCTCGTCTACAATTGTTATTTTTTGTTCTGCAATATCACAGGTGTGTAGGGAGCAAAATTTATCTTCTAACTCAGTTGTGAATGGAACATTAATAATCTCAGTTCCCGGAACATAGCCAAGTATGTCAAATCCAGAAGTAATTGCATAGTCTATTTCAATCGAATATGGACCAACCCACATCGCTTTGACGAAATCTTTATCTGTAATAAGCTCTTCGAAGTCAGATACAGCTTTCTCGCTGTATTTTGTGGAACTATATTGAATTACAAGTAAGTCATTTGGAGTGTACTGAGTTTCTTCAATATGTCGTTCAATTGAACGTACATGAGCTGAAGAAAAAACTCCATCTATCTCGAATATATTTAACTGACTTACGCTAATTACTAGAAGCGCAATTGAAGATACTATATTAATCATTCTTCTTCCATTTTAAAATTACAGGGTACTATTCTTTTAAAATTGTGAAGATTTTTATAATAAGTGATAATAACTGGGTCAAAGAATCAGTAGAAAAATATCTCGATTTTGAGAGCACTATTAATACAAGTTCAGAGATAGAGGATGTAAATGATGTTTATGACTACATTTTTGTTGATATGCAGGTTAAAAGTAATGGTGGCCCTTCACTTATTAGGGAACTAAAAAGAAATGATCTCACGGATAATTCGAAATTTATCCTACTTGCTGATAGAGAAGCAGATGAGTTTCAAGCTAAGAGAGTCGGAGCACATTATTTTATTGTTAAACCACTATCAAAAGCCGCTATGAACCAAGTTTTTAGTAGTTAATAGTCTTTTTTAGTCTTGTAAAAAATTCCTTTTCATACTCACTAAATTCCCTTGAGGTGAGGTCGTAAACGAAAAATCTATTTAATAAAACAGCAAATTCTAATGAAAGTGTTTTCGCTATCTCCATATCCTTAATTCCTACCTCCAGAAGAAGCTTCGAAAGTACTTTATTTTGAAATAACTTAAATCTAGCTTTGTAATTTACAATAAAATACTGCGAATAGAGATTTAAACATAAAATTTTGTTTTCTTTCATAAGTTTTATATAAATTTCATAAAAATAAACAACCTTTTCTTTAGGGTCATCTGGTTCATTCTTATTAAATTCGTTAAGGACATAATTTCTTAAATAAACTAAAAGATCATAGTAAAAATGCTCTGGGCTACTGTTGAAATGGTTATAAAT
>CAXBVE010000049.1:0-2395 GCA_963979435.1 uncultured Candidatus Actinomarinales bacterium | reverse complement strand
TCCATGATTAAAAATAAACTTGGTGCACTGTCTATCTCATTAGGAATCTTTGCAGTTGTCACCACTATTAACTCCCAAACAATTCAACTTACACTTTGGGATAGAGATTTCGAAAAACCAATTGCTATCTTGCAATGGGTGAATCTCTCCTATTTATTAATGGCTGCTGTCTCAACTCTTTTAATTGGTAGATTTGCTGATTTAATTGGAAGAAAAAGAATGTTTATCTATGGTCTTTTAATCTACGGACTTTCAACATCTCTTCTTGTTGCTGTAAATTCTTTTGAACTTTTACTTGTTGCTAGGGGGCTCCAAGCATTAGGGGCACAATGTGTCATGGGTCTAAGTGTTGGTCTAATGACAACTATGTTTGGTGATGAGAATAGAGGATCTGCAGTTGGGTTAATTGCCTCAATTGGTTCTGTTTCTGTACTGTTTATTCCATTAACTATTGGCTACTTAGCTGAATACAACAACTGGAGGCTGTTTTTTATCTTACCGGTAGCATTGTCTTTTATTAGTGCATATATTTTGCTTCGAGTAAATCTTGGCACAGAGACTGTAACAATTGATAAAGTAGATGTTAAGTCTTTAGTGTTTATTACATTAATACTCTCTAGTTTCTCATCAGCACTTACATTTTTTAGAGTTGAAAATATTACAAATACTATTAGCTTTCTACTTCTCTTCTTATGTCCTTATTTCATTTGGTTGTTCTATAAAAGACAGAAATCTGTTGCTAACCCTATCTTTCCACGAGGAGTGTTTGCAGATAAACGATTTCAAATTTCTCTTTTCACAATTGTTATCTACTTCATCTCTATTGGTGGATGGTCAATTCTCTCCCCATATTTTTTCACACAGGGTTTAGGTTTAAACTCTTTTGAGTATGGACTCATTGGAACAGGGTTTGGTTTAATTCTTGTACCAATGGCGATTGTTGCTGGAAGAATTTATGACAAAAAAGGACTGAGAACTTCTCTTTATATTGGAGCTTATGGAAATATTATTGCTGGGATAATCTGGTTAACAACTCCTTATTTTCTTAATATTCCTTATATCCTGCTTAATGGAATTTTTGGTATTGCCCCAGTTGTATCTTCTGTTGCAACCGATGCTGAGATAATGTCTAAGTTCAATCTAGAGAACAGAGGGACGGGTTCATCCATGATTGAAACCCTTCATGTAATATTTGCTTTTGCTGGAACAGTTCTCTACTCAACAATATATGATTTTTCATTAGAGATATTTGTTGGAGGCGAAGCAACATATAGTACAGAAATGTTCTGCTTTATTACAGGTATTCTTGCAATAATTAATTGGGGTATCCTTGCTATTCTTGTGAAAAAAAATGAGTCGCAACTTCAATAAAAAGGTAGTCAACTCGTTCCCAGTTAATATTTAAATCGATATTTTTCACTCTTATTGAAATTTTAGCTTTCCTCGTCCTCTTCTTTTTCCTCTAAGTGAGAGTAAATATCTTTTCCTGAACCTGATGCTAAGACCTTACCGAAGAAACGTACTGCTATATAGGCAAAACCTGTAGCCAGAATCACCTGACCTGGCCTGTAGTCAGGAGCTAATATTGGCCATCCAAGAGTTGCGATAACCAGAAGTCCTATCCAGGCTTTTGACTTATATTTCATTAATTAGATTTTAACTGACTTTGTGCCTGTTTAATGATTAATCCTGATGGATAATATTTCCATTTACAAGAATCTTAAATTTAAGTTTAAAAAAGAATGATACATATACTTCAATAGATTTAATGTCTTCAGAGACATCATATTTCGAAAGTAATACCTTTTTCCCGGTAGCAATTTTATCCTTATTTTGATCTAAGTGTTCACCATCTAGATACAGGTCAGCAGCACCTTGGAGTTTCCAATTCCACCAATTGGATACTTTGATTTCTCTTCCATTAAAATCAACTGTGCGTTCTTCTAAATTCGGTGTTGCTGTTTTCATTAGATTTAATATTATCACAAACTCAAGTAACCTCTAAAAAATATAGTGATAAACAAGATTTGAACTTGTGACATCTATTTTGTCGAAGTAGTTGCCTAGAAATATCTAATAATTAATAGTTAGTTAGCTCAGAATAAGAAAATTAATATCTGCCTAAGAATTATTACCCCAACAATAAACCTTAAGTAATACTGGGTTTGTTTACTTGGTGGTTTAAAGAACATAATCAAAGTATAGATATGAAATACCCTGTTAAACTTCAAGCGTCAAAGTTTCTATATAGGTTTAGGTAAACCTCACTAGTACTTTGTCACGAAAAGGGAATCTCGCCGGTTCCCTTTTCTACATTTATGTCACACCCTCTTTACATAATGTTGGTATGGGAGCATTACCTTATGATGACAAGCACGAGAATGAAAAAGTATTA
>CAXBVE010000048.1:0-2487 GCA_963979435.1 uncultured Candidatus Actinomarinales bacterium | reverse complement strand
ACTTCTTGATAATCTTCGTGAAAATAAAGGACGAATGGTTCAGGTATCAAGTCTTTCCATGTATCTGGCAAGAAAACTACATTTAAAAAACCTACACAGCAAAGAAAGCTTTTCACCTAGTTCGCGATACAATTTAACAAATTTATATAGGTCAATGTTTGCATATGAACTTGAGAAAAGAATTGATAGTGAAGTGTCTGTTGCAATCGCACATCCGGGAATTACAAAATCAAGACAATCAAGGCCATATGAAGTCAAAAGTATAAGAAAATCAGCGTTCACATATATATCTACAAATATTGCAACAGGTACAGAACCAGTTCTTAAAGCAATCCAAACAAAAGATATCTCGGCTCAAAAAACCTTTGCTCCCAAGTATTTTGGAATTTATGGAAAACCAGGAACAATGAGACTTAATAGACTTGCTTACAATGACGATTTAAGAAAAAAATTATGGGACCATACTGCAGAAGAGCTTAATCTAGATCTCTAACCTTCTTAGTCTAATTTAAACTTGAGACGTAACTCCAAACAGAGTACTTGTCTAAATTGATAGAACGTTCATTATGCTTATCTAATGCAGCAACAATCTGCGCTCTGTGTTCACCAGCGTGGAAAATTAGTTGTGAAAGCACTATAGAAACCTTGCTTGATTGTTCACCCTTCGAAGTTGCATATGTAAATTCTTCATCTTCTCTATCAAGATTCTTCATTAAGCTTTGATCAATTCGGTCTAGTTCTGAGAGAAGTTCATTAATCATTTCTGTACCATCAGTATTTTTAAGTTCAAAACGTGAAAAAGGCTCTCCATTTAAACGCTGACCGTAGAGATGTGCAGCACCTGCAATATGAATCATGATTGTTTTAACAGTCCACTCTGGATCAATAACATAATAATCTAATACACCATCATCTAGTTTCTGAACCTCCTTATATATTTCCTGATTTGCCCAGGCCATGTGTTTCAGTAATAAATCAATACCTATCATTTCTTCTCCAATTCTGATATTCGTCTTTCTAAGTCCTTAATTGTAGTCTTTAAATCCCCTATATCATCTTGATTCTCTGCTGAGCGAACATATCTTTCATTTTGCCATTTCATTCCCCATTTGGTTACACCTAAAGAGAAGACAGTGATAGGAATCATTACGAAAAGTGCAACATACTCGCCACTAAAAATAATTGCCCCATTGATAACACCAAAAACTGCATACATGACATACATAACAACTTTTTCTATTGTTGAGACGAATCGTTTTTCTTTAATTGCTTGTGAATCCATAAGATTAGGGTACTAATTTGAATAGAATATATTTATGAAAATAATAGTAATTTGTACTGGAAACACATGTAGATCACAAATTGCAGAAGGTTTACTTAAAAGCAAGTATCCAGAAGCTGAAATTTACTCGGCAGGAACACATCCTGAAATACAAGTTAATCCCTATGCAGTTCAAGCAATGGCCGAAGTCGGATATGATATCAGTAAACAGTATCCAAAATTAGTTACTGACTTCATTCATGAAGAGTTCGATTACGTACTTACTGTCTGCGACTCAGCACAAGAAACGTGTCCAGTTTTTCCCAATGCTAAAAATAGAGTTCACAATTCTTTTGTTGATCCCAGTAGGTCTTCTTACGAGTCTGATGAGCATGCTTTAGAAGTATACAAAAATACTGTAAAAGAAATATCAAACTGGATAGACAATCTTAACTTATAAGACCTAATCTAATAGAAAAAGGGGGAGTCATGAAAAAATTCTTTAAATGGGTAATTGTTACACTCATAGGCTTACAGGCACTTGTAATAATTGCAGGGATAGTAATTTTCAGAATGCCTCTTCCTGACCATGAGATTGACGTCACAGATCTCCCTTTAACTGATTTTGTCGAAGTGATTAGAGACGAAAGAGGGATACCACATATATATGGAACTAATGTTGACGACATACTTTTTGCCCAGGGATATGTGCACGCTCAAGATAGATTTTGGCAGCTCGAATTTTGGAGCCATCTAAGTACAGGTCGTCTGGCATCTTTAATTGGAGAACCAGGGGTCGGTGCAGATTTATTATTCAGGACATTTGGCTTTCATAAAGTTGCTCTTGAGGAGTACGAAAACCTAGAGCCTGAATTTAAGAATGACTTAATAAATTATACAGCTGGAATCAATGCTTATATTGAATCACGACCGCAAAACAGATTAAGTCTTGAACATTTTGTTCTTCAGTTTTTAAATCCAGACTACGACGTAGATACCTATGAGCCTCATTATCCATTAGCTTGGGCAAAAATGATGGCTTATGATTTGAACGGTAATTATAGATCAGAGATTTCAAATTCAAAAACATACAATACATTAACTCCAGATATTTCAGATTTACTCATTCCACCATTTCCAGAGGAGCATCCATATATTGTTGAAGAATGGGAAGGGAAAGGCTCCTTTGCTTCTATGGGAAAACCAAAAAATTTCCAACAGATGAC
>CAXBVE010000047.1:0-2527 GCA_963979435.1 uncultured Candidatus Actinomarinales bacterium | reverse complement strand
TTCCCACAAGAGACCATACAGAGAGGATGCTTTCACATATGGGAGTGGGGTTAGTCAGGATGGGTTCATCTATCACTGTTCCTCCAAACCAGATTTTGAAACCTACCAGTTTTAGGATACCCTCAGATATATCATCTGCAGCCTTTCTTATTGCAATAGGTATTTTGTCATCAGATAAAATAGTTCTCAATAAAGTTCTTATCAATGAAAGGCGTATTGGTTTTCTCAAAATTCTAAAAAGAATGAATGCGAACATCACAATTAGTAATATCACTGAAGTTGGAAATGAACTAATAGGCGATATAGAAGTTATTAAGTCAGAATTAATAGCTACACAGATAGAGCCTGATGAGATTCCCGACCTAATTGATGAGATTCCTTTATTGACCTTTTTAGCATCTCAAGCAGAAGGAGAGACAACTTTGAGAGGTGCCGAAGAGTTAAGAATAAAAGAATCGGATCGTCTTGAATCTATGAGAGAGTTTATACAAACTCTAAATGGAAAAATTAAAATGTATCCTGATGGATTTAAAATAACAGGAAAGCAAAATTTAGATGCGGGAGTCATCAAAACAAAAGATGATCATAGGATTTCAATGACAGCTTTAGTAGCTAACTTAACCCTTAGTAAGAAAATCCTTCCTGATAATATTCAATGCATTAACGATTCATATCCTTCGTTCTTTGATGATATAAACAAAATAGGTGGTGAGATAATTGAATAAATTTGGAGTACTCGGTTGGCCTCTGACGAATACATTTTCACCACAGATACATGAATTGTTATTTGTTCATACTGGTATTAAAGGTTCTTACAGTACAATCAGAGAAGAAAATATTAATCAAGAAACAATTTTAAAATTAAATCAGGGCTTTCATGGATACAACATTACAATTCCACACAAAGAAAAAATACTGAATTTAGACGATACTGCAATCCTAAGTAAAAGTGTTTTAGAAATTGGAGCTTGCAATACGGTTTTAATTAAAAATTCAAGAATGCATTTATTCAATACTGACTTTTCTGGCTTTATGGACTTTCTAGATTTGATTGATCATAACTTTAATAATAAGGAAGTGTTAATTCTTGGTTCTGGCGGAAGTTCAAAGGCAATAGCCTATTCTTTAAAACTATTAAATATTAAATATCACATCGTAAGTCGATCACTTAGAGATAATACTATTTCGTATAATGATGTTCCTAATTTAAGTTCTAAAATAGGAATGGTCATTAACACAACCCCTGTAGGTATGCCACCATATGAAAATGCCGAACTACCAATAAAGTGGCATGAATTAATTAATTTACAAACAGTAATCAATCTTGGTTATGGTCCGGAAAACACTTTTTTAAATTATTTTGATGATTCAATCTTAAAATATGATGGATTGGGAATGTTAATCTGTCAGGCTATAGAGTCTTTTAATATATGGACATCTGCAGCAGTAAGTACAAGTAGTATTTATGGTGAAGTATTAAATAAATTGGAAGGTGAAAAGTGATTAGATATCTAACCGCAGGCGAAAGCCATGGACCCGAGTTAACTGGAATTCTAGAAGGGATACCCGCTGGTTTCAATATTTCGAAAAAATATATAGATAGCTTTTTACAGAGGAGACAAAAAGGTGTTGGCTCCGGGGGCAGAATGAACATTGAACAGGACGAAGTTTTAATTAGTTCAGGTGTAGTCAATGGAGTTTCTACTGGAGCGCCGATTGCTTTACGAATATTAAATAAAGATTGGAAAAACTGGAAAGATAAGGATATTGATCCCTATGTAGTACCAAGGCCGGGACATGCAGATTTAGTTGGAACAGCAAAGTATAACCATGAAGATATCAGATTAGTTTTAGAAAGAGCAAGTGCCAGAGAAACTGCTATGAGAACTGCAATAGGAGCGATTGCAGCAGAGGTTCTGGAAGAACTAGGGATTGAAGTTACAGGTTACGTATCAGCAATAGGAGGCATCACCTATCAAAATAACATTGAAGATAAAATCAATAGGGATAAAGTTACAGAGTCTGATGTTGGATGTCCTGAGGCTGCAACTAGTAAATTGATGGAAGAAGAGATTCTTTCAGCGAGAAAAAATAAGGATACCCTTGGGGGCTCCATAACATGTGTAGCAACAGGAGTTCCAGCTACAATTGGTAGCTTCGTACACTGGGATAAAAAACTTGATGCAATTCTTGCAAAACAGTTTATGTCTGTTCAAAGTGTAAAGGCTGTCGAGATTGGAAAAGGAGTTGATATTGCTAAAAAATTTGGTACAGAAGTTCAAGATCAGTACTCTCTAGATGGAAAAAAAATAACCAAGATTTCGAATAACCTCGGAGGTTTTGAGGGAGGTATGACAAATGGTGAAGAACTACACATCACGGCATATTTAAAACCAATCAGCACTACTTTAACCCCAATTAGCAGCATAGATTTAGCCGAAAAAATTGAAACGGAAACAGTCTATGAACGTTCTGATACATGTGCTGTGCCAAGAGCTATACCAATATTTGAAGCAATCATGGCATT
>CAXBVE010000046.1:0-2541 GCA_963979435.1 uncultured Candidatus Actinomarinales bacterium | reverse complement strand
ACAAGCATGATAAAAGATAAGGTTACAGATAGTAATTTTTTTAAAGTGGACATGCTAAATACTCTCCTAAATAACTTAGGAACGAACAAAAATGAACCAATAAATTGATATCTCATAATTTTATTAAACTACTTTTAGTTTAGATTAGAATCTGTTCTAATACAATAATTTATCGTCAATATACAATAAATTAGGACTTTTTTGTTTATATTTGAGTTCTAGCCTAAATGACTTGAAAGCTGCTTTTTAAAAAGGTTTTTAATGCTTTTTAGGAACCATTCATCATCATATTTTGAGAAAAGTTCAGAGTTTTTATCGAAACGCATCCAAATATAGAGCAATCCATTGAAACTGATCCAAGTATCCTCAACTAATACTTTGTATTTAGGAACACCATGTTCTCGACAATAATCTTTTATCATCGCATCAAGTAGTAACTTGGGTTCACCAAAAACGAATCCCTCTAAACTAGCCATCTCTCTGTAGTGGAGTAGTGTTAATCTTGCTGCCTCACCAATAACAACAGCACTTTTTGCAACAGATTGTAGATAGTAGTTAACTTTGTATTCTGAGCTTTTAGATTGAATAGTCTTATCAGATAATGAATCTTCAACATTTTGTAATGTGAGTTTAAAAATTCCATGATAAACATCAACAAACCCATTTGGAAAATGGTTATAGCCTGAAGAGACAGCAACTTTAGCTTCTTTGCATACATCAGAGACACTAAGAGTGTTTACATCAACAGATTTTTTATTTAACAGTTTTATCGCCGCATCAATAAGTTTGTCATGCACAATTAAATATTTAGTTTGTGCTGATAACACTCTGCCGTCTAAGATTATCTCTTCACTCACATTTTCTATTATAAAATGATTTAATTAACTTGTTCTTTTTTTTCCAAGGATCCTGTCACGATTAATCGAAGTTTATCTGAAAACTTTGGATGGCATGTAGTTAGAGTAATTCTCTCATCTCCCCTATTGTAAAGATAACGCTCACCTTGATCTGGATCGACAATAAGAATCTCATCAATGATGTATTTGAACGTCTCTGTTCCAACCGTAAGCATAATTTCATCTCCAGTTTGCAATTTATCTAAATCTGAAAAAGGTGCGCCATAAGTAGTTCTGTGACCAGCTATTCCCACGTTTCCACGATTTCCAGGTGTAGAGGTTTTTGTATAGTAACCAGGACCGTAAGTCAATGCTTCTGTACTGGTTCCTGTTACTACATATTGCTCAAGATTTATTTGTGGTATCTCTAGCATGCCAAAAACATCTGGTATATTCTCAGTTGCATCTTCACTAAATATATTATTGAAGAGCTCACCGAGACCACTATCAGAGAGTTCCATAGAGTCATCACCTAAAACTGGAGATTCATATGTTCCTGGTTCTGTATTAACTTTTTGTGAAATAATGTTCTCTGATTCTCCTAACTCTTCCGAATTTTCATCATTCATCATAAAAAGATTACGTAACTGTTGTTGTGTCTCAAGTTGAGTTACGTCAGAGAAATACACTTGTTGGATTAAAGATCCTGCCGTAAATAATCCAAGTGAGATTAGTGCTGTTCCTATGGCAAAAGTCAACCTACGGTTAACTGATAATCTCATTATTTTTGGAGCTTCTAAATAATCATTTTTGCTCTCCCTACTTACTGGAGGAACTCCTATGAAGTCTATTGTGATTAATCCATTTGTCTGCTTATGGATATATGAAGCAAATTTTGACTTCAGTTGAGTTGTTGAGATATCGTATGAGCTCAAAAAAGTATCTCTTAATGTGTCATAGCCTTCTGTAAGTTTGGTATTAGTGATCTCAATATTTTCTCGTTGTGTACCAAGTGGTCCAAGATTAAACCCATATGGCTGCAATCTATTAAAATCGATAATTACTTGTACTTCTTCATTAAAAGTACTTTCTAATTGGTTTTTTAGCTCTATCGCATTGGTATAAACACTATCAAGGCTATTTAATTTATTACTGTAGGTTTTTTTCTTTTTGGTATCAAAGAAAATGACGCCACTTATCGAGAGCACTACCCATACAAGGGTTAGTAGGTCATTAGTGAACTCTTGACCTGTCAAACTTTTTTAATCTCTTCTTCTACGAGGTAACCAGTTTATAAGAACAATACCTGCTGAAGAAAATACTACAAAATAGAATACGTACAGATCTTGAAAAATACCTGTTGCTGCAATGGGGAGTTCATCTTCCGTGTAAACATACTGAACAACATAATTACCATCAGTTAAGTAAACTTCTTCATCGTAATCATCCCATTCGAAGAAGTCATTTCCGTCATCCTCCGTTAAAGGCGTATCACAACTTCCATCAAATCCTGTATCACATACCTGTTGTGGCTCCTCTGATTCTGGAGTTGTTGATGGTGGACTCGTTGTTGTGGTTGTGGAGTCGCTTGTGTCTTCATAACAATCTGTTATTTTCTTGAAAACACCTACAGAAGTTCCTCCCCCAGCTCCATCAGAGACAAAGAATTTAATCCTATAATATGAGCCCTCTGGAACAGAAGCTA
>CAXBVE010000045.1:0-2688 GCA_963979435.1 uncultured Candidatus Actinomarinales bacterium | reverse complement strand
TTTTACCGGCAAGTCCTGAACCGGTTTGGTCAGCATATGTTTGTAGAAAGTATTCGCCATCTTCGTTGTGAACTCCTTCGGAAATAGCAACAACACATCTTCCAAGAGCATCGTAGACCTCTTTTACTTCTTTTAAGAATGTGTCAATGTTAAAAGTTTTCTCTGGGACATAAACTAGATGAGGACCATCTTCTTCTGAAGATTTTCCTAGTGTACTAGCAGCTGTTAACCAACCTGCGTGCCTTCCCATTAGTACATTAATTTTTATACCACCAAGACTTCTATTGTCAGCATCATCACCTTGAAATGCGTGAGCTACAAACCTAGCAGCAGAACCATACCCAGGACAGTGATCAGTTTCACGAAGATCGTTATCAATTGTTTTAGGTATGTGGAATGCCTTCATTTCATATCCGATATTTTTTGCACCCTCAGATACTAAATTTGCTGTTTCTGCAGAATCGTTTCCTCCGATATAGAAAAAATTCCTTATATTTTGCTTTTCAAATATAGAAATTAATTTTTCAATATCGGAATCAGATGGTTTTTGTCTTACTGAACCTAAAGCAGCGGCAGGAGTTTTTCCAATCCCGTATAGTTGGGATTCAGATAAATTTGATAGATCAACAAAGTCTTCCCCTAGCATCCCAGCTAATCCGTGTTTTGCACCTAATATTTCATCAAAATCATGATTTACTGCTTCTTTAATAAAACCAACAAGTGACCTGTTTATTACTGCGGTTGGTCCGCCAGATTGTCCAATAACAGCTTTTCCTGCTGACACTTATTTAACTCCCGTTTTGATAAACAGAGAGGAACCCAAGGTATGATTCAGCAATTTCACTAACTGCTTCTTCTCTGGATTTTTCTCCTTCATGAAAACTTTTTAGTGCATTCCAAAAGATAGACCTACCTATGGCGAAACCTTTATACCCTTCTACCGAAGATCCTGCACGGAGCCATTCATTAACTTTTTCATCAGTTGCCCCTCTACCCAAAACTACAGCAATAACATTTTCTCTGTCTCCAGCTTTAATAGCGGCAGCTACTTTCTCACAGTCTTCAGCTGTGTCAAGTCCCTCTATCTTCCAGATGTCAGGATCAGCTCCTCTTTCACGCATTTCCTCTACTACCTTGACAGCTAGCATGGGTCTGATCTCAGAATCATAACGAGCTTGGTCATTTTCGACAGATGCTAGTTGTTCTTCTGTTGCGGGTACAAGAAACTCTAAAAGAAATTTTTTATCATTTTCTGTAAGCCAATCTGATAATTCTTTAATCCTGCTTCCCTGCGTTGCTCTAGTTTCTTCATCGTCATCTGGATTCCATCGAACTAAGATTTTTACAAAATCTGCACCGATTTCATTAATTTTTTCACCGAATTGATCGCCATATTCAAAATCGAAAACTTTTTGGCCAGATTTTTCAACTGGGGCAGCAAACTTAATCCCCATTTCTTTTGCTTTTTGTTGAACATCTAGACCAAAAGTTTCATCAACGAGTATTGCGGGATCCCCACCAGTTATTCCAGATTCTTTAGCTTTTAAAAAGCCGTCAAAGATGATGTTTTTCAATTCAGTTACTTTTTCTGACTCTTCTGCGGTAGGTTCTCTACCCTCTACTCCCAAAAGACCTTTAGTTATAGTTCCCCTGTGATCAAAAGCTAATATGTATAAATCTTGTGAATAACCCTTCATTTTTCTCCTTAAACTGTTTCTTTTTGCCTAGTTCGTGAATATGCAACTAAACCTATCAAGATAAACATTACTAGATAGAGTATATTATTTTCAAAGACTGAGGAATTTTGTATCTCCTCAGAATATAGATTCGAATAAACGATTCCTGGATCTTCTTGAGATTGTCCTATTGCAGATAAAGTATTTAACAAGTCAACTGTGCTGGCTCCCCAGTTGTTGGCTAAATTTTCATCTAAAAAGAAAACATTTCCACTTTGTACTGCGGTAATCTCTCCCCATCCAACTCTTGTAGATAGGTCTTTATTCAAATAGTCTGAATGGCCAACAACAATTAGATTTGGATTGGAGGCCAATACTTCTTCTTCTGAAAACTCAGGATATCCACTGCCAAATGGATCTTCTTTTAGGTTGGCAACATTGTTTATTCCCAAAAGATTATAGATTTCACCTATAAAAGAATTCTCATTTATAGTGTATATTCCATAAGTAAATCCAATTTCATGAAAAACGGTTGTGTTTTCTGATGAAAAGTTTTGAATAATCTCTTCAACATCACTTTGCATTGCTGAAACGAGTTCTAATGATTCGTCAGATTTGTTTATTAGATTTCCAATTTCTTCAATTTGTGTATATACATCATCGAAATCTCTTGCGGGAGGAAGTAAAGCATAGTTTATTTCTAAGCTTTCTAACCCTTCAATGATTCCATTAAAATCAAATGCTACCACTACAAGATCAGGATTTAACTCTAATAATTCTTCAGCAGTAACAGTAAATGCATCAATTTTATCAATAGGTAGTTCTGTTTCCGAGAATGAGTCAACGCCGACTAAAAGACTTTCAGCTCCTAGAACTTGGATGACTTCTGTGTGTGTAGTAGATAACGAAACAACTCTTTGTTCTGTGCTCGACTCTTCAGAGCCTGTACACATCGTTATCAACGCGGCAAGAATTAGTATCTTATATTTCATAATTTCCTTTCTTACCACGA
>CAXBVE010000044.1:0-2938 GCA_963979435.1 uncultured Candidatus Actinomarinales bacterium | reverse complement strand
AAAGGTGGTTCCATGCACCAAAAACACCCACCGGCAAAATATGCTTTTTGATTTCCAGTATCAGTTAATTTTTCATTTTCAGTTGTCATAGTTATCTCTTTCTCAGCAGTTTCTAATGTTGCTGTGCATGATATCAATATTAATAAGAGTGCGAATTTTAAAAACTTCATATTACAAATGTTATTGCATAATCACTAGAATCGTAAATTACAAAAAATGAAATATATTTCGGTTATTAAATTAAGAGTTGCTTAATTAGGTAAAAATAATAAAATTATATTAATCCTTCGACTTTTAAAGCGGAGAGAGGAAAAATGAAAAAAACAGTACCTTATATTGTAAATTTAAAAAACAATGAGAATATTTCAATGGTTACCGCTTATGACTACCCTTCAGCAAAAGCTGCTTCCGAAGCAGATATTGATGTCATTTTAATTGGAGATTCTCTTGCTCAAGTAGTTTTGGGTCACGAAGACACCCTTTCAGTTACAGTTGAAGAAATACTACATCACGTAAAGGCAGTGAGCAATGCAAAGCCAAATTCACTCGTAGTGGCAGACATGCCTTATATGTCTTATCACATAGGAGTAGAAGACACATTAAGGAATGCAGCAAAGTTTATTCAAATAGGAAAAGCTGATGCGGTAAAAGTTGAAGGCGGTTCAAAAAGAAAAGACACCATAGAGGCATTAGTAAATGCAGAAATACCAGTAATGGGTCATTTGGGACTTACTCCCCAGTCCAAAAACATGATGGGTGGCTACAAGGTACAGGGTAAAACACTCGAGTTGGCAAAGAAATTATTTGAAGATGCCCTCCTTCTACAAGAACTAGGTTGCTTTTCAATGGTACTTGAGGGTGTACCCTCCATAGTTGCTGAATCAATTTCTGAAGCGCTTACTATACCAACAATTGGTATAGGTGCTGGTAAGTTCACAGATGGTCAAGTTCTTGTACTTCATGATATTTTGGGAATGAAGTCAAAGGAATACGTAGACGCTAAATTTGTTAAAAGATATTCAAAGCAATATGAAGACACTGTTGAGGCACTTAAGAATTATAAATCTGAGATCCAAAATAATGAATTTCCAACTGAAGATCATTCTTATGCGATGGGACCAGACTTACAAGAATCCCTAGAAGAATGGAAAAAAGAAATTAAAAAAATTCTGTCATAAGCTATTTCTAGTATTAAATTGTAAGTACCTGCTTCAAAAGAAGCCACGTACAAGTGTCCATAGGAGAAAAAATGACTAAATATGACTTGGTCTCAATCGTAAGACCTACAGCAGACGACAGTCTTGTTGAAGAAATTCACAATAATATTACTGAAATAATTACTACCAATGGTGGTTCAATTTCAGAGCAAGGTGTTTGGCAAAAAAGAAAACTTGCTTATCAAATAGAAACTTTTAATGAAGGTATCTATTCTATTACAACCTTTGAAGCACCTCCAACAGTGCCAAGTGAACTTGATAGAGTGCTAAAAATATCTGATGATGTGATTAGACACAAAGTCTTAAAGATGGAAAGCTAGAGGTATAAACATGGTAGATAATACAGTAACAATAGTTGGAACTATAACAATGGATCCTGAACTAAGAACAACAAACTCGGGAATGTCAGTCCTTGATATCAACTTTGCAGGACCTAAAAAACGAAGATTTACTGATGGTGAATGGGTAAATGTTGATGATGACCCACAATACTTCAGCGGTGTAGTTTTTGGACAACAGGCTGAAAATGTAAGTTCATCTTTAACTAAAGGGATGAGAGTAATAATCGTTGGAAAACTTAATTATTCAACCTGGGAAGATCAGCAAGGTGGAAATCGATCAAAAGTTTCTATTGTGATTGATGAAATCGGACCAGCTTTAAAATGGGCAACAGCAAGTGTAGATTCAGGCTCTTCAGGATCTTCAGATATGCCAAAAGCTAGAGATAATTTTGAAGAGAACGAAGCACCATTTTAGGAGGTATGTAAATGGGACAAGCACAAGGTCAAAAAAGAGCTCCAAAGTTTAAGGCTTCAAAATATGAGGCACCTAAACCAAGAAGAGTAACAAAAGAACAAATTTCAAGAGCTACATACAAAGATGTTAAGTTATTGGAAAAATTCGTCTCAGACAGAGGGAAAATAAGATCAAGTTTAATTACTGGAATTACAAAACAGGAACAAGCTAAAGTAGCCCGTCTTGTCAAGGTTGCAAGAGAGCTTGCATTACTTCCATATGTAACAACAAGTACTTACAAACAATCATACAACAGACGATGAAGTTAATACTTAAAGAAGACATATCTAAGTTAGGTCGCAAGGGCGACATCGTAAATGTTGCTAAAGGTTATGCTCGAAACTACTTAATACCAAAAAATATAGCAATGGTAGCTACAACAAAAAATGTAAAAATAGCTGAGAGGATGCAAGAAAAAAGACAAGCAGTACTTGAAGAAAGTAGCCAACTAGCTGATTCCATTCAGCAAGCTTTAGCGGATGCACACTTAGTTATAGCTCAAAATTCAACCGATGAGGGAACATTATATGCTGCTGTAACAAATGCTCAAATAATTGAATCAATTGAAAAGTTTTCAACATTTAAATTAGAAGAAGATCAGGTTATTGTAGAAAATCAGGTTAAAGAGATTGGTTTACACACAGTCAAAATACAACTAAGTTCAGATGTCAATTTTGACGTAACTTTGGAAATAGTTCCTGAAACAAAATAATGGCTGGACCAGAAGCAGTTTCATCCAGTGACTCATTTGGAGTTCAGAAAGCTCCACCAAGTAGTATTGAAGCGGAAGAAGCTCTTTTAGGTAGCGCACTTTTATCAAGGGATGCCTCAAATAGATTAATGGAGGCAATAAAGCCTGGAGATTTCTATAGCCCAAATAATGAAAAAATATTTGAGGCTATGAAAGAATTATTTGATTCTGGAAA
>CAXBVE010000043.1:0-3092 GCA_963979435.1 uncultured Candidatus Actinomarinales bacterium | reverse complement strand
AATGTGTCATACTTAACAAAATGTTTGATGTAGAACTTAAAATAAGAACAGTCCCTCAAGTCGTTGAAGACTCAAAAGATGATCTTTTAAAAGTAATTGATAGTTGGTCGATTTCAAAACTTGAAGGGATGTGGAAAGGCAAAGCTGAGGAATCAGTTGAACTTTCTATTATTTGCGATGTTGATAAATCAAAGGAAGTTGTAAAGATTATCGCCCAAACAGCAAATCAGCATGGTGAAGACTCAATAATGATTGGAAATTCTTTTTTAAAGGTACAAGATATTTAATAAAAATCATAACTCGTGTTGGGTCACATAGAGTTTCCTTCAGAGGTTTACTATTTAACATATCAAAATCGTAACTCAATTATTGTGTTCTTATGAGATTTAAGATAACCGCCCTTGCACTTCTAGCTGAATTTATAGGTACATATGCATTAGTACTATTTGGATGTGGCGCCATCATACTTTCTGAGATAGAAAACTTCCCTTCAGGGCTTATACCTCTAATTTTCGGAGTAACAATAACAATCTTTGTTTATTTATTGGGCAGATTTTCAGGCGCACACTTTAATCCTGCTGTAACAATTGGATTTGTACTTAATAAAGAAATATCAATCAAAGATTCTATAAGCTATATTGCAACCCAAATCTTAGGAGCATGTTTAGCATCTCAGACTCATGAAGTTATATTTGGAAGAACTCATAACTTTGGCGTGACAACCCTTTCAGTTAATACTGGCCAGGGATTTTTTATGGAAGCTCTGTGCACAGCTCTTTTGATGTTTGTTATTTTGCTAGTAACAAGAAAAGAAAATAATATATACGGCGTCGCAATTGGTGGAACAGTCTTCATTTCTGCACTCTTAATTGGAGAATATACGGGAGCTTCCCTTAATCCTGCAAGAAGCTTAGGTCCTGCCTTAATAAGTGGAGATACAAAAGATATCTTATTTTATATAATTGCACCAATCATGGGGAGTATGATTTCTACAAAATTATATCTAACCAAATTAAAGAGTAATTAAGAAGTTTTTAAACAGATACACCAACATACTTATTTAGAAAACTTCCAAACATTTTAAAAGATTCCTTTGCTTCTGGTATTAAGCTCTCCATTTGAAAAACATGCCACAATTCATCCCATTCTTTATACTCATGCAGCACCCCATCTCTTTCAAAGACTTTTTTTAGTGTCCTTGAGTCAGAAAGAAGAAGTTCATCTTCTCCCACATGAATCATTATTGGAGGGCAGTCAGTGAAGTCACCTTTAATAGGACAAATTAAAGGATTATTTTCATCCATATCGGCATCATCAACATAGTAAGTTAAATATGACTCCAGCCCATACTTTAAAAATACCTTTTTGAACGTTGGCCCCAGGACGGGATCTCTTTCACAAGTTTCAAGATTATAAGTGTCACCAGTTGCTGCAGGATCTGCCCATGGTGACATACAAATTACCGCGGAAGGTAAAGCTTGCCCATCTTCTTTAAGTTTCAATAATGTTGCAAGAGCCAAGTTGCCTCCTGCTGAGTCCCCGCCAAAGGCAATTTGATTTGGAGAATATCCATGGTCTTCAATTAGCGATTTATAACTATTACAACCATCAATTAATTGTGATGGGTAAACGTGCTCTGGTGCCAGTCGATAGTCTGGTACATAAATAGTAAAACCAGTTGCTTCAGCTAAGTGGGACATCATTGGAAAATATGACTGTGGATTACCTACAATATACGCTCCACCATGGAAGTAGAGTAATATTTTTTCAGGATCAGAATTTGGAGCAGTTACTTTCCAAGCTTTAATATCACCCAGTTGGACTTCAGAATGATTAACACCGACAGCTTTTTTTGCTAGGCTACCAACGATAAAATTAAAATTAGCTCTTTGTAACGACACCTTTAGGGAGGACAGTTTCGTAGGATTTTGAGAAATTAATCTAATTAAAAAGCCTAAACGT
Source organism: uncultured Candidatus Actinomarinales bacterium (assembly GCA_963979435.1). Classification (GTDB taxonomy): domain Bacteria; phylum Actinomycetota; class Acidimicrobiia; order Actinomarinales; family Actinomarinaceae; genus Actinomarina. The sequence goes on along the minus strand of CAXBVE010000043.1, from coordinate 1,130 downwards.
TTAAACCTCTCTTTTGCTTTAATTGCCTCTGAACTTATCAACCATATCCCCTTTAATTACAATATATATGGGTTATGCCAGTGAGTGCAACTTGAATCGGAGATTTATAAACTAGAGGTTTTATTTTGTAATTAGGCCTCTTTTTTGAAAGAAGTCAATTGTATCAAATATGGTCTCTTCAAATGGTCTAGGGTTATGATTCAACTCATCTTTTGCTAACTTACTAGGAATAACTTTATTACCAGTCTGAGCAGTATGGATACTATCCAGGGTAATTATACGTGGTTGCTTAGTAACTAAAGATTTTGCATACTCAAAAGGAATTCCTAAATAAGTAACAAAATCTGGCAAAGTACCAAAAACAACCTTTTTTTCGAGCTGTTTTTCAATTAATTCAGCAATATATAAGTACAAATTATACTCTCCGCCAACTAAATAATTCTGTCCACTTCTTCCATTGTCTACTGCTGATATTGCTGCATCACACAAATCTCGTACATCAATAAAGTTATATCCCCAATTAGGCATGAGTTTTCTTTTTCCATTTGCCATGTCAACCAAAGCCTGCATTGGTATGCCAGGTTTAAAGTCATTAGGACCAACTATTGAAGTTGGATGGATAATGCTTGCATCAAGTCCATTCTGTGCGTACTCTAAAACAATTTTATGACCATCAGCTTTAGAAAGATCATAAGGCATAGCTTTTAGGTCGTCGATAAGTTTCCTGTCTTCATACAGAGGTTCATCTATTGGAAACCTATAAAAAGCATCAACTGAAGAAAAATGAATGAACTTATCTACGCCTGCTTTTATTGAGGCCTCGCAGACATTCTTAGTTCCATCTACATTCACACGTCTTATTAGGCCTGAGTACCGTCTGTCTAAGTTAATCATTGCTGCAGTATGAAAGACAACATCAACATCTTTGAAGACTTCATGAAGAGACTCATAGTCTGTAATATCACCTTTAACTAATTCAACATCAAAACCTTCAAAGGCTCTATGGTCTCCATCAAAATCAATTGTTCGTATTTTATAACCCTTTTCTGTAAGTTTTCTAACCAAGTTAGAACCTACATGTCCCGAACCACCTGTAATAAGTGCAATACTCATTTCGTTCCTTTGTTAAT
>CAXBVE010000042.1:0-3293 GCA_963979435.1 uncultured Candidatus Actinomarinales bacterium | reverse complement strand
GTCCCAAGGTGGTTGATCGAACCTTCTCATGACTATATCTGGTGTAGCACCAGAACTTCCAGGAAGCTGTTTCCAGATTGAAAGCGATCTGTCGAAATCAGATGAGACAAAAAGCATTGAACCGTTAGATTCAATTATTGGATTTTGAATAATAAATTCGTCTATCAAAGGGTAGTCTGTCGGTTCATTAGCCAGCAATGCCCAGTCTGGTTTTTCTGTTGGAGAAGTAGGAATTGTATCAAAAACAGATATTCGGTTTCCATTATATTCAGCAACAAATAATTTACCACCTACGACTGTTGCTCCTCCATCATCTCCGCCAGCCCATCTATGGCCTTCTCCTGGATTAGCTATTTTTACATTTACCTGTAACTCTTGCGTACTGGTATAAAGTTCATCGTAAAAATACATAGTCTCTCCACCTGCAGCAATACCATAAATTTTTGAATCATGAATAGTTCCTGCGAGCCAGTTGTCTATACAGGCATCTGGGTCTCTTGAAGATGTTGGCCATGAAGTCCAAACATGGGTTGAGCGAGTTCCGTTTGACCCTATACATGGACCATTTGCATTTTCATCACCAAGCATTACATAGTTACCATCTGAAAGAATAGACCTAGGAGTACCAACTTGACTCGATGTTAAAACAACATCTGGCGATGTGGATGGACCTGGAAAAGTGTTCCAAAATAAAACTGCTTTTGCAACAGTTGCTGTAACAACAACTTTCGTGCCATCTGACCAAACACCCCAAGGCCACGAGTCACCAAAATTTACATAGTTAGTAATTGGGAGTGCATAATCGGCAGACTGGCCGGAAGATGCAGGAAAAGATGTCCAAACAAGGACTCTATTATTATCTGAATCCGCTACTAGTACTTTTCCATCGGGAGTAATAATTACTTGACCTGGAAAATCCATATTGTTTAACCCAGTTCCAGAATTATGTGTTGTAAAATTTGCTTGTCCTAAAACTAAATCTGGTGGTGTGTTTGATGATGGAATACTGTTCCAGATTAATACTCTATTATTGAATCTGTCAGTAACGGCTAACTTCCCATAATTTGCTGAAATTGAGACAGGATGATTTAACTTGTTAGCACCTCCTGCGTTATCAAACCCATACCCGGAAAGTAGAATGTCTCCTGTTTCATTTAACCCATAGCCAGTTTTTCCATTTGAGGTAGCAACAGAGTAACTTGGAGAGTATTCATAAATACTCAAGTCATACCATGAACCCGTGTTTTTTTCTTCATCACGATCTTGTTTAGAGTTCCCTGAGGGAGGTGTTGCCTCGTCACCATTATTATCGCCTCCTCCTGCAGGTGGTTGAGCTACATTGTTTGAACTACTTGGATCTTCAAAACATGCAATCACGATTCCTGACTCAAAACTATCTGGGTTTAAATCAGTGACTATATTTTGATAAATCTCTGTTGGCAATGACTTAGAGATGCACTCTAAAACCTCATCTTCTGCTTCTTGTAAGATTTCTACAGCTTTTTCTATATCAACACCACCATTTTGAGGTGGTGGCGGATTGTCTCCTTCTTGAGGTGGTGGTGGATTGTCTCCTCCTTGAGGTTGTGGAGGATTTTCTTGTTTTTTATCATTCTCTGGAAAATTTTCCTCTCCGGGAGGAGGTGGAGAAGGCATATTTTCCAAATCTGAAGGGTCTGTGGGAAGCGGATTTTCTATAATTTCTGAAGTATTTTCTGGACTAGAACAGGCTTGAAAGAGTAGAAAGAGTATTAACCCTATATTTATTGACTTTTTCATATATATTCTATTATACGAAAATTTAATGAAATATAAATATTTAATAAATAATCAGTAGACTTATTACTAAGACTTCCTTTTGTGCCTTGAACCACTTAAAACAGGGCATAATAAACCAAAAATTACAGCCACGGGGGAGTCATTTGTATTTTTCTGTAAATTTAATTACTAATGTGTATTGTTACGTCTTTTTTAGGAAAAGGGATGGGTGCTGGATTAATTATTAACGGCTCAGTGGATGAAATCTCCTCAATATTAGAAACTAACTTATATATGACATTCTTAAATAAATAACTAGCAAAAAATTTTCCGATACATGTATGTGCTCCTCCAGAAAATGGATAATAAGCCTCATTTGGTTCATCTATATTTAAAAATCTCCTTGGATCACACTCTTGAGGATTAGCAAAATATCGCTCATCATTGTGCAAAACCAACGGACCAATAGCTACATAAGTTCCTGCATCTAATTCATAGTTGTCAACAACGGTATCTCTCATGACGTACCGCAAAGAGAAAGGGACAGGAGGATACATTCGCATAGTCTCTGAGAATAAAGATTCACCCTTGATACCATTTTTTAAATCTGAAGTATCAGTAAGTGACATCCCTTTTGCTTCCTCTCTCAACTCTTCATAAAAAGCTTTATCTGTTGAGAGGTGGTGAATAGCAGTAGTCAATGTACTTGTTGTGGTGTCATGTGCAGCAAGAAGTAAAAATATCATATGCTCTGCAATCTCATAATTACTTAAGCCTGCCTCATGTTTATTTGTTTTAACTAATTCAGCAAACAATGTATTTGACTCAGTATTTACATTTTTAGCCTTGTTTTCGAAATACTTCAGCAAAGACTGTCTCGCTTTAAGGCCTCTTCTTAATTTTGTAAAAGGTAGTGGGACTCTAACTACAGAAGTTGCAGATTTTATTGCATCTGTGAACAATTTCTCTAATTCTTTTTGTCGAGAGGTATCAACTTCATCAAAAAATAATTGAAGTGAGATTTTGAACATCAACTCCTTCATAGTTGAATACAGATTAATTGATTTACTTTCTTGAAGCTCTTCAATCCATGTATCGAGTAGGGGTTGTACAATCTCTAAATAATTAGCCAGAGCATCTCTTCTAAAGGCGTCTTGGAGCAAACCACGATGAAACCTATGGTCATCAAAATCTCTTAACATCAAACCATTTTCGAATGTTTTTCCTAAAGAAAACTCCCAACCATGTTTAGATGAAAAATTATCTTCAGCATCTAAGAAAATATGTTTAGTCGCACTAGGGGTCATAAACATAGTTACTCTTTTGTGCAAAATAGAAATCTCAAAAATGTCTCCATATTTTTCCTGAAGGTTTTTGACCAATGACAGAGCATTGTTATTAAATTTTATAGAGTGACCAAAGAAAGGGTTTCCTTTATCTAAAGGGGGCTTAATCATCATATATTTACAACTTTAAATAAATTAACTCCAGAAAGCAAAAATCCCAGTTGATCTTGCGACCCTCCGGGATTTTCT
>CAXBVE010000041.1:0-3911 GCA_963979435.1 uncultured Candidatus Actinomarinales bacterium | reverse complement strand
AAAAATTAAAAGTGAGGATGATTTCAAGCAAAACCAGTCCCCATAAAAAGATACTTGACTACCAGAAGTAATGACTTCTTTTATTTTATCAATATCCTTTGACTCCATTCCTGACATACCTAGTAGTTTTGCAATAATTGTTAAAGATGAAATTAATTCAGGATTATTAAAATTTATCATAGAGATTGGAATCTCAACATACCCTTTGCTTGACTTAATAAATTTTAAAAACCTTGTTTCTCCTGGAAGTGCATACTCTACCTCGGTAATTATTTGATTAATCTTATCTTCTAATGAACCGGTAAATCTTTCTTTGACCTCGTCAAAAATAACATTTCTAATCCAATTTCTATTTATTTGGTTATCAAAATTTGTCTGATCATCAAGGTAATTGATTTTGTTTTTTTCAGCATAGCTAATAACTTCTTGCTTGGATACACCCGATAAGGGTCTTAGTATTTTATTCACCTGCACGGGAGTTGACTTTAAACCATGTAAACGTGTACCTCTAAATAGATTCATAAAGAATGTTTCAACTCTATCAGACAGGGTGTGCCCAAATAAGAGATATTCTTCTTCTTCAATGTTCATATTCAATTCTTTCATTCTCACATTTCTCATTTGGGTTTCAGATGCATTGGGCTCTAAAGAGGTTTGTAGTGAGACAAAAGCAATACCTAATTGGTTAGCAATAGATTTTGCTTGTAGTTCTAAGTCACTTGAATGAGTTTGGTTGTGATTTACGAAAACACTTCTTACATTTTTAGAATACTTAGTAGCTAAGAAAGCCAATACAGCACTATCTACACCGCCACTTAAAGCCACAACGTATTTCTTGTTAATATCAAAGTTTGATAAGAATTTTTCTTCGATTGGGTTAGACATTCAACACCGAGAATACTTTTATTATTCTTTTACCTTATATCGTTTTCTCGTTACCTGTCGAAAATACTGAACTACGTTTCCAAGAATTACTAAGGTTGCGATTGCAACTGAAGTAGGAATAAGAAATTTGTAAGTCCACGCAGGATCTTCAGGTTCTTCAATTTCTTCCTCAATTACTATTGCAGGTACTGGTAGCTCATTCTCACCATTGTGATCATCAGCTAACGCCATCGCAGGAAAAATTAGACTCCAAACACTTATATACATAATTAATTTTTTCACATAAAAAGACTAGTTAGTTATTTATAAAATACGATTAAATTTTAAAGATATTTTGAGCCGAAGGAGGGAATTGAACCCTCGGCCTGCTCATTACGAGTGAGCTGCTCTACCACTGAGCTACCTCGGCAATAGTTGGGGTCTCTTAAAAAGTGAAAATCCCAGTTGATCTTGCGACCTTCTGGGACTCTCGTACTATCTTGTTTTCAATCTTTCGATTTCATTTGAGATAGTTATATAAAAGTAATGGTTTTATTAATTAATTGCAAAAAAAAATAAGATTAATTTTCGCGAACATTCAGAAAATTTTTGATAGGTGACTCGTACAAACTAGGTTCGAGGAGGAAGCTATCATGTCCCTTTTCAGAGACAAAATGTTCAATCTGCACATTACAATTTTGTTCTTTCAAAACATTTGCTAAATTTATTTGTTGCTCCGGGTAAAAGCATACATCTGAATCAACGCTTAAAATTAAGATATCTTTTGATGATATATTTTGTAAAGTGCTTTCAGATAACCTAAAATTTTGCCAGCCTCTAATAATTGATAAATATGACTCATTCGTGAATCTTTCAGTAAATTTTTCACCTTGATGTATCATATAAGACTCTTCAGAGGTTTTAATAAAATTATCCAAATAATCTTCTGTATACTCCGTTTCATCTTTTGCTCTCTTGGAGAGTAGTTCAAGTGATATGTATGTTTTATGGGCAACCATTCTGGCTAGAGCGAGATAGTCTTTTTTTCTCTCTTTTGAATCACTACCTAAATTTAGTACATATGCCTGCTCGAGATTGTGGAGTAACTGTAAAGTTGAGACTTTTAGTCCGCTAGAAATTGATATTATCTTATTAACAAAATGAGGAAATCTAGCAGCAAATTCAAGAGCCATCAAACCTCCTATAGAAGGACCAACCACTGCATGTAAAACCTTGACGCCGAGGTGGTCTAATAATTCTTTTTGTGTATTTTCGATATCTCTAAATGTTATTTCTGGAAAATTTTGCTCTTCACTCATTTGATAATTATTTGGTCCTGTTGATCCGTAACAGCCACCTAAGTAATTTGCACAAATAACAAAATACTTATTCGTATTAATCATTTTTTCGGGACCTACAAAATCATCCCACCAACCAATTTCAAGCTCTTCATTCCATGGTAAAGTTTTATCATGAAACTGCTCGTAACTACCTGCTAGTAAGTGACTACCCGTAAGAGCGTGAAATATGAGTATTGCATTATCTCCAGAATGAGATAGTTGCCCATACGTCGTATAGGCAACTTCTATATCATCCAGAACTTCGCCAGAATCTAATTTAAAATGCGGTATCTGGAATTTAGATATATTGTTATTTTGTACTTTCAAGTGCCTGTGAAAGATCTTCAATGATATCTTCTATATTCTCAATACCTATGGATAGCCTCACAAGCTCTGGTGGTGATCCAGCCGCAACTAAAGCCTCATCATCTAGCTGAGAATGAGTCGTAGAAGCAGGGTGGATTGCTAACGACCTAGTATCTCCAACATTTGCTACATGTCGAAACATTTTTAAGTTATCAATAAATTTTTGGCCAGAATCTTTACCACCTTTTATTCCAAAAACTACCATGGTTCCACCAGTTCCATTAAGGTATTTTTCTGATAATTCATATGACGGATCTCCTTCAAGGCCCGGAAATCTAACCCATTCAACCGAATCGTGAGCTGAAAGAAACTCTGCTGCCTTTTTAGCATTGCTACAATGCCTTTCCATTCTCAGGCTGAGAGTCTCAAGTCCAGACATCACCTCAAAAGCAGTATCGGGTGACATATTTGCACCAAGATTTCTGAGGGGAACGGTTCTTAGTCTTAGAGAGTATGCTACATTCCCAAGATCACCTAGGTCATGCCCCCAACGCATGTTACCGTAGCTACTGTCTGGTTTATCGTAAAGAGGAAAGTTGCCATTCCCCCAGTCAAAACCACCTTTTTCAATAACAGCACCTGCAATAACTCTTCCATGGCCAGACATCCATTTTGTTAAAGAATAGACAACTATATCTGCTCCAAAATCAAATGATTTTTGAATAGCAGAAGTAGTAAATGTAGCGTCAACAATTAAAGGAATGCCGTGCTTATGAGCTATTTCAGACAGTGCAGTTACATCCGCAACAATAAGTCCTGGGTTTGTGACAGTTTCGCAATAAATTGCTCTTGTTTTATCGTCAATACTATCTTCAACTGCTTTTAAATCTGTTATGTCTACTTTTTTTGCATCAATTCCATATTCTGGAAGAATATTATCAAACATTGTGTATGTACCACCGTAGAGTTGGTTAGCTGCGACAAAGTTATCGCCTTGACTCATAATGTTTATTAAGGAATACATTACCGCTGATGTACCAGATGATAATGCTACGCACATTGCACCATCTTCTAATGCGGTAAGTCTTGCTTCAAGTGCACCAACTGTTGGGTTTCCAAGTCTAGAGTAGATATTACCAAATTCTTTTAATCCAAATAAATTAGCTGCATGTTCCGTATTGTTAAATTGATACGCTGTTGTCTTGTATATTGGAACTGTGATGGACCCTTCAGCGTCTGCATCAGAATCCCATCCTGCGTGTAGTAGTTTCGAGTCGTATTTCATTAGTTTCTCCTTTAAATTGGAGAGGGTTTTGACTAGTTAGTTGCATTTCTGCCACATTTTCTAGCACCTTGGATAGTCTTCCAGGTTGCTGAGGTCTTAACCTTCTCTATATGTAT
>CAXBVE010000040.1:0-4153 GCA_963979435.1 uncultured Candidatus Actinomarinales bacterium | reverse complement strand
AGCAAAAAAACCAGCAGCAAAAAAACCAGCAGCAAAAAAACCAGCAGCAAAAAAACCAGCAGCAAAAAAAGATGTAGACATAAAAGTAATTAATAACGAAACATCAATTCAAGTTGAGGACGAAATATCTAAATCATTTTTAGATTACGCAATGGCCGTGATTGTCTCGAGAGCTCTACCAGATGTTAAAGATGGACTTAAACCAGTGCAGAGGAGGATACTGTATTCAATGTATGAAACTGGTATAAGACCCACCGGTCCTTTTAGAAAATGCTCAAAAGTAGTTGGTGACGTAATGGGTAACTATCACCCACATGGTAATGATGCAATTTATGGAACATTGGTAAGACTGGGACAACATTTCAGCACACGCTATCCATTAATAGAGCCACAAGGAAACTTTGGCACACCAGATGATCCACCTGCTGCTATGAGGTACACAGAATCAAGAATGTCATCACTATCTTCACAACTCTTAGATGGAATTGATGAAGATACTGTCGCTTTTGAACCAAACTACTCAGGAGAGAGCTTTGAGCCAAAGGTTTTACCAGGTAGATTCCCAAATCTTCTTATTAATGGTGCAGAAGGTATTGCAGTTGCAATGGCAACAAATATGCCCCCATATAATTTAAGAGAGATTACTGAGGCTGTTAAATTTACACTAAATACTAAAAATCCAAAACCCTCAGATTATTTAAAAATAATAAAAGCTCCCGATTTTCCAACAGGGGGTCTTGTTGTAGAAACCCCAACAATTAAAGATGCAATCTTAAAAGGCAGGGGTTCTATTAAATTAAGAGCTGTTGCGGATGTTGAAGAACTTGGAAAAGGTAAATCTGCAATCATTGTAAAAGAACTTCCATACCAAGCCTCAATTGATAGAATAATGGAAAAAATTGCATCCTTAGTTCAAGATAAAAAACTAACAGGAGTATCTGATTTAAGAAATGAAAGTAGTGATAGAAATGGTACAAGACTAGTTATTGAACTAAAAAGAGATGCTGTTCCACAAGTTGTTCTTAATCATTTATTTAAACAAACACAATTACAAGATACTTTTGCAGTAAATTCAGTAGCCCTTGTTGACGGTGTACCAAAGGTTTTGTCTGTCCCACAGTTAATTAACTACTACATAGAACACCAAATTGACGTTATACAAAGAAGAACTCAATACAGATTAAAAAAAGCCGAAGACAGACTTCACATTGTTGAAGGTTTGATATTAGCTTTGGATAAAATTGACCAAATCATAAAGGTTATACGCGCATCAAAAGATGCGGAAACAGCAAGAACTTCTTTAATGAAAAAATTCAAACTTTCTGAAATCCAAGCATCACACATTCTTGATATGCCACTACGAAGATTAACCGCGCTAGAGCGAGAAAAGCTAGAAGAGGAAAAAGTAGAACTTAAAAAAACAATCAAAGAGTTAGGAACGATTCTTAAAAGTAGAAAAAAACAAGATGATATTCTCGTTGAAGAACTTGAGGAAATTACTAAAAAATTTGGTGACGAAAGAAGATCACGCATTGTGCCAGATGTTGGTGAAGTTTCTATTGAAGATTTGATTGAAGATGAAGAAATTATTGTATCAGTCTCTGCAAATGGTTATGTGAAATCTGTTCCATCTACTGCTTACAAAAAACAAGGAAGGGGCGGAAAGGGTGTAAAGGCAGCTTCATCTGACGAGGATGTTATTGAACATTTACTATCTACTTCTGTACATGCATATCTACTATTTTTTACAGACCAAGGAAAGGTTTACAGGGCAAAAGCTCACGAGCTACCTAAAACAACAAGAACAGCACAAGGTTCATTAATCCACAATGTACTTTCGATGTCTCAAGATGAGAAAGTTCAGGCCATCATTGATACAAGAGATTATGAGACCGAGAAGTTTCTTTTAATTATGACTGAAAAAGGAACAGTTAAAAAATCTGCATTTAAAGATTTTGACTCAAACTATAAATCATTACAAGCAATAAAACTTAAAGAGGAAGATAAAGTTGTTTCAGTTAAAACTACCTCTGGAATGGAAGATGTGATTCTAGTTTCTAGAAAAGGTCAAGCCATTAGATTTGATGAAAACAATCTTAAGCCACAAGGAAGAACAGCAATGGGCGTCAGGGGTATAAAACTCCGTGAAGGAGATAAAGTCGTCGGAGCAGCAACATCTAGAGATGAAACCTTATTATTTGTAACAGCAAAAGGATACGGAAAGAGGACAAATCTTGATGAGTTCAGAAAAGCCGGCAGAGGTGGAATGGGCGTTAAGGCTTTGAAAGTAACAGAAGCAAAAGGAGATTTAATTGGTGCACGTTCTGTAGATGAAGATACAGAGGTTATGCTTATGAGTACAGGTGGAACCGCAATAAGATGTGCAGTGAAACAAATAAAAAAAATGAGTAGAGCAGCTCAAGGGGTCAGAGTTATGAAACTTTCGAAAGAAGAAGAAATATCTGCTTTTATTCCAATAAAGAGCGATTAAAAATGGTCAAAGTAAACAGAGTAAGAAGAATAATTAGAAAGATAGATCCATGGACGGTCTTAAAGGTAACATTTGTTCTAAATTTTATTGTCGCACTAACCATAGTTTTGGGCTTTTCTATACTCTGGGTACTTCTCGTCAATGCTGGGGTTCCCCAAGGCCTAGAAGATATAGCTAGAAGATTAGCTTTACTTGATGCAGACGCATCACTAGTTGGAAATATTGAACCACTTTTTTCATCGGTTGTATTTCTTGCGACCGTTTACCTTTTAACTCAAACAGCTTTAGCAACAATTGGAGCTTTTTTCTACAATCTAGTCTCAGATCTGGTCGGAGGTATTGAAGTAGTCGTTCTTGAAGAATCTTATAGTGAAGCACAAGAAACTACTCCAGTAGCTTCACAAGACGAAAACCAAGACAGTAAAGAAACCATGATGATGACTTTTTCAAAAACATTAAAAAATCTTAAAAACGAAGAAGAAGACACAGAATAATTTGCTACAATCTTTTAAACAAAGAAATTAAAAAGCGAAGTTAGTGAAACTCTAACACTGTCCCGCAACTGTAATTCGAAAGATAAGTCAGGTCGCCTTTTTAGTTTTATTAAAACAACAATCCTCGAGAGAAGGAATGGAGTATCAATCTTTTCTCGTGGTAAGAAAGGAAATTATGAAATATAAGATACTAATTCTTGCCGCGTTGATGACGATGTGTACGGGCTCAGAAGAGTCAGTTACAGAACAAAGAGTTGTTTCGTTATCGACTACACATACAGAAATTATTCAAGTTCTAGGAGGCGAAAGTCTTTTGGTCGGTGTTGATTCATTTTCAGAAACAGAACTATCTATTGAAAAAATAGATGCATTTACTGTAACTGCTGAAGCTCTAGTGGAACTAGACCCAGACCTTGTGTTTGTAGCTTTTGATTTTAATGGAATTATTGAAGGTTTAGAAAAATTAGAAATAAGCTACGCACTCCTTCCACCCGCAAAAAATTTTGATGATGTCTATAACCAAATTGAGGAAGTTGGAAAGTTAATAAACAAATCTGAAGAGTCGCTTGAGTTGGTTTCAGTAATGCAAAACGATGTTGAAGAGATTATAGAAAACTTTTCATTAGAAAATATAAGTGTTTTTCATGAAATTGGATTCACTTATGGCATATATACAATTAATGAGAATTCTTTTATTGGTGAAATTTACAACCTTTTGGGAATCAATAATGTAGCTAACTTAAAAGAAGACCCTTTTGGTAGCGGTTATCCTGAGTTTTCAGAAGAAGAAGTATTAGCTTCTAATCCAAACTTAATTGTTGTAGGTCATTCAGACTATTTGAATAAAGACCTATCAACAAGAGTTGGATGGGAAGAGATTACTGCAGTTCAAAGCGGAAATGTTTTCTTTCTAGATGAAAATTTAGCTAACAACTGGGGAGCCAGCACAGTTGATTTATTAAATACTTTATCTGAAATAGGGCAATCTCAAGAAGATCCTGGAGTTGTTTATTCAAACCTATACTCTGAGGAGATACAAAATTCCTCAGTCTTTGAAAATAATATACTCTATCTAGTAGTGTTTATCTTGATAGGTTTAGTTGCATATTCGCAAACTAGGCAAAAAGAAACAGTTTAAGGAGAAAAATGAAGGGTTATTCACAAGATT
>CAXBVE010000039.1:0-4225 GCA_963979435.1 uncultured Candidatus Actinomarinales bacterium | reverse complement strand
GTATGCATACCAGCACCATTCCAATCACCTTTGACTGGTTTTGGATCTAATGTTGCAGAGATATTGTAATCCTCAGCAATTCTATAAAGTAACCACCTGGCTACCCATATTTGATCACCAATTGCTGGAGATCCTACGGGTCCAATTTGAAACTCCCACTGCCCTGGCATCACTTCTGCATTTGTCCCAGATATTTCTAAGCCAGCTTCCATACAAGCAGTTGCATGTTCTTCTGAGATGTCCCTACCATAGACTTCATCTGCACCGACACCACAGTAATAACCTCCTTGAGGAGCTGGATAACCTGATGGGGGGAATCCTAGTGGCTGACCATATTTTAGAGAGTCATAGGACTGCTCGTAAAATGTATACTCTTGTTCTAGTCCAAACATTGGTTCAAACTCCGAGAAATTTTCTGCTGACTCTGCACAAGCTGCACGTGTATTCGAGGCATGTGGAGTCATATCGACATTTAATACTTCACACATGACTAATATATTTTCCCCACCTCTTAATGGGTCTTTAAAAGTAGCAACAGGTCTTAAGACACAGTCAGACTGATCTCCTGTAGCTTGTTGTGTACTAGAACCGTCAAAACCCCATAAAGGTGGCTCTATACCTTGTTCCATAATTTTTGTTTTACTCCTTAAGTAGGCGGTAGGAGTTTGACCGTCAATCCATATATATTCTGCTTTTATTTTCATATTTATTAATGTAGTATTTATTTTAATTATTGGTATATTCCAAATATTAAATAATTGTTTCAAGAAAATGATAAATGCATACATTAATTTAGATAAAAAGCATGCAAGTTTTTTGCAAGTGTTCAAAGACGCCGGAATAAAAAAACTAAATATCAAAAAAATTCAGAATCAAAACCAGTTAGACATCTCATTAACTTCATTAAGTAAATATGGTGAAACGAAAAAAAATCTATCTGATATTGAGTCAGCTTCAAAAACAGTCCCGGAACTTATCATATGTGACGAAGAAGATTTCGATCAAACACTTGACCTTATCAAGAACCCTCGAATTGAAGTTATTTCTTCAGCTAGTGGTTTAGTTGAGGTTAACGCCCGAATTGAATCTCTGTTAGGAGAGAGTAGTTCTGAGAAAATTGAGTTTAAAGATTTAGTAATAAATCTAAAAACCTATGAAGCTAAAGCGGGTGATAGGTTACTTGACTTAACATTCATGGAATATGAACTATTAAAGTTTTTCATAGAGCACCAGGAAAATGCTTGGTCTCGTGAACAGTTGTTAGAAAAAGTTTGGGGATACGACTACTTTGGTGGTGCAAGAACTGTTGATGTACATGTTAGAAGATTAAGGGCTAAACTTGGTGAAAAAAGATCTGAGTGGATTAAAACGATACACTCAGTTGGTTATAAATTTAACTAAAGCTATTACCGCAACCACAAGTTCTTGAAACATTTGGATTATCTATAGAAAACCCTGTTTCGTTTAATCCCTCTTTATAGTCTAAAGTTGCTCCTCTTATATGGTCAACACTTTGGTTGTCTACAACAATGGCAACCTCTCCATATTGTTCTGTAAAGTCATTTTCACTTTTTTCAGTATCGAAAAACATTTCATAGGATAAACCTGAACAGCCTCCTGGTTTTACGCCCATTCTTAAAAAACTCTCATCTGCATTTTCAGCATCTTTTAATTCTTTAAGTTTACTTACTGCACTATCTGTTGCTAAAACAACTCTTGATGATTTTATTTGTATATCCATAATCTATTATACCAAATATTGTGTTATTCAATAAATTAATAATTACATGTTTTAATAAAGACTTTAAAATGAGGTCATGATGCAAAACGATATTCTCCTAAAACACCTTTCAACAATAGTTGATCCAGAACTTGGTGTAGATATTGTTGAGTTAGGTATGGTTAAAGATATTTCGTTTGTGGAATCAACTGTTGTAATTAAATTAGCATTAACTATTGCTGAATGTCCTATGAGAAATCAAATTGAGACTGAAATCAAAAGAAAACTTCTACTTATGGAAAATGTGGATACCGTAGAAATAGAAGTAACCGCAATGAGCAAAAAAGATAGAAGCTCTGTCATGGAAAAGGCAAGAAAGAAAGCCAGAGATAATGCACCAGAAACAAAAATTGATCCGCAAACAAGAGTTATCGCTATTGGTAGTGGTAAAGGTGGAGTTGGTAAATCTACAATCTCCACAAATATTGCATTAGGTCTTGAAAAACAAGGTTATAAAACTGGACTATTAGATGCTGATATATGGGGATTCTCTATCCCCCGTCTACTAGGTATTAAAGCTCGTTTAGAGGCAGATGATGAAAAAAATATAATCCCTTATAAAAAAGGAAATCTTGAAGTTGTCTCTACAGGACTAATTACTGAAGATGAAGATACAGCCCTTATGTGGAGAGGATTAATGTTAAGTAAAGCACTAGAACAGTTTTTGAGTGATGTCTCCTGGAGTAAGTTAGATTACTTAATTATTGACTTACCTCCAGGTACTGGAGATATACAAATGGCTCTTGGAAGACTATTGCCACAGGCTGAATTAATAGTAGTAACAACTCCACAAGTAACTGCCCAAAAAGTAGCAACCAGGGTAGCTGACATGGCAAAAAGAAGCTTTATTCCACTTCTAGGGGTAATTGAAAATATGTCATATTTTGAAACTAATACTGGAGAAAAGTATGAAATATTTGGCAAAGGTGGTGGCGAAAAGCTTGCAGAGCAGTTTGCAATTCCTCTCTTAATGAAAATTCCACTCAGTGAGGATACAACTACAGAGGCAGATAAGGGAATACCTTTAATTCAGCAGGAAAAAGATACACCCACAAAATCCTCCCTCAATGAACTGATTAATAAAATAACTTCAGCTCTCCCACCAATTATTGACGAGACATGTACTGGTCGTATTGCAAAAGTATTTGAAGAACTAAGTAAATAAGCTGTATGGAAAAAATATCTGTAAATGCTTTAGTAGCTTCATATAAAAATCAACTACCGAGAGAGGTACAATTAGAAATCGCAAAAAGTATCCTTGCTGAATCTTTAGGTAAAGATGAAGCTTTACGAAAGTTTGTTGAAAAAATAGATAGCTTTTCATTAAGTCGCCAAAAAAGAGTCATCAACTGTACTGGTACATTATTACATACAAACCTTGGTAGAGCTCAAAGTAGGATGTCTTTTAGTGGACATGCTACAAATGTGGAGTATGACCTAGAAAAACAAGAACGTGGCATCCGTAACAATTATTTAACTTCAAGTATGAACATACTTCTTAACTCAGAAGATGTTTGTTTTGTGAATAATAATGCATCATCATTATTTCTTACTCTTCAAGCTCTAAAGAAAGAAAATAAAATAGATGCAGTAATCATCTCAAGAGGTGAAATAATCGAAATTGGCGGATCCTATAGGCTTCCAGAAATTATTCAAGAGACGGGTATGAAATTAGTTGAGGTTGGAACAACGAATAAGACCCATCCAAAAGACTACAAAAAAGCTCTCAAAGAGAATCCGAATTCTCTTGTATTAAAAGTTCATAGATCTAATTTTTCTCTTTCGGGATTTGTAGAGGAAGTTTCTATTAAGAAATTAAAAATCATTGCTGATGAATTCAATGTCTTGTTAATACATGATTTAGGTAGTGGATTAGTTATAGACAGAAAATTTTTAGAAAAGCAAAATATTTCTTACTTTGATAAAGAGATGAGCGTTCAAGAGTCTCTAGAAGATGGATCAGACATAGTCATGTTTTCTGGAGATAAATTATTTGGTTCAATACAATCTGGAATAATCGCTGGTTCAGAAGATATCATTACAAAAATTAAAAAATATCCACTATTTAGGACATTTCGCTGCTCTCCAGTTGTAACTTATGAGCTTCAAAAAACTACAGAACTCTACTTGTCTAAGGAGGAAAAAAGTATACCTTTTTGGTCATTTTTGAGTACATCTAGACAAGAGTTAGATGAACGAGTTCAAAATGTTTCAAAACAAATAACTCTTGAACATTCTATTGTTGAAGACTTTTCACTAATCGGTGGTGGAAGCATGCCTGATGTAAAGATTCCATCTTCTGTAATTTCAGTTAATGACAAAGTGTATGGGAAAGCTCAGGATATGTTGTCAAAATTAGATATACCAATCGTTCCTAGAACTAAGGAAAATAACATAATCTTTGATTTAAGATCTTCATTCGTTGAAGATGATATGTATATCATT
>CAXBVE010000038.1:0-4517 GCA_963979435.1 uncultured Candidatus Actinomarinales bacterium | reverse complement strand
AAGAGGCTCCTGTAGAAGAAGTCAAAGAAGAAGTTGTAGTTGAAGAGGCTCCTGTTGCTAAATCAGTAACAACAAAAGTTGAAACTGTAATCAAAAAAGTCTCCATGGCCAACAACACTATGGGTATTAAGTTAAATACTGACACTACTCTCCCAAGGTGGTTGAACTTTAGCTTTATGATTATTCCAGTATTTATCCTCATAGGAATGATTAATACTTCTGGTGCACAGGAATGCGGAGTAAATGGAATCTTAGATGTAGATAGAAAATCTCAACAAACTGTTAATTGTGATGGGTCACCCTTTGAAGGAAAAGGTGTAGCCTCTACAAACGCTGTTAATTATGTAGCTGTGGGTCAGCAAGTATATTCAGGTGCCGCGGCATGTGCTGGTTGTCACGGGGCTAATGGTGGGGGTGGTGTTGGACCATCTTTTATCGGCGGAGCACTTTATAAAACATTCCCAACATGTGCAGATCACGCGAAGTGGATACAACTTGGATCAGCTGGCTGGCAGGCCGAAGTAGGAGCAGCTTATGGTGCTGAAGATACAATATCAATCGGCGGCATGCCTGGATTCCAAGGTAAATTAACTGAAGAAGAACTTATGGCGGTTGTTGTGTTTGAAAGAGTGGTATTCGGTGGAGGAAATACAGAAGAAGTACTCATTGATTGTGGTCTTCTTGAAACAGAAGAAGACGAAGAAAATATAGAAGCGGTCAGTACAACTCCTTAAAAAACACTTTGTTTCTTTTCAAAAACTAATTAATATTTTGCTATGTTACCTGTTATCTATTTTCATTTAGCTCTAATCGCTTTTGCGGGCTTATTGTTTTACGTAGTTCTCTAAGTGGCTGCAAAAAAAAGGGCTAAGAGAGTCGTAGGCTGGAAAGAGAATGCAGCTCTACCTGATTTAAACATTGTAAGTGTCATCGCAAAAATTGATACAGGTGCCAATCTTGCTTCAATTGATGCTGCAGATATAAAAATTGTATCTAGAAACAAAGTTAAATATGTAAAATTCACAGTCATGAAAAGAAATAATACTGTTAGAAAAACCTCGGCCCCGCTTGAGGGTTATAAAAGAATAAAGAGTTCAAATGGAGATGTTGAAAAAAGACCATATATTAAAACTACTTTATTAATGGATGGTATTGCTAAGAAGATTGAACTTACATTAACTGACAGAGGGCCGATGGATTACACAATGTTGATTGGAAGAAAAGCACTTGGAAGAAGATGGGTTGTAAATCCATCTATTAGTTTTTTAACAAAATCAAATGATAAAGAAAGAAAAATTAAGAAATGAAGTTAGGGATTCTCTCTCAAGATATAAATTTGTATTCAACTTCACGATTGTATGAAACAGCAAAAAAAAGAGGTCACGACACACAAGTTGTGAGTTATCTCCGTTGCTATATGAATATTGCAAAAGCAAACCCAAGAATTTTTTTCAGAGGTGATGAACTTAGTTTTGATTCGGTCATTCCTAGAATTGCAGCAACTTGGACATTCTACGGTGCGGCTGTGGTCAGACAATTTGAATTAATGGGTTCTCTATCAGCTAACTCTTCGGCCTCGATTAGTCGTTCAAGAGATAAGCTAAGAGCTCTTCAACTTATTGGTAATAGTGGTGTTGAAATGCCCGTTACTGGCTATGTTCATTTTTCGAGAGATATTGAAGCTGTCCTTAATACAGTAGGTGAACCTCCCTTTGTAATAAAACTATTAGAAGGTACCCAAGGGAGAGGTGTCGTTCTTACGGAAACTATGGAGGCTGCAATTAGTGCTATCGAGACAATGAAAAATATTGATGCAAACATTTTGATTCAAGAGTTTATTAAAGAAGCAGACGGTGAAGATATCCGAGCGATAGTAGTTGGTGATAAAGTTGTTGCTTCGATGAAGAGAAAAGCCAAACCTGGTGAATTTAGATCCAATGTGCATCTTGGAGGGTCTGTTTTAAATTATGAGATGACTGATGAGGAAAAAGAGAGTGCTGTAAGGTCAGCGAAAGTTTTAGGTCTTCAAGTTGCAGGTGTTGATCTGATTCAATCAGATCGTGGACCATTAGTTTTAGAAGTTAACTCATCACCTGGACTTGAAGGGATTGAACGTGCAAGCGGAATTGATGTTGCAGAAAAAATTATTGAGTTCTTAGAATATGAAATTCAAAATAGAGATCTCTCAAAACCAATAGATATTTAAGAAAATAAATAGTTCTTTAAAATAGTACCTTTATTTAAAATTCCTTCATCGAGGACCTTGTTTCCATTGAGCAGCACAGGAACTCTTAAAAGATATTCTTGGAATCCATCTTCCACTTGAACGGTATTAATTTTAAAAAATTTATTTAAAAGAGTGATAGTCTTTAAACCCTTTTCACAAAGTTCACAGTTTTCTGTAACAACTAAATGTAAAGTTTTCATAAACCTAAAATATTCTTATGAGACCTTGGACATTAGTTTTTGTAGTGCTGTTAGCAGTAATTATTTTTGTCTCTGGTTTTATTGTCTTAAGCTTCATTTAAATTGAAAAGCTAACCTTCGAAGAATCTTTACACTCTAGGATTTCTGCAGCATTACCATTTTTTCTAAATATTAAAACCATTCCCCAAGAGTCAGTTATTAGGCCGACATTATCTAAATACTCACTCTGGAAGCTTTCACACCAAGTTGTTTTAAAACTACGGCTACCTACCGTTACATTTACGACATCACCAATAGATAGATTTAAACTTCTGAGTTCTTCGGGTGATACATTTGTTTGACAGTTTCCGAAGTGATCTACATAAAGGACTTCACCCTTAATTTCTTTTTCGGACACATCTGTAAGGGGAATTAAGTACTGCTTTAAGTCTCCAAGATCAACTTCTGGTCCAAATTCTTCTAAAGCAAGCTGTCCAGAAGCATATCCAGCAGCAAAAGGTGAGAAAATATCCCGTGCGTGGAAAGTACTACCTTCAGAGGGAATAATCCAATCTGTGTTTTCAAGTAAAAAAGCTCTTTGTGCCCCACCGACAGTTGCACAAGCCAAATTTAATAAACCATTATCTGGCCCAATCATGACACCCCACTCGGTTTCTATCCCAATTGCTTTTCTCTCTGTCCCTACTCCAGGATCCACTACACCAAGTAAGACTCCTTGTGGGATATATTGAATAGCTCTCATTAAGAGGAGACTTGCATATCTAATATCTTGAGCCGGAATGCCGTGTGAGATATCATTTACCTTTAATTCAGGATCTATCCTATTTATGACACCTTTAACAACGCCTACTGAGCCATCTTCTAAACCAAAATCTGTTGCGAAAGAAATTATTTTTTTCATAGATTTCATTATATAGAGATTAAATATTCAGGAAAAATTGTTTTAAGTTGGCATAATCAAATAAATCTGTATATATTTACTCTGAAGAGGGGGAATCATTAAAAAATTACTTTACGGATTTTTAGTATTAGTTATTGTTGGATATTTTGGGGTTGGCTACTACATCTATGATGCATCTGCAACAGTTCCCTGCACTGTCTGGGAGGGTGAACAAACAAATAACCCTTCAAACTTCTCTGGTTGGGATGAATATGATGTAGATGTAACACCATACTTTATGCCAAGCTACGAAACAGTAAGTATTGATTCAACAGATGATGTCAAACTAAGTGCTTGGTGGATGCAAAATGATCCACAGGCAAAAACTGTTGTTGTTATTCATGGATTAACAAGTAGCAAATACTCATCTGGTGTTCTTCTAGCTTCTGGAATACTGTACAAAAGCGGGTTCAATGTTTTAGCAATGGATATGAGAGATCATGGCGACAGTACTTGTGAAGATGGATATTATTCTGCAGGTCAAAAAGAATCTGACGACTCAGCAGCTGTAGTCGACTGGTTAGTGAGCGAAAAGAATATCAGTGCAAATAAAATAGGTATTTATGGCCAGTCATTAGGAGCACTAACTACCTTGCAAACAGGAGCCAAAACTCAGAATTTTGCCGCAATTGCAGTACACGATCCGCCAGTTGCATTTGAGACTCTCGTAAGAGAAGAGATGGAATTCCAAGGTTTTCCTCCTAGTCTTTATACACCCGTTTTACACTATGCAAGAATCTTTAAAGGTGAAAATCTTACTGAAGTCACCCCTGAAGTTGCGATAGCTGGTGGTAATAAGCAACCAATATTGGTTTTCAATGGAATGCTAGACAAAAGAGTTCTTGCACATCACACAGATGATTTAATAAAAATTGCAAACGATAATGGGGTTGAAATCACTACCTATCGATATGAGGACATGGGACATGTTGAAAGCCTTTGGGGTTATAACGAGGAATTTGGAAAAGTTATTGTTAGCTTTTTTAATGAAAACTTAAGTTCTTAACTGTCTTTAAGACCAATATCTTTGGAATTGTTTAGGTAATATTTTTATAAGCCTTTTTAAGATTTTGAGCAGTTATCTCCCAATTAAATACTAAAGAATTCTTAACTGCGTTGTTAATTAATTGCGATCTATACTCTTCATTTT
>CAXBVE010000037.1:0-4753 GCA_963979435.1 uncultured Candidatus Actinomarinales bacterium | reverse complement strand
AAAATATTTGAGGAGACTAATGTTAATTTAACAAAATTAGAATCTAGGCCAATCATTGGAAGTCCGTGGGAGTATAAATTTTATATTGATTACCAAAACTCTGTTGCCGATATTGATACTGAATTGAAAGATAAATTAGATATGGTAACAAAAAAGTTTAAAATAATAGGAAGATACGGAACTATTGATCTTTAAATTTCCAGCTTGAGCCTGTTTTATTGTCTTCAATTGCTATATCAAGGTTATCGAGTAAATCCCGAATTTCATCAGATTCACTATATTTCTTTTCAATCCTAAATTTATTTCTCAAGTTAATAATTTCTAATATTGTTTTATCAAATAAAGTTGTAAAGTCATTATTATTTTTTATCTCTAAGTTGAGTTTTGCTATCTCTTTTTTAAGAGAATTTACGTCAATATTATCTGAAGAGGCTTTTTTATGCTGAAGTTCTCTTTTATTTGTTGATTGAAGAATGCTTTGTAATTCTGAAAGTGAATATTCGTTGCCTGCTTCAAAAACCTTCTGACCATTACTTGTCTTAACTGTAACTGATCCAATTCCATCAACACTGAATATTTCTTTTTCACCATTGATAACAAGTGCAGTATGTTCATCAATTCCTAAGATATTTGTATACTCCTCATTAATTAGCATATTTAATCTATTTTTACCTATATAGCTACAGCTTGTATCGTGATTACCACCCTCTTTATTATTAAAATGAGGAACAACTGTACAGCTTAACCCATAAAGCTCAAGTGCATTTAACCCTTCTTCCCAGAAAGGAGTCATGCCAACTTTGTATATTTCATAAACTGGGATTGTTTTCTCTCCCAAAGTAGAAGCAGCTGCGCTTGAAAATACGGCGTTCTTACCATCCTTTAGATGATTCGTAATTACATTTGGAATCTCTGAATGTAACCAGGTTTTAGAAGCATAGCTAGGACTACCAGGACCAGAAAATATGAAATTTGAACTTTTGAGCTGTTCAAGCATTTCAAAATATTCAACTGAGTCAATATTATTAGTATTTCTTAAACTAGCTAATTTAATTTCTATCTGGACACTTTTTTTAAAAAAGAGTTGTAATTTATCAACGAGTACATCTGCATTTTCTTGAAATCCAAAAGGAGTATCTATTAAAAATGCATTTACCTTGTTATCTAACATTTCAACAAACTTTCTATGAACAGAAACAAGCGCAGGACTAGTTTCTCCTGAACCCATGATTGCAATGCTACCTTTAACTATTTCCATTTAAACTATTATAGGGATTTCTGGAATCTTCCATAAAATGTATAATTAAAGTATGTTAAAACTTATTATCAAGATTCTTGAAGTTTTTACTTTGGATTACATACCTAAGTTCCCAATTTCTATGAGAACACGACTATTTTACATAATTTTGCCTCTCAGAAAATATAGAGATAAGATTCGCATGAGCAAACCAGTTAATCAGGTAACTTACCAAGAAAGAGTTGAATTCGCAAAAGTTTCTCGTGACGGTATAAATTATTCTGGGATTAAATTAAATGAATTTCATCCAGATATCGAGATAACAAAGATGGAAAATGCTAAATTCAATACTCACAAGCTGAGTCCAAAGAATCCTAAAACAGATGCGTATGCAATATATTTTCATGGAGGAGGTTATTATTCTGGAAGTGTAATCTCTCATAAAAATCTGTTATCTCAAATTACAGCATCAATAAATATGGTTACTTATATATTTGAATATAGACTCTCTCCTGAAGCCGTATTTCCAAATGCGCATGATGATGCAAAAGAAATAGTTACTTTTCTAGATAATATTGAAGAAGGTAAGAATTCAATATGGATAGGTGAATCTGCTGGTGGTGGATTAGCAACTGGATTATGCGTCGATGACAAATTCCCACTTAGACCTAAAAAACTAGTACTTATGTCGCCATGGCTAGATTTATCTGATAAAAATAAAGATAGAAATTTTCTCAAAAATAAAGATATTTTAATTTTATTAGATGGGATGCATATGATGGGGGAGTATTATTCAGGAGATCATGATCCGTCAAATCCAATTCTCTCACCTGTTTTTGCAGATATAAAATCATTTCCAGATGTTCTAATTCAAGTCTGCTCTAATGAGTTGCTTTATAACGATGCAGTTGAATTCTCTAAAAAATTAGAACTGATTAACAGTAAACATGAGCTACAAGTTTGGGATGATTTGTGGCATGCTTGGCAGTTCTTTCCTATTAAAGAAGCAGAAGAAGCAAGGGAAAAGATAACAAAATTTATTAATACAGAGTCTTACTCTTCATCTAAGTGATGTAATGCAAACCCGTAGGGGAGCTCTAATCGATTCTCCCTCATTACCTTGTTGTTAGTAAGTAAATCTATTGTTTTTCCATTTTCTGTTATTAATCCACTATTGACAACAATACTTTTTGGACAAATTTCTAAGGCCATCGGCAAATCGTGAGTAACAAGAACTATAGAGATTTCTAATGACAGTAATATATCAATTAGTTCTCTTCGTGAAGAAGGGTCAAGATTAGAGCTGGGCTCGTCAAGTACCAAAAGCTGGGGCTTAGATGCAAGGACACTAGCAATAGCGACTTTTCTTTTTTGTCCAAAGCTTAGGTGATGTGGAGCTTTTTCCTGATAATCATTCATTCCAACCATTTTTAATGCTTCTTCAGCGTTTTCCCTACTGGCCTCTTCTGAAAACCCAAAATTCTTTGGACCAAACATAACATCTTCTAAGACAGTAGGCATGAACAACTGATCGTCTGGATCTTGAAAAACAACGCCTACGGTTTTTCTAATTTCAGCTAAATTATCTTCAATGAACTCTAAATTATTTAATTTAATAGAGCCGTCCAATTCACCAAGAATGCCATTTAAATGAAGTATTAGGGTAGTTTTTCCCGCACCATTTGGTCCAAGTATTCCCAGAGAATCACCCTCTTCAAGGTCAAAGCTAATTTCATTAAGAGCTTTATAGCCGTCTGGATATTCGTAGGTTAAATTAGAGATTTCTAAATACTTACTCATAAGCTAATATCCAAGACCAAAACGAAGACTGATATTGCTGTGAGAAACATAAGATAATTTGATTTGGTATATTCTCTATCTTGTAATTCAATCACACCATTAAAGCCTCTTGAAATCATTGAAAGATAAACTCTTTCACCACGTTCGTAGCCTCTAATTAGCATAGCCCCTGAGGCATAGGCTATGGGAAGTAAAGTCTTAATGCCCTTCTCTATATAGCCTCGAGATTGCATTGAAATTTTTACTCTTTTAAATTCATCTATAAAAACATCAATGTATCTGATAGAAAAGGACATTATTGCGATTATTATTGATGGCAATCTAAGCTTCTGAAGTCCATAAATTATTTCAATGTTAGTAGTTGTGGCAGTAAGAATAATTCCCATTGAAAGACCAGCTGTGGCCTTAAAGAGTATTGCAAACATCTCCAGTAGGCCAGTTTTATAGACATCAAAGGTAAAGATTGTTGTTACTACATCATTATTACCACTACTTAAAAAGGGCAAAAATAGTGCAAATAAGATGAAGGGAATATCTATAGTTAGTCTCTTGAAATAAGTCTTGATCGGAATTTTTGAATATCTAATAATAAGAAAAACTATAAGTGCATGGGATAGAATTTGAATGGGATTAATAATTTTTGAAAAAGCAATTGAAATGACAATCAACAATACAGAAAGAATTTTAAGTTGAGGACTTATGCTATGAAGTTGTGATTTACCATGAAGAGATAAATGGTGAGAGTGTGTTGTTTGCATAAGTTCATATTAATGCAAACAGTTTGCAAATAGAATTATTATTTACAGTTTCCGCAGGCTCCAGAATAAATAAAATTATTATGGATTTTTGTAAACTGTGTCTCTTGGATCAACAGGCTATTAATTTTATTGTAGGTTTTAGAGCTAACATCTAAAATTTTATTACAATTTATACATATTATGTGCATAGTGTTTTCATTATTCTTTAAAAAATAAATTCCCGAACCGTGCGCCTGGTGAAGGTGTGCTATTAATCCTATTTCTCCCAATAGTTCTAAAGTTCTGTAAACAGTAGCAAGGTCTATATTTGTATTTTTTTTAATTACCTTTTGGTATATTTCGTCAACAGTAAAGTGTGCGTGTCCAGAATCCTCAAGAATTTTACAGATAAGTTCTCTTGATTGAGTTACTCTATGACCCTTTTTCTTAATTTGACTTATCAATTCCATGTTCAAAGTATAATTTACTTAAACAAAAAAATTAATTTTATGAAAAATTCAATTATTAAAATACTAAACAGATATAGCTTAATTTATTTACCATTTGGATGGGTTGTCGGTTTAGCAGTCATTTTTATTGCTTATAAGCCTATTGCTATTTTATATTTTTTAAGCTTTGTAGTACTGGGTTTATTTTTTGGTCTCTATTTATTTACTTCAAATAGAGGTAAAGTTATAGATGATCATGACTTTGCAGCAAGTCCATTTACAATTATTGAGTTTTATTCTGATTATTGACTTGGATGTAGTGCTTCAAAATTCATAGTTAATGAATTCAAAAAAAACAAACCACAAATCCCAATTGTCTCTGTCAATGCTTCAAAGAAGGATTACAACGAGATAGTTGAGAAGTATGGTTTAGAATTTACACCAACTTATGTTCTCGTTGATAACAATGCTGAAAAAATTTATAAAAGAGTCGGTAATTTCAAACTAGAAAAATTCACATCCCTTACAAC
>CAXBVE010000036.1:0-4916 GCA_963979435.1 uncultured Candidatus Actinomarinales bacterium | reverse complement strand
CTTCCTACTACTTTTGCAATAGAGCTAACTTTTTTGCTTAACTCATTTAACTGCGTAGGAACTAATGCTTGAGGACCATCACAAAGAGCTTCATCTGGTCTTGGGTGAATCTCAACCAGAAGTCCGTCAGCCCCTGCTGCAATAGCTGCTAGGGCAACAGGCTCAACAAGCTTACTGTCTCCAGTTGCATGACTTGGATCTGCAATAACTGGTAGGTGTGAGTTCATTTTAAGAAAGGGTATAGCATTTACATCAAATGTATTTCTTGTTGCTGTCTCATAGGTTCTTATACCTCTTTCACACAACATCACATTTTCATTTCCTCGAGCTAAAATATATTCAGAAGCAAGTAAGAGTTCTTCTAAAGTAGCACTCATTCCCCTTTTGAGTAGAACCGGTAGCTTGGATTCCCCTACTGCCTCTAACAACTTAAAGTTTTGCATGTTTCTAGCTCCAACTTGAAGAACATCAACATATTTTTCCATCATTGATAAATGCTGAGTATCCATTATTTCACTAAATAAAGGTAGGTTATTTATATCTGAAGCTTCTTTTAGCATTTTTAAACCATCTTCACCTAATCCTTGAAAGCTGTAAGGGGATGTTCTTGGCTTAAAAGCACCTCCTCTTAATCCATTACCTCCAGCAGCTACAACAGCCTCTGCTGTTTCAAGAGTTTGTTCCATTGTTTCTGCGCTGTCTGGTCCTGCAATTAGAGCCAGCTCACTTCCTCCGATAATTAAGTCCTTGATCTTAATTTGAGTATTTTCTTCTTTATAACTGCGGCTTGCTAGCTTGTAGGGTCTACCTATAGGAATTACCTCATGAACATTATCTAAAAGTCTCATAATGGCTCTATTGTCTTCAATAACTTTTCCACTTACGGCGACGACAGTTCTTTCAACACCAAATATAGTCAAAGGTTCGTGACCTTGTTCTATAGCTTTACTTTTAACCTTCTCAACATCTTCCTCAGAGGCCGCTTGTTTCATTACAATTATCATTTCTTCTCCTAAATAAAAAAATCGGGCTTTTGCCCGATTTATTACAACACAACTTTAGGGCAACTTATATGTGCTCACTAAAGTAAAAAAAAGTATTGTTTAATTTCATTGTGATTATCTTACCATCTTTATTCACTTTGCCAATTACTTTTATCGGTCTGGACGAAGTTTTTTAGCTTCTCCTAAATAAACATGTTTAACGTTCACATTATCTTCGTAGTGAACCAATATTCGTATGCAACCCTCTAAGTCATATTTTATATTTGGAGCCAAAGTATCTATTGCGGGAATAGTAGTATGCCCAAGTTCTCTCAGCGCTTTAGCTGGGAATGCTTCTGTTAAATCATGTGTTAATGTAAATAAAACTGAAATAATTTTATCAATTTCTAAATTATTTACTTCAAGGATTTCAGTAAAAAGATCTTTACTTGATTGAATAATGTCCTCTGAGGTATTTTGTACCTCAGCAATTGCTCCTCGAATTCCTATCATATTTTTAGCTTACTATAAAAAAGAGCGGACCTAAATCCGCTCCATTTTTAAATTTTTGATGTAATTACATCATTCCTTCCATGCCACCCATGCCTCCTGGAGGCATTGGTGCCTCTGGTTCTGGCTCTTCGGCAATTAATGCCTCAGTTGTTAGAACCAAAGAAGCAATAGAAGAAGCGTTTTGGACAGTTGATCTAGTTACTTTTGCTGGATCTATAACACCTGCTTTTACTAAATCAGTCATTTCGCCATTGGCTGCATTAAGCCCTACATTACCTTTTGCGGTCTTAACTCTTTCAACCATAACTCCGCCTTCATATCCAGCATTTACTGCGATCTGTCGCAAAGGAGCTTCTAGTGCTTTTTTAACAATATTTCTTCCAATTACTTCAGCTTCTGAACCTCCAGAAATTTTGTCAATAGATCCTTGAGCTCTAATTAAAGTAACTCCACCACCTGCAACAATTCCTTCTTCGACAGCTGCTCTTGTAGCTGCTAAAGCATCTTCAATTCTCATTTTCTTTTCTTTTAACTCAACTTCAGTTGCTGCCCCAACTTTTACTTGTGCAACACCGCCTGAAAGTTTTGCTAGACGTTCTTGAAGTTTTTCTTTATCCCAATCAGAATCTGAGTCGTCTATCTCTGATTGAATTTGCTTCACTCTTGCTTCAACGTCAGCTTTTTTGCCGCTTCCGTCAACTATTGTTGTCGTATCTTTCTTGACAACAACTCGTGCAGCTTCACCAAGCATTTCAACTGTTGTATTTTCAGTTTTAAGTCCAAGTTCTTCTGAGACAACTTCGCCACCAGTAAGAATTGCTATGTCTTGTAACATTGCTTTTCTTCTTTCTCCAAAACCAGGAGCTTTTACAGCTACAGACGTAAAGGTTCCTCGAATTTTATTAACGACCAAGGTCGCTAGTGCTTCACCTTCAATGTCTTCGGCTAGGATTAATAATGGTTTTCCTGAATTCATTACTTTTTCTAAAATTGGCAGTAAGTCATTTACTGCAGTAATTTTTGAATTAACAATAAGAATGTATGGATTTTCAAGAATAGCTTCTTGTCTATCTGCATCTGTTACGAAATATGGTGATATGAATCCCTTGTCGAATTGCATCCCATCTGTAAAGTCAAGCTCCATTCCGAAAGTTTGCCCTTCCTCTACTGTGATTACACCATCTTTCCCAACTTTTTCCATGGCTTCAGCAATTGTTTCACCAATTTCAGTATCTGCAGCAGAAATAGATGCAACTTGTGCAATCTCATCTTTGCCACCAATTGTTTTAGCGAATCCTGCAATGAAATCAGTTACAGCTTCTGATGCTTGTAACATTCCTCTTTTTACTTCAATTGGATTGACACCAGAAGAAACTATCTTCATTCCTTCATTTACCATTGATTGAGCTAAAACAGTAGCAGTTGTAGTACCATCACCAGCAACATCATTTGTTTTTGAAGCCACTTCTTTAGCAAGTTGAGCGCCCATATTTTCATACGGATCTTCAAGATCTACTTCTTTTGCTATAGTTACACCATCATTGGTTATCGTTGGTGCGCCCCATTTTTTTTCTAGAACGACATTTCTACCTTTTGGCCCTAGTGTGACCTTTACTACGTCAGCTAATTTGTTGACGCCAGCTTCAAGACCTTTTCTAGCTGCCTCATTAAAAACTAATGTTTTTTTTGCCATTTTTTATATCTCCTATTACTTAGTAATTTTTGCAAGAATATCTCTACTTGATAAGATTAAGTATTCTTGTCCGTCGACTTTGATTTCTGTTCCACCATATTTTGAATAGACAACTTTGTCTCCTGTTTCAACATCTGGCTTTACTTTTTCTCCAGCATCGTTAGGCTCTCCTGGCCCTACAGCTACAACTTCACCTTCTTGTGGTTTTTCTTTAGCTGTATCAGGAATGTAAATTCCTGATGCTGTTTTCATTTCATCTTCAGACAAAGCTTTAACTACAACTCTGTCTCCTAAAGGTTGAAGATTCATTTACATTACCTCCTAAATATTTTTTTTGTACATAAGAAAATTTAATACGGTTGCGTTTATAAATGTATTTTAATTATCAATTAATTATCGAAGAAAGCCTTACATCATTGATGTTAAGGTCTTTAGTAGTTAAATTCATTTGTGCTGCACTGCATATCATTGCTGCGTTGTCAGTAGATAGTACCGGTGATGGAATGTATATATTTTTACTCTCTTCTTCAGCAAAAGTATTTAATTTTTCTCTTAACCTTTTGTTTGCCATTACTCCACCGCCACCGGATATTGTTGGTACTTTTGTTTCTCTTACAGCTTTTTTGAATACTCCTATTAAAGAGTCAACTATAGCTTCTTGATATGAAGCAGCAAAATCTTTCCTTGATACCTCATCTTCTTGTTTTAAGTCCTGAAGGTAATAAACAGCTGCTGTTTTAAGCCCCGAAAAAGAATAATCAAACTCCCCTGAAGGTTTTGGTCTTGGAAGGGGTACCTTTGATTCATTTCCACCCTCACTTATCTTTTGTATTGCAGGTCCTCCTGGAAAGCCAAATCCACAATATCTTGAAAGTTTGTCAAAAGCCTCCCCCGCAGCGTCATCTATGGTGGTCCCTAAAAGTTCATACTTTCCCCACTCTTCAACTAAAACAATTTGTGTATGCCCACCGGAAACTAGTAAAGAAAGAAATGGTGGTTCTAGTTGTGGGTATTCTATCAACGGAGCACTTAAATGCCCTACCATATGATCTACTGGTAAAAATAGCTTATCTAAAGACCACGCAACTGATTTTGCAAAATTGTAGCCAACAACAAGACTACCTACTAGTCCTGGGCCATCTGTAGAAGCTACAATATCAATATCTGAAAGTTCTAATTGTGCTTCGTTGAGTGATGTGTGAAATAGGTTGCGTATCATTTCTGAGTGGGCTCGAGATGCAACTTCTGGAACAACTCCCCCAAATTTTTCATGTATATCTACCTGTGAAGATATTTTATTGACTAGTAGTTTGCCATCTTTCATAATCGCAATAGCCGTTTCATCACAACTTGTTTCAAAACCTAAGATAACTTTATCTTTATACATAGACTTTTTCCTTTAAATAAATATCAGCATCCTCGTTTTTATAATAATTTTTTCTTTTAGATATTTTGTTAAAACCCAATTTTGTATATAAGTTTTTTGCTGTGTCGTTTGATTGACGTACTTCTAATATTATCTTTAGGTAGGAAGACTTATTAAAAAAGTCTAAAAGCTCATTCATAAGTTCTCCAGCAATTCCATTCTTCCTGTATTCTTCAATTACTCCAATACCCAATATCTCTATAAGGTCATTAACAAAATGAACTCCTAAATAAGCAACCAATTTGTCATTTTTTTTATATACCCAATACTTAAATTCTTTATTATTAATTTTTTGCTTTAT
>CAXBVE010000035.1:0-5176 GCA_963979435.1 uncultured Candidatus Actinomarinales bacterium | reverse complement strand
TAAGGAGAATTAAATATATCTTTTTCATCTGCTCTTATATTAGCGCTGAAAAAATTAACTTTACCAGATTTAATTTTGAATTATCAATCTGGTAGTAAGTTAAACGTTTAAATACCTTCATACCTTTTTTATTGGAAGTGAACCATACGGGATCAACAAACGGTAGTTTAAATTTAGAATAAAGAACTCCTTTAAGTGGAGACTCAAAAAAATAAGCATTGTGAACATAGCCTTGTCCACTTTGAATATCAGAATCTTTGTTACCAGGAAATCCACCCCAAGGCATGGTTGGGATAATAAATCCTAATGCAGGCCACTCATTTATAGCTACAGTTCCGTAGTTAAGTTTTTCGGCGTATTTATTTGTATGAATTTTATTTTTTTTATTGGTGTGCTTTTTAATTAAGACAGCAGCACCTAGATTCCCCCATACTTGATTATTAACATAGTTAATTGATTTCTCTACAAAATCTGATTCACCAGAGTATTCGATATATTTAAAAAATAACGTTGATGACCATACCTCATTTTGTTCAAAATAGTCATTGAGTTCTAAATCCTTTGTAAGATGTGGTGTTGAGCAAGATAAATCATTTTCTTGTGTAATGTGTTTTGATTCTTTTAATGAATTAAGAGTTTCACTACTCTTTGGATAATAAGCGAGCCTATCTTTTTCATTTGAAAGTTGATTTTTTATTGCCGATACTAATTTGTTGGTATGTTTCCAACCTTTTGGTAGAACAACTACCTGTGCAGCAATACAATTGAATCCATTATTATTCAGTTTTGCTGTAACTATTTTTCGGGCTTGATATTTTATTTCAGATGAAGACCATGTTCCTGGGTGAATTATAAATGGTGTCACATTACCTAACTCAGTAGTAAATGGTTTTTTGTTAACTTTGGGAAGTGTTTTTTTACCTTTATCCTTTTCAGCTAATGTTGAACCATAAACAATATTTTCATAAGTTATATCAGAACCAGTAAGGTGCATATTCGTTACTCCTTGATGTTGAGTCATATAACTTGAGACATCCACATTTCCTGTGGTTACAATCATAAATCCTTTATTTATAAAATTTTCGAACACCTGTTCAAAAACGGGCTTTAAGTATTCATTTACTGGGTTTAACTTAAGAAGAACACAGTGCCTATTTACTACCATGTCAAAAATTGTGTCGAGTAAAGGGATTGAGGATACGTTGCCAGCACCAAGTATTAATGTTATACCTTTTTTAAAGCCGAGCCTATTCCCAAATCCCCTAGCACTTAAAATATCGGCATTCGACATATTTTTATGAAAATGAACTTCTGCCTTGACGAAAGGGAATAAAAGTTTCTCAATACTTTTATTTGGAAAAACGTGAATTTTGTTGTGATCTATATCTTCTTCAGAAATCGTTGATCTATCTGCCTTCAAATATTCAATATAGTATTGGAGTGCTATTGTCGAGGCAAACGGACCACCTAGCCATTCTTCACCCTCTGCAATTGTGTCTTTTATGCCCTTATTGTCAGCACCAATAGTTGCCCAGAAATATGCTATGTTTTTAATATTTTGAATTGACTCCTCAAACATAACTGCAAGAGCTTCATTTGATAATTCAGAAAATGATTTCGAATTTAGACGAAGTGTGGAAATGTACCTGTCTACATCTAATGTTGAAACTGTCATAAGGACAGTCTATTCAGTTAATTCAAGAAGTTCAAAATCTCCCCAATGAACAGTTAGGTGTTTTGCAGGTATTAACTCATTTGGTCGTCCTACTGGAAGGTTCTTAGGATAATCTGTAAGGTTTACACCTGGTGCGCAAAGTTCTTCAATAATATGTTGAATACTTTCTGCTAAATCATCCAATGTTTCAACGGTTTGTGTTTCTGTTGGTTCAAACATTAATGCCTCTTCAACTATGAGAGGAAAATAAATTGTCGGAGAATGAAAGCCCTTATCTAATAGAGCTTTTCCAACATCATAAGCTTTTATTTTATGCGATTTCTTTAAATCTTTCACTGTAGCTACAAATTCATGCATACATGGTTCGTTATAAGCTAGAGGCAGATATTTTGATACTTTTGAACTCAGATATCTTGCATTCAATACTGCATAAGAACCTAATGTATCTAGTCCCTCTTTACCTAAAAGTTTCATATATACAAGTGCGCGTAAAGCAACTAAAAAGTTGCCATGATAACCGTGCATACGTCCAATACTGCTTTCTGGGGTGTACCAGTAAAAATTATTATCTTTCTTTTCAACTATAGGACCAGGTAAATATTCCTTGAGAAAACTTTTAACAGCAACAGGACCTGAGCCAGGCCCACCACCACCATGTGGTGTGGCAAATGTTTTATGTAGATTTGAATGAACGATATCAAAACCCATATCCCCAGGTCGACAAACTCCAACTATCGCATTGAGATTTGCTCCATCGTAATAAAGTAATCCCCCTGCATCGTGAATAATGCTTGAAATTGTTAATATCTCTTCTTCAAACAACCCACCAGTATTGGGATTTGTTAACATTAAACCTGCAGTATTTTCGTTAACTTTGGAGTGTAGATCATCAATGTTAACCATACCTCTTTCGTCTGTAGCTACTTCAACAACTTTAAAACCTGCCATTCTAGCTGAAGCTGGATTAGTTCCATGTGCAGAATCAGGTACAATAATTTCAGTTTTGTTGGATAAATTCTGATTTTCGAGATATTTTTTGATGATTAATAGACCTGTAAGTTCGCCAGATGCACCCGCCGGAGGTTGAAAACTAGCAACATCCATACCTGTTATTTCTGTTAGGTAAGATTCAAGGATATTAAGAATCTCTAATGTACCTTGAGTAAATTCTGAAGGAGTAGCTGGATGAGTATTTGAGTAAGCCCCAAGAGAAGCGACGTAATCAGCAAACCTTGGATTGTATTTCATCGTACATGAGCCCAACGGATAAAAACCTAAATCTACTGCAAAGTTCCTATGAGCCAGTCGTGAATAATGCATAACTAAATCATGTTCGGATACTTCAGGCAACGGTGCTTTTTCATTTTTCATAGCCGGATGATTAAAGTCAACCTCTGGAACATCTAATTTAGGATACTTTGATGCGCGACGACCAGGTCTTGATAGTTCTCTAATTGTCGGTTCTGATGCTCCTCCTACTAAAGGAAGAGAACTTGCGTTACCTCCACTAACCATGATTAACCTCACTGAATTGTTTTACATAGTTATCAATTTCATCTTTAGTTCGCTTTTCAGTCAAAGCAACTAGCAAAAGGTTTTCACTATATTCGATTCCAGCTAAGAATCCCCTATTTCCCATTTCTGAAATTATTGTTTTAGCAGGAAGTGTTGTCTCTACGATAAATTCTCTCAAGGATGATTCATCGTTAGTTACCTTAAACCCTTTTTCTATTAATTGTGATTTCATATATATTGCTTTTTGTATTGCTTGATAGCCTACTTGGTATATACCTTCAGGTCCCATCCAAGATAAATGTATTGCCGAACCGATAGCATTTAATGTTTGATTAGTGCAAATATTAGAAGAAGCTTTTTCTCTTCTAATGTCTTGTTCTCGTGCTCTCAAAGTCATAACATAGGTTTTCTTATGATTATTATCAATAGTCTCTCCAATAATGCGACCAGGAACTAATCTTGCTAGATCTTTTTTAGTAGCAAACCAGCCAACTGTTGGCCCTCCAAAAGATAGAGGTGTGCCAATAGATTGGCCCTCTGCAACAACTATATCAAAACCCATCGATCCTGGTGTCTTCAATACACCAAGCATTGACGGGTCCACATAACATATTGTGATTACACCCTTAGATTGAGCTTTTTTAACTAAGTTTGATAGGTCTTGTGCGGAACCTTCATAATGTGGAAAAGAAACAACAAAAGCTGCATCTTCATCAGTAAATTCGTAATCCTCTGGAAAAAGATAATCTGATAATGGAATGTAATTAAGGTCAAATTTTGACTTGTCAATTAATGTATTAACCACCTCTTTAGTATTGGGATTAAATCCACTAGAAATAATAACTGAGTCACGCTTAGTTTTATTTATAGCTACAGAGATAGCTTCAGCGACTGAAGTTGCGCCGTCATATAAAGATGCATTAGCTAGTTCCATTTCAGTTAAGTCGCATACTAAAGATTGAAATTCAAACAATACTTGTAAAATCCCTTGTGAAATCTCAGCTTGATAAGGTGTGTAAGATGTCATAAATTCTGGTCGCATAGTAAGAGACTTAACAGTAGGAGGTAAATATACATCGTAATGTCCACCACCCGCGAAACAAATTAGGTTATTTTTATTTTTATTCGATATATCTTCAAAGTATTTTGTTGCTTCAAGTTCTGACAATGAATCTTCTACGTCTAGTCCGTTTTTTATTAGTAAATCATCTGGAATATGTTTAAATAATTCATCCAGTGAGGAGATGTCTAATTCGTCAAATATTACGTTTAAATCTAGACTCGAATGTGGAACAAACATTAACTTAAAAACCTCTTTTTTAAAATATTTCCTTCTATAAATTTACCACGTATTTCAAATTCTAATAAATCAGTATCTGGTTGTGATTCAAGCAATACGAAACCAATTGATTTTTGCAGTATTGGTGAAAAATTTCCAGATGTAACTACACCATTAATATTACCAGCTTTTACCTTGGTACCTGTCCGAGCTATATTTCTTGAATCTATAGAAAATTTTTTAAGTACTTTATGATGACCCGTTCTTATTTGCTCATTAATAACATCTGAGCCCCTATATTCATTTTTATTGCTTAGTGTCCACTTCAACCCTGCTTCAACCGGACTTATATCTTCTGTTAACTCAAACCCATATAAAGGTAAGGATGCCTCAAGTCTCAAAGTATCCCTTGCGCCAAGTCCACATGGTTCTATTTCGTTCTGGAGTAAAAAAGAAATTAAATTATCTAAATCTTCAACATTAACCATAATCTCTAAACCATCTTCCCCCGTATACCCAGTCCTTGCATATGTATATATATCATTACTTAAACATGAAAATGAGTCTGGAATAGGTAGTAAGGCCTTTAAATTGGAGATTGCTTCAGGACCCTGAACAGCAACTAATGCTGTTTTTTCAGTAAGATCTTGAAAAATTATTTCTTCTGTTTGTAAATAGTTCGTAATTTTGTCAGTGTTTGCTGCATT
>CAXBVE010000034.1:0-6012 GCA_963979435.1 uncultured Candidatus Actinomarinales bacterium | reverse complement strand
AAAGCAAAAATCCCAGTTGATCTTGCGACCCTCCGGGATTTTCTACACTATTTCATTTTCGGTCTTGCGACTTCTTTTTCTTTAGTGTTTAATAAATTTACCTAATAATGGTCAGTTTGGCAAGAAAATCATTAATCTATTTTTCGCGAACATTTTAGACATTTAATTCATTTAATAGGCTCTCTAACTCGTCTGCCTCTATGTTTTCGACAAATACAGAATAGGTCTCATCATTAAACGTAAATTTTACAAAGTCTTCATGCAGAACTGCTGCCTGTAGGTCTTGTATGTCTTTAACAACTGTAAGAAGTTTTTCAGAAGTTCTCATTGCTATTTTGTGTTCTGATATTTCAAGGACTGGCTGAAAAATACTTTGTACAGCAGTAAAGAGTTGGAAACCCCCGACAAGTAAAATGAGATAGTATAAAACTTCCTCACGAATGTTTGACCCAAATTCATTCAGTGAAATATAGTTTTTTAAAAAATTCCTAAAAGGGCCATTAAAAATATTGTCAATAGATACATATGAAAGAGAGAAGCCAGTAAGAAGTATTGGCAGCATCTTCTGTGGTGATCTATAAAGTTTTCTGTTCATTATTTTATTTCTTTTCCTATTAGAATAACTCAATTTGGCTATTGTTTTTGTAATGGAAATTGTACTTATAAGACATGGGCAACCAGAGTGGTTAAAAAATGATCAATATAATCTTGATCCCGGTTTAACTGAAAAAGGAACTAGGCAAGCATTACTATCTTCTAGTATTTTTACTAAGGGAGAAGTAGGTAAAATATGGGTATCGCCACTTTTACGTGCCCAACAAACTCTTGCACCGTTCAAAGAAGCTGGAGTATCTAAAGATATTATTGTTCACGACTGGCTACAGGAAATGCGAGATAGTGAAGAAGTAGACCTTATCGGTAAGTCAAATAAAGAGATTGAAGAATTTTTCATTAAGCGTAATAGTAAGTCTTTTGAGGAATGGTTGGTCACTAATCATGGTGAATATATGAAAACTTTTAGTGAAAATATAATTACAAAACTTGGTGAAAATCTTTCAGAGCTTGGAATAGTCAGTATTGATAACAAATATGACAGACTTTTTAATCTTGATGATAATGAGACAGAAAAGCTCATGATTATCTCTCATGCGGGAACAATGTCTGTACTTATTTCTTATTTTTTAAATATGCCTTTGTATCCATGGACGTGGAGACAGTTTCTACCAAGACATGCGGGTCATACAATTTTGAAATCTACAAAAATTTCATCAGGTCATTTCTTCAGATT
Source organism: uncultured Candidatus Actinomarinales bacterium (assembly GCA_963979435.1). GTDB lineage: Bacteria > Actinomycetota > Acidimicrobiia > Actinomarinales > Actinomarinaceae > Actinomarina. Next base: position 4,724 of record CAXBVE010000034.1, on the reverse strand, counting down.
AAAAGAATTCAATAATGTATCTTTTATGGATGGCGACGAACTGAAAACTTACTAGTTTAATTATTAATAATTTCCTTAGTAACAGGACTAACACCTAAACCACCAATCATATAACCAAAAAGAAGTGGAACAGTAACAAGTCCTCCTAAGCCATAGAATCTCCAAACCATCTCCTGCTCAAAGTAAATACTTGCAGCAAATAGATAAAGAACAAAAAGGAGACCATAGGAGCCTGCAACTAGAGAAGTAGCTATTTGCATTTTTTGTTTACTTTCTGTGTTGTAATACCAATTAGTGATTTGAGAACCTAAATAACCAAATAATACTCCCCAAAATAGTTTTGCAACCAAGAGTTCTTGATCGCCAAGCACAGAGTGAAAAGATAGGTACAAAAATGACACGGTGTACATTATGAATATTTGGTTTTTAGTAGGTTTAAATCTAATGATGAAGACAAATATCATACTTGCTAGTAACGCCTGGAAAAATAATGAACCTGCTGCAAGTTCTTCAATCCCGTACCAAAAAAATTCTCCAACATTCAAGTAAGGGTGTAGAAACTGAGTAATAAATGTAATCAAACTAAAAGCAGCACCGACTGTAATTACAGCAGGAGTATCTAGGCTTTCTTTATTTGGTCTAGAAGCAAATACGTAGGCCAACATTAAAAAAGCACCGAGGAAAAGCATTAGGTGAGATGGAGACACTAATGGCTCAACTCCCTGCTCTATTCCAAGAAAGGTATGCCAGAGCAAATCGAGTCCACCACCAATTCCAAAAATAACTGCACCCAAAACACCAATGTCTATTCTGTAATCTTTTATTGAATTTTTAATATACATTGTGGAAAGTACAGAAAATGCATATCCGGAATATAACACAGCATGCCATGGTGTAAAAAAAGATTCTAAATCTCCATTGAGGTAACTATGAGCGCTTGCATCAACCCATGTTCCTATAAGGAACCAGCTCATAGAAAAAATCATTAAGTTTCTATGTTTTGAGTTTTTTATTGGTACGGGTGCTAATTTATCAAACATTTTTATATTTTCTATATTATTAGATGGTAATACAAATAACTAAGATGAAAAACTTTAAAAGAACTTTGACTTTACAAAACTCAATCTTTTTGGGTCTGAGTTCAATGATTGGTGCAGGTTTATTTATAAATATTGCACCTGCAGCAACTATTTCCTCTTATTCTTTATTGTTTGGGTTATTAATTGCTAGTATTTTAGCATTTTCAAATGCTAGCTCTTCGGCTCAGCTCGCAAGACTCTATCCCGAAACAGGTGGTACATATATATATGCCAGAAAAGTTTTAGGAAATTCTAGCTCACTTATTGCCGGTACAACTTTTATCGTTGGAAAAATTATCAGCTCTATTGCTATAGCTTTAACTTTTGGACATTATTTGTATCCCTCATCACATAAGATTGCCGGTATAGCCTTAGTTTTTATTATTGGTGCTGTTAGCTATTTTGGTGCATCGAAGACTGCCTCTGTTGCAAAATGGTTTGTCTATTCTGTATTGGGTATTCTTCTGTTCTACATTTTTTCTGTAGTTTCTTCAGATAATTTTGATTTTGCTATTCCTATCACGAAAGGATTAACAGTAGAGTCACTACTTTTAAGCAGTAGTATTTGGTTTTTTGCATTTACTGGCTATTCTCGTTTGGCAACATTTGGAGAAGAAGTCGAGAATCCAGAAACAATTATTCCAAAAGCAATTCTTACAGGTCTTGGTATAACCGTATCAATATACTTCTTAACTACTTATGCCACATTGGGAATTATTAATCCGGACATAATTCAAAACTCTTTAACTCCACTTAAAGTTGCTTTTGATATATCAAGATTTTCCAATTTTTCTTTTCTAATTTCTATAGCCTCAACAATTGCAACAGCTTCCGTGCTGCTGGCACTCATACCGGGGATAAGCAGAGTGGTTGTTGCCATGTCTAGAGATAACTATCTACCAAACTCTCTTAGTAGTATCCACAGTAAATATAACTCAGCTTATATTGCAGATATTCTTGTCTCTATTGTTGTGGTGGTTGGAATATTATATTTTGATGTAGTTGAAGCAATAAAACTAAGCTCTTTCTTTGTTCTCTTGTATTACTCCATTACAAACTATTCTGTTATCAAAATTAAAGAATCTAGAAGACTTTACCCTGTAATAACTGCATATTTTGGACTTTTTGGATGCTTATTGCTTGCATCTTCACTTTTTATAAATTTGATTAAATAACTTCACAATAAATAAAGTTTGTGAATTTTTTTTCACAAATAAATTATTCTTGTGAAATTAGTGTTATTTAGAGTTGGTCAGCTTAATGATAGCTCTACCTTCATCAGGTCCTCGCATCATCATCTTTGCCATAAGGCCATATTTCTTAGTTATTGCTTTTATACCGTCCTGCTTCTCTACTCGGTCTTCAACAATTGTTGCATGGAGGTCTAAGTCCTCTGAAAGTTTTTGTGAGCCTGACTGATTAGTTTCGTGAATCGTTGCTTTCCCATTATTTTTAATTCGCTTAACTTTTCCAGAGACCTTACCTGTCGTCACATATAAGGCATCCTCGATCCCAACAACCCAAACAGCTGTCGATACTGGAGTATTGTCTCGCCTGTAGGTAATTAGGTTAATGTACTGCACAGTTGAAAAATCAGTTAATTTCATAGGACAACCATAGGTTAAAAATTATTTAATAGTAGCTCAGGTAGCTGAACGAGTCTTCTTGCCAGATAACCATCGGATACAAATAAGTAAATAATGAATATTGCAGTTATGATTATCCTCATCAAGATTCTGTTATTCATAAATAGCTCTCTATTTATTTCTAAGTCCAAAAAGTGGTCTCAGAAATTTTATATTTTTAATGGCATGGTAAATCGTCAAACTTAAAAAAACTATTAAGAATAGAACTAGAGGGAATTTAATAATTGGATGGATATTTACGCCTGCAAAGTAAGACATTAATGCCATCTGGACGGGTAGGTGTACGATGTAAACCGGATAAACAGCTGTCTTGTAGTAAGTGAGCTGAGGTGAATTTGTATTTAAATAGGTCGCGCCCAACCCGAGCATTGCGAATATAAAATTAAATGACTCAAATGCAATTAAGCGATTATCAAGAGCTAGGCCACTTTCAAAACTATTTATTAATCTATAAAAATACAAACTAAATCCTAAAAATAGATGTATTTTCCAATTTCTTTTATTTGAATTCCAGAAACTATCACCCTGAGAAACAAGGACAATACCCATAAAAAACCATATAAATCCTAAGACAAAACCATGACTGGTATTTGCATATGAAGCATAGTCTATATTGTTGAACAAATGTCCCTCTAAAATTACTGGGATAGAAAACACAAATACCCCAGCAGGTTTGTCTAAAAGCTTTGAAATAATATTTACTTTTGAATCTTTATTTGAAATTAGATTCAGTAAAGGAATAAGCACCAAGCAGTAAAAAAGAATATTCTTTAAAAACCATAGATGAATGCCATCAAAAATTGTATACATGCCTATCCAAAGATATTCATCCGACCACCCCTCATAATAAGTTGCAGCTATTGCGACAGAGGCAGCTCCAAAGGTAAGCGATCCAAAAATATAAGGAAGCCCCAACATTTTTAATCTTTCTTTTAAGATTTGAGATTTACCTCTTTTTTGAAAAGATAAACGGAGGGCAATTCCAGCTATCAAAAAAACAAGGGGAATTCTCCAGGTGTTCAGAAAGCTGAGAATAATCCATAAACTATCTGTGACTCGTTTGTTTTGAACAAATGCGATATATGGAGCAATAGAAGTAAAAGATATTCCAAGATGATAAAAAATAAGTAGAAACATTGCTATAGATCGCAATGCATCAATATCATATCTTCTTTGGCTAGGCATATAACTCTATTCTATTGAGTTTTATATGTTCCTATCTTGTGGAAATGATTTATCCCTATGTTTGCTGGTAGTTTCCTATTGCATCCCCTATGCCAATCATAAGTAAAGGATATAAGACAACTCCACCAAGAACAAAGAGGGGTGCAAAAACTGCTGCTGGTATTAAACCAAATAAAGTTAAGGCTTGCACTGGAACAATAATACCTGCAAAAATCTTGCCAACAGTTTGAGTTCTGCTACTCAATAAATTGTTGTGATCTCTTGTTACCAATAAGTATGCATACATTCCATAAAGGAAGAATATAGTATTAGTAATTGATCCTCCAATGGCACCAACTTGACTTGCAGTTAGAACAGTTTCAAACACACTGTTATATGTAAAAACTGATCCTAAGGCAAAAATCATCTGAACACAAACAGCAACAAATAATACACTGTGCATATGAGCAAGGTCAAATGTCTTTTTAACATCAAATACAACATAGATACCCATGAGCACTCCTGTGGTACAAAATGCTATCACAAAGTTGAGGATTGATGTAATCGTCCCATAAGTTGGATCAAAACCTACAACATCCGGCCCTTGCAATAATGCAATAATTGCGAAGTTAATTAAAACCCCAACGGCTACGACTCTTGTAAGCATTTTTATATTTTTTATTTCATCCATAAATGTATCCATAATTTTCCTTTCGTTACATTTTTCCAACAGGGAAATCAACAAACTACAAGATTATTTTACAGAATTAAATAATGGGATGTGCGAATTTTGGTAAATTTTGAGTTAACTTTAATACAGTCTCTCTAAAACTAA
>CAXBVE010000033.1:0-6090 GCA_963979435.1 uncultured Candidatus Actinomarinales bacterium | reverse complement strand
TTGAGGAAGAGACTTCAGTTGTTGAGGAAGAGACTTCAGTTGTTGAGGAAGAGACAACCACTACATCTTCAACTACTACCACAACTACTACAATTCCTGTATATCAAAAAGGTGAAATCATTGATGTTCTTACTATCCAAGCATATGACAAAGACCGTATTGTTGAAATACCTAGTGAATTTTTCAAACGTGAAGTAACTATTAATGGTGTAAGAATTATGGCAGCAGGAAATGTTGGAGGACAAGTTGCCGTCCCAGATGCTTTTATAGAAAAAGTTGCACGAATGGTTGAACTATTTACAGATCCAACTGGTGAAAACATAGATGCAGATAAACAAAAGACCTTTATCAAAACATTGAGAGGTGATAGTGGTACCTATCATGCTGGAATGCCGACTCTTCAAAAAGTAGCGCGTGGTGGTGGAGATGATTACAGTCCAAACTTTCTAATGTCTGCTGAGAGTTATGATTTAGATTATTTATTTGATTCACACTATGACAACGACATGGTCTGGTATCTAAATTCATCTGGTGAAGGTTTCGGAAATGGTGATACTGATGCAGCAGAAGTTATTGAACACGTATTTCATACAATTCATATGAGCGGTTTAGATGCTCTAGCTTTAAAACAGTATTCTGAATTTTCATCAGATTGGGCAAGTGGACCGACATATGCCGCAATGCAGGAAGCTTATGATGGAGGGCTTTGGGATTCAGAAGGATATGGTGGAGATGCTTGGAAGTCTGATCCATTCATGTTTGAAGTTGCTCAGAAAGAATATTTGTACTTGCTTAATTTCAGTATGTTTGAATACACAAGTTTATGGGAAAATGGATCACTTTCTCCCGAATGGAGCGACAGTGTACGGACACCATCAGGTATTCTTGCAAATAATCCATTGGGCTATGAGTTGTTTAACACATATATAGCACCAGTAATCAGCAAACCAGATTTAAGTACAATAAGAGATATTTTTCAAGATGGAGACGTAGGAGATCCTACAGTGGCAGGGTCTTCAGGCTATTAAGGTAACATCTTTCCACCAACGGAGTGTGCTCCCCCATCAGCATGGATTATCTCTCCTGATACAGCCTCAGAAAATTCAGAAAGTAGAAAGTTAACCACTTTTGCAACCGGTAATGCATCTTTGGAGTCCCATCCAAGAGGTGCTCTCTCATCCCATTCATCATTCATTTCTCCAAATCCAGGGATATTTTTTGCTGCTGTTGTAGCTAGAGGACCAGAAGCAACTGCATTTACTCGGACTCCTTCTTTACCCATATAAAAAGCTAAATAGCGGACAATCGATTGAAGACTTGATTTTGCCACTCCCTGCCAATCATATCCTGGCCAAGCTTGTGAGTTATCAAAATCTAAAGCAACAATTGATCCAGGGTTATTTAAAATAGGTGAGAAACCCTGGGCTAGAGTTTTCAAGGAAAATGCCGATACTTCAAAGGAAGTTAGCGCATCCTCTACTTTAGTATTCATGAAATTACCTCCCATTGCTTCAGTTGGAGAAAACGCAATAGCATGAAGGATTCCATCAAGATTACCAAAATTATCTTTTATATTGCCCATAGCTGTCTCAACTTGTTCAGGATTTTGAATATCCATTTCATAAACTTGAATATCATCAGACAATCTTTTAACAGCTCTTTCTGTAATTCTAAGGCCTTTACCAAATCCGGTAGCAACAACTTGTGCTCCATTTTCTATTGCAACCTGAGCAGATGCATAGGCAATACTTTTATCAGTTAAAATACCTGTGATTAATATTTTTTTATCTTTTAAGATCATGTTTTTATCCTACTAACTAAGACTCTAAAAGTAGAGACTATGTATCAAAGAAATTTAATTATTTAGTAATTTCAGCTTGTGCAGCTGCTAATCGAGCAGTTGGAATCCTAAAGGGGGAACAAGATATGTAGTCAATCCCTAAAGTATTAAAAAAGTTTATTGAATCTGCTTCACCAGCATGTTCACCACAAACACCTATTTTGATATCTTTATTCTTTTTTCGACCATCAAGAACTGATGTTTCAACTAATTTTCCGACTGTCTCAACGTCAATTGAGACGAAAGGATCAACACTAAAAATATCTCTTTCTACATATTCATTTAAAAACTTCGAAGCATCGTCTCTTGAGAGACCAAGGGTAGTCTGTGTTAAGTCATTAGTTCCAAATGAAAAGAAATCTGCATGCTCTGAAATCGCAGTAGAGTTTAATGCTGCACTTGGTAACTCAATCATTGTTCCTATGGTGTAAGAAAATTCAAAATCCAGTTTCTTTTCTACCTTTTGAATTTTATGAATAAGAATTTCTTTCATTTGCTCTAGCTCTGAAGCATTCATAACAAGTGGAATCATTATTTCAGGAGTCACCTTTACTCCATCTTTTTTAAACAACTTATGTGCAGCTTTCAAAATTGCTTCAACTTGCATTTCGTAAATTTCTGGATAACTCAATCCAAGCCTTACTCCACGATGACCAAGCATAGGATTGCTTTCTGAGAGTCTTAAAAGCATCTCCCTCACATAAGTAGGAGTAACACCTATAACATTTGCTAAATCTGTCATTTCAATATCACTCTTAGGCAAAAACTCATGCATAGGTGGATCAAGGAGTCGTACAGTAATTGGTTTTTCTTGTAGTAATTTAAAAATAGATTCGAAATCAGCCACCTGGTATTTGATTAATTTACGCAATGCTCTTTTTCTTCCCTGCACGCTGTCAGACATTATCATCTCACGCATAGGAATGATTCTCTCTCCTTCAAAAAACATATGTTCAGTTCTACAAAGACCAATGCCCTCAGCTCCAAACTCTAAAGCTTTTGTTGTGTCCATCGTTGTCTCTGCATTAGCTCTAACCTTCATTCTTCTAAATTCATCACTCCACTCCATAAGTGTATTGAACTCTTCAGAAAGCTTGGGTGGTTCCGATTCTAACTCTCCTATATATACCTCACCTAATGTTCCATCAAGAGAAATTAAATCTCCTTCTTCGAGGGTGATGGTTCCATTTGATATAGTTTTCTCTTCTAGGTCAATAAAAAGGTTTTCAGCTCCAACAACACATGGCTTACCCATGCCTCGTGCAACAACAGCAGCGTGACTAGTCATGCCACCTTTTGTTGTCAGAATTCCTACAGAAGAGTGCATACCGTGAATATCCTCTGGGCTTGTTTCATCTCTCACGAGAATGACATCTCTACCTTTTGTTGCCTCTTCCTCTGCTTTATCTGCATCAAATACAATTTCACCAACTGCTGCTCCAGGCGATGCATTCAAAGCTTTATTAAAGAATTTTTTTTCTTGAGATTCCACAAACTGTGGGTGTAAAAGATTATTTATATTATTAGCATCAACCATCAAGAGTCCCTCTTTTTTAGTAACAACTCCCTCTTCAACCATATCAATTACAATCTTGACACTTGCTTGAGCAGTTCTTTTGGCTTTTCTTGTCTGCAGTAAGAAGATTTTTTCATTCTCGATTGTAAATTCTATGTCTTGCACTTCTTTAAAGTGATTTTCAAGCTTGCTAGCAATATTAATTATCTCTTCATAAACCTTGGGATGCTTTATTTCTAAAGAGTCACCGCCAGTTAATGCTTCTTTATTGAGTGGTAATGGTGTTCTAATTCCTGCAACAACATCTTCTCCCTGTGCGTTCATTAAATACTCTCCATATAATTCTTTAACCCCATCGGATGGATTTCTTGTAAAAGCTACTCCTGTACCAGACTTTTCATTTAAATTACCAAAAACCATGGTTTGAATTGTTGCCCCTGTTCCCCATGTGTCGGGAATATTATTAATTTTCCTATAGGTTACAGCTCTATCGTTTAGCCAACTAGCAAAAACTGCTTCTACAGCACCAACTAGTTGATCCTGAGGATCCTGTGGAAATGGAACTTCAGAGAATCTCTCGATTGTATTTTTAAAAGCATCGATAATCCAATTTAATTGATCAACATTAAAATCTGCATCAGAGGTAACATTATCCATTCTTTTTTTGTTAGCAATGACTGCCTCGAAGCGCTCATGTTCCAAGCCCAACACTACATTGGAGTACATTTGAATTAATCTCCTGTATGAATCTAAAGCAAATCTCTCATCATTGAATGCCTCTGCTAACTTACTTACATTTTCATCATTTAAACCAATATTTAGAATTGAGTCCATCATTCCCGGCATAGATACTTTACCGCCTGAACGAACAGATAACAGTAGTGGCGTACCTTCTCCACCGAATTGTTTACCGGAGTATTGTTCAAGTTTCTCGACAGCTACCTTAATTTCTTTTTCTAAAGTATCTGGTAATTTTGCATGTTCCATGAAGTAGTTGCAAACCTCAGTTGTGATTGTGAAACCTGGCGGGACCTGAATACCCATTTTGCTCATCTCAGCTAAGTTTGCACCTTTACCTCCAAGTAAATCTGTTAAAGAGGCATCACCGTCAGTGTGTTCTTGGGAAAACTGGAAAATGGAGTTGTTATTCATAATTTTTGATATTCTTATATTATATTGAGTAAAAACATTTTAGTCGTGGGAACTGGAACAATTGGCGAACCTCTTATTGGTTTACTTGCTGAACACAAACCAGCACTGGGTATTGACAACGTTTACTTTTTTAAAAGAACTCCACTAACTGAGGAAAGAGGAAAAGTAGAGGCACTCCAGAGAAAAGGTGCTGAGTTAGTAACTAAAACAGAAACTATTGCAGATTTTAAAACATTAGGTTTTGATGCTGGTGATGTTGCAAACGCATATTTAGACTCCCAAGTAATTATCGACTGCACACCAACTGGTAATGACAATTGGGATAGGGTGTATTCGAAATTAGATCCTAGTAAGCGCTATCTTGCTCAGGGATCAGAACACGGCTTTGGCCCCTTCTTTGCTTGGGGCATAAATAACGATCTATTGACCACTGATATTAATAAATACCTTGTTGCCTCTTGTAACACACACAATATGGCTTCAATTGTTAAAACTTTTACTCAAGACGCCGGCAGAGAATTGAGTGATGGAAGATTTGTTTGTCTCCGTAGGGCAAATGATGTCTCCCAAAATGACTCTTTCGCCCCATCTCCAACTATTACTAAACATGACAATCAAGCTTTTGGCACGCACCATGCAAGAGATGTTTATGAATTATTCAAACAAGATGGTCTGGAGTTAGATCTATTTTCCTCAGCGATAAAACTACCAACCCAGTACATGCATACGCTGTGGTTCAACTTAACATTTGAAAATAGTCTAGAGCTTAATACTGTCCTGGAAGAGTTAGATAATAGTGAGCATCTTATGTCTACTGAGAAACTCTCCTCCAATAAAGTCTTCTCTTTCGGTCGAGACCATGGATACCATGGAAGAATTCTCTCACATGGTGTCGTGGCAGTTGATTCATTACACGTAAAAGGTAATCAGTTGACGGGTTATTGTTTTACCCCACAAGATGGGAATGCGTTATTGTCATCTGTTGCTGCATCTGTACATTATTTTTATGAAGACACTTGGGTTGAAAAAATGAAAGTGTTTAATAAATATATTTTCAAAAATATTTAGTCACACAAGATACCATTTTAATCGATAAGACTTTCACAATCAACTTATCCTTGTGAAAACATTGGCTTTTATGAGAAACCACTTAATGTTCTTGATAGCCTTGAAGTATCTACTTAGGGGGAAATTGGATTATCAGGAAAAGTGCTATTGAGTAAAAATAGCACGGTAAAAATTATCTTATAGAACCAGCCCAAAATCTAGCAAAGACCAAATTTGAAAAAGGGATTTTAGGAGCTGGTTCTATTTTTTTTGCTTAAGACCCTTATAGAAAAGGGAGCATAAGCTCCCTATCTATCAACCTACCTCTTCTGTGGGAACAAGTAAGTTAGTCCATAAGTTAACAACTATACAACCCATGTAGGTTTATCTACTTGGAGAGTTTTAAACTTTATATAAAAATAGAAACCTCTTTTCATATGGTTTTTACATTGTTAGATTGTTAACTGGTCAACTTTTAATGCGGTTGTTAAAAGTTTGGCTTTGAAGAAGGGGTTCACGCCCCTTTTTCTTTTAT
>CAXBVE010000032.1:0-6339 GCA_963979435.1 uncultured Candidatus Actinomarinales bacterium | reverse complement strand
GTCTCTTCCTCAACAACTGAAGTCTCTTCCTCAACAACTGAAGTCTCTTCCTCAACCCTACTAGAAATTGCATCATCTGAATTTCCACAACAGATAACCAATAAAGATAAAAGAAGTAACGATATTTTATTAGAAATTTTATTATTCATGGGTGAATCCTAACATCGAGGGATACTAAACCGTTACAGGAAGGATTATTCATTTATTTATACCATTCCCAAGTATGAAAGTTGAAATCATATTCTCCGTTCAAATAACTTTCACTTTCTACTGGTAAATATGTATTAGGCCTTCCACAATAATAATCTGCTACATAAAATCTTCCATCAGCACCTCCAACCGTTCCGCCGGAAAGAAAAGTACCTTTAAATCTCTCACAACTTACATCGAAAACATCTTTTTCTTTTATGAAGTAATACTGACGCAAAGCCTCTGCTATTGCTCTTTCCTCTTCATCCAAAGCTGGATGAAGATTAAGGTTTTCATAAATACGCATAATTGATTGATATGTAAACCTAGTCCAAATGTCTGTGGGGTCATAACTGACTGCGGTTCTCAATATTTCTAAAGATTTAAAGAAGTAAAATAAAGATTCTTGTTCTTTCCCTTCCTGTAAATAGGCTATAGCAATATCTGCATAATTGTTTGCAAGCCCATTATGGGTACGCATAAAACTTTCAAAGTTACTATCCCACCAAAATGGATTACTTCCATCTACTGCGCCCCCCAATTTAACCGGATCTTGTCTTACATTTTCTAGCCTACAATCTTTTAGTTCTACATTTAGTTGTTCCTTATTTGCAAAACACACTGTGGTTGTTAGTTCATCGAGATAGGCTTGTAAAAGTGCTACAGCTTCCCATGATGCTGCAGAAGCAAACTCTTTTAACTCAAGTAAATCTTTATCTAACTGAGCTTTATCAATGCCATTATCTCTATTTATGTTGACTCTTTCATTCAAAACTGTGTTAAGAAAAGCATTACCTCCATTAATACTATTGGCTACATCATAAGCTTTAGTAAATGAATTGTAAGCATCTTCAGGCTTGACAGAGTTGGACCATCCGTTTTTTTCCATTATTAAACCTTTAACTAGATAAGCATGTGGAAGATTTGGTATGAGTTCAATTGCTTCTTCTATAAATTGTAATGAGTTGTCTTCCAGAGCTTTAAAGAAGAGTTCTTTATAAAGATCTATGTTCGATACTTTTATAGAGCCATTTTCAATCTTGGTATTTTCTATTTTACTTAAGCCTATGTAGCTTGAAGAGTCTAAAAGTAATTCCTTTAAGTTAATATTTGCATTTGCCTTATTATCCCAAGCGTAGTTCATTGATAATCTGTAATCTCTCCAAGAGTTATTGGGTTCTGAGTTGATTAAGTTTTCCTGTATACCGCTGTTGAATACGATTTCTGCCTCGCTGAATGGTCTCTCAGCAATATTAACTATTGCTACATTGAGTTGTTTTGGTTCATCACCATAGGCATAAGAACGTGGACCAAAGTGCTCTATATAATCACCAATATCCCATGAAATTACTTCTTCTGCAAAAACTTCATTATCTTCATTACAGATATACTCAAACTTAGTTTCAACACAACCTTGAATTGAGGGATTTACTAAATTGTAATATGTTTCTGAAACTTCATTTGCTTTCATGACACCAGCAGCATATAGAAAAATATCACTCGTTTGTTTAATTATGCTGTCAATGGCTACAGCTTTAAATTTTCCATCTTGGAATACCAATTTTGTATCTACTGTATTTGATATATTTTTTGAAATTTTTACATTCTTATAATTACGGCCATCAGGCATTAGGATTTTAAATCCGCCCTGTAAGGAATTTATAGCTGTAGTGTGAGGGGTTAAATGTTGACCATCATCAGAAAGAGAACCTCTATTTGGAGCTGGGAAAGGATCACTAATACCACCATCTGTTTGACCAAAAATAGAATGTTCATATTCATGTAAGAAAGCTGACATAGTGGTATCTCCCATCATGAGAACAGCTTGAAGCTCCATGTGAGCCTTACCATCAATCCATGGGCCAAATTTTATATCTGTTGATTTAGCAGGAGAGGGATCACCATTTTTAAGATAGTAATCATGATAAAAACCTGTTCCACGAATATGGTCATTAAGTCTCATCATATGACCTCTTGAAAAATCTTCTCGTGGTTTAATAACTATCATATTGATATTGTCATCAAATAATTTAAACACATAGCGATAAAGCAGTGAATCATCGTTTGGGGAAAAGACAATTGGATTATTAAAGTTATCGTACTGTGTATAGTCATAACCAATGTTGAGAAACATACCTGAATCAGTTAGTACAACATTTTCACTTATTTGATAAATCTCTTCACTATCTCTTAGTGCAGGATCTAAGATATACAGTTTATTAATTTTTTCATATACAGTGTTATTGAAACTAACTGTCTTCGCAACAGTTATACAGTTATTTGTATAAACACCATCTCCTTTAACGGTATCACCATGAGTTCCATCATCATAAACATATGCTTTTTCAGAGTTCCCCTTTTGTGATGAAGAAAATGAGTCTTCTAATTCCAGTTTTGTAAGACCATTTCTAGAAGATTTATCATCTACAATAGTTACCTGTGTTGCTTCATCGGCGAAAATTACCTCTGGGTTGAAATAAATTTCATACTGATTATCTGCATATCTTGTTCCGAAAGATCTACGCATATATTCAGTTCTATATATACTCGTTGGAAAGAATCGCTCAACCTCTTGAGGATTAGTAAAACTATTATCTGAAACTGAAGCATCACAACTATCTGCCCGTTGTGGTTCAAAAAGATTTGGAGTAGAGCAATTTAGATTTCCATTTTGTATATCGCACAATCTATTGATGTTTAAACTCCTACCTGCATTAGAAGTCAGGGATGATTCTTCATCAGAAAATGACCCAATCTCTTTACCAATTTCTCCTTCTCCACAAAGAGGAAGTAGTTTAGTTTTTAGAATTTCTATCTCTTCTTTAGTTTGATCTAAATATGATCTAATAAATGTTAAACCTTCAGGAGTTGGCTTAAGTCTGTCACCTTTAAGTAGATTTTTTATTTTTGTATCACTGATAACAATATTATCTAGAGAACCAAGATCTATATTTTCAATAAAATCATACTCTGCTTCTCTTTCGTATTCATCCTTTCTGTCTTCAGGGAAGTCTTCAAGGCGTTCATTCAAGTGTGCTTCAATAACTATTCGAAGTTCATAAAGAGCTAATAATCTACTACTTAGTGGACCAAAAATTTCAATGTCGTAACATCCTTCTGTTCGGTAAAAAGAAGTAGTAGATCCAAGAGAGTCATCAGCTCCATCAGCTCCATCAGCTGAAATTACTATATCATCACAAGGTGGAAAAGAAGACAAAAGATTCTGCTGAGCAGTTATAAATTCTTGGATTTCTTCAAGTTCACTCTCATTATCTGGTGAGTTAATATTTATCTTTTTTTCTATTTCAATTATTTCTTCTTCTAGTTGTGAAACTCTCGGATTATCATTTCCTTGTATATAATAAAGTTCCATAGTTGCATTGAGTAAATTTGCCTTGTCTTGGGCCAAAATTAACTTTTCTTCCTCTTCTTCAGTCAATGAAGGTTTTGCTTCTAAAACGTTTATAGTGCCATTAAAAAGTTCCTCGAGAATGCTGTCCTGACCAAAATTTTCAAAATCAACGTCATCATAATTAACACCTGTCTTCATTTTTAAATTCTCAACTTGTTTATTTAATTCTTCAATATATTGAGAATTTTCATTGCTGAAGTTCTTTAGTTCAGTAAGCTCACTTTGAAATTTTTCTAAAATTGCATTAAGTTCCTCGATCGTCTCTCCATTTTCAGGTTGAGTTATATCTTCACCTAGAGAAATCTCACTTTCACTGATACTTAATTCTATTTCTTTAATTTCAGAGGCACTTAAACATTCTTGGTCTGATATAACTGTCGTAGATTCTGGAAGGTCATCACCACCACATAGCGTCAGCAGTAAGGACATTATTACAAATAGAATTTTTTTCACGATTATTATTATAAACTATAAAACTCATAATCATCTTTTCCAGAGTTAATTTTAAGGTGAGTAAAAGAAAAACTGAACATTTACCCTACTAGTGAGAATGAACGTATCTTTATTACATAAAAATAGATTAAAAATGAAGCTAAGCTTTATTAGTGAAAAAATTTAGCTTCTTAGTTTTTATACTTTTATTAAATTTTTGTTCCTCTGATTCAGAGGAGACTACAAATGAAAATATTGAGTCACAACTTTTAGAAGAAATACCATCTCCAGAATCAGAAATTATTACATCAGAAACACAAAAGGATGAAAATCCAGGACCAGAAGCTGAAGAAATTGAAGAGGAAACTACAGAGGATGAGGAATCAGAAGAATATTATGAGATAATAGATGAGGAAAATTTACCTGATTATTCTGAGCACATTCCAGGAACCTTTTTAGCTGAGCACTGTTTTTTTGAAGGTAGAATTGCAGGCGAATATTATGAAAAAGAATCTCTTTCTGATTTAGGTATAGATGAAGAACTGAATCAACAATATTTTACTAAACATCAACAGTACCAAGATGGAAACATTCAGTGCTCACCAAATGGACATGTTTATTTTTCTATCGGAGGGGATGTTCTTCAGACGTCAGACATATTTAAGCCTGAATCCCAGAGGAGAGACCTTTATGGACTATCATTTTATGACCGAATATTTTCATTTTATGATGTAGCACCAGATGCACAAAATGGCCTGTGGGGACAATGGATTCAAGCTCCAGATTCCCACCCATTTGGCCCTGGTGGGGGTTCTATTGAAGGTGGTTTATACGTTAATCATAAAGTAGGGCGCACAAAGTTTCCTAAGTATATGGCTAGTGGAGCTACTCAGTTCTATTCACCGGATAGTTCGTACTATGGTTGGGGATTTTTTGAAAGAAGAACTGATTGCGAGTGCTACGGTGGAATACAGATAACAAATAGGGTTCTTAATACACCAAATCTTATATCTTTTGATGAACAGCAAAATACGTTTGATGATGATGGTGGAATTTATTTTGGCCATGGTTGGTTTGCCCTACCTCTTATTGGTGGAGATTATAGAGAGCTTGTAGAAGAGCCTTCCGAAGATATTGGAAAATTGACATGGACATTTTTTATGAATTCAGCACAATTTAGTGGACCTACATGGGCATATGTCCCAGAATTTTGGTATAGAAGAATGGATACGTGGAATATATATGAGTACTATGCAGCTTACTCAGACCAGACAAAAGAAATTGCTAAAAAATATTTACAAGGTGAGATTTCTCAAGAAGAACTCGATGGATATATAACTAACCTTGATTGGTATAGAGATTCTGCAAATAATTATGATTATGAAAGTGAAGATCCATTTTGGGTGGAAGAGAAGAATACACTAGCTTATAAGACCCAAAGTTATGCGGCTATGGGTTCAGAAATGGAACCTGTTCCTGCATTTTCCTATAGAGATAATAATGGAGATCTTTTTGTAAAGGTATTTCCACCAAATGTTCCAAATAAAAAAGATAAAGAGTTCTTTACTCTTGATGGAAGATTTTATGATGTTCGTCTTTACAATCATTTTCAAGATTTGCTATCTGGAAAAAAAGATTTTTCGCAGACAAGCATTGACGATTACTCTGATCAATTAATTATAGAAGAGGGGCAAAAAGCTAATCCCAACCTCTCTCCAACAGCACTTAGTCTTGAAGATGTCGAAGATTTATCAGAATTTTCATCTTTTACATTGGAGTGGAATCTAAGGCTAAAAGCAGAACAAAACGAATATGGAGAAACAAATACCTATTGGGATTGGACCGGAGTTAAAGAAAACCAAAGAGATGTAAATACTTACTATAAAGTAACAGAGGCAGACAACATCGAGGATTATCGGTTTACTTCTGTAAGCAGAGATCAAGCCCCTGAAGAGTTGATTGATTTGCAGTACAGTAATCTTGAAAATGTTGTTAACTTTACACCACACATAGAGAGTGAAGAAGACCTAGAACTTGAACAAACAGTTATGGAAAATGATTTAGAGAATTTTGGCATCAGCACAGACCCAATTAATTACACCTGCTGGTTGTGTGATAGTGATGGATGCGACGAAACTATTTATGAAACTTTTCTCGACGATGGGAGTACAGTTCGCTATAGGTGGTATAGGTTTAAAGACCAGCCAACCTTTCAAGAACTTAAAGTTGATTATCCAGATGTATACACAAGTGAGTATCTAGATGAATTACAAAAGCAAATAGAAAACATACAATCTAACTGGGAT
>CAXBVE010000031.1:0-6665 GCA_963979435.1 uncultured Candidatus Actinomarinales bacterium | reverse complement strand
TGAGTATCTAGATGAATTACAAAAGCAAATAGAAAACATACAATCTAACTGGGATAGTAGTCAAGAGTTTATACCTACACCAAAAAGCTTAACTAATGTAAGGCTTGCGGAGCTAGACCATGGATTAATAGTTGAACCACCGGAAGGACTTGAACTTGGTTGGGTACCTATTGTAATTGAGGTGTTTCACCCAAATGGTGAAGCTCAAAATAGTATTAACTTTTTAGAGATAGAGCTTGATGAAGATGTATATGGCGGTTTTGTATCTGGACGATAGTTGCCTTACATTTCTTGAGATATAAAGTATATATTCAGTTAATCCTTTTTAAAGACAAGTACTCCATTGTGTCCACCAAATCCAAAAGAATTGGACATTGCTGTTGATAGTTCCTTTTTTATGGCATTATTTGGGGTGTATTTTAAATCACATTCTTCATCAGGATTATTTAAATTTATAGTAGGTGGGATAACTCCATTTTTGAGGGTTAGAACTGAGACCATAGCTTCAAACGCACCTCCACCACCAAGTAGATGACCAGTCATAGACTTTGTAGATGAAATGTCTATTTCATAAGCTCGTTCTCCAAAGACAGTTTTTATTGCTGCAGTTTCATTTTTGTCATTTGCTGGTGTCGACGTTCCATGGGCATTAATGTAATCAACTTCATCTATTGTTAAACCTGCATCAGCAATTGCTTTTTGCATAGCAACTACGGCACCTTTTCCACCTTCAGCAGGAGCAGTGATATGAAATGCATCAGTAGTTGCACCATAACCAGCAACATATCCATATATTTCAGCACCTCTGTTAATTGCAGACTCCTCACTTTCCATGACTAAAACTGTTGATCCCTCTCCCATAACAAAACCATCTCTATCTTTATCAAAAGGCTTACAAGCTTCTGTCGGGTTTTCATTGTTAGTCGAAAGTGCTCTAATTTGAGCGAACGCCCCTATTGTCATGGCAGTAGTTCCAGATTCAGTTCCTCCAGTTATGACCATGTCCACAATTCCATTTTGTATCATATTTTTAGCCTCACCGACTGCATTTGCAGAAGCTGCACAAGCAGTTGTAACTGTTAGAGAGGGTCCCTCTATACCATACTTAATAGCAACCTGACCAGTACTTGAATTAGGCATCAACTGAGTTATGGCTAGAGGATTGATTCTTGAAGCTCCTCTTTCATCAAAAGTTCTAACTGCCTGCTCTGTAGAACCAATCCCACCAATACCTGTTCCGAAAACAATCCCTACATTGGGACCTAAACGTTCATCAGTATTTAAATTTGCATCTTTTAGAGCTTCCTCAGTTGCAAATATTGAGAGCTGTGATGATTTATCTAATTTACGAGCTTGTTGCTTACCCATATATTCATTTGCATCAAAGTTCTTCACTTCGCCAGCAAAAGACACGGGGAGTTCGCTTGTATCAAAAGCAGTTATAGTGTCAATACCTGATTCACCATTAATTAAACTCTCCCAAGTATCCGGTACATTATTGGCTAATGGATTTATTGTTCCTAAACCAGTGATTACAACACGTCTTTTAGACATGATTACTTATATTTTAGAATGCAGTAAGTTGACAGCTTGACCAACTGTTCCAACATCTGTAAGTTCTTCATCATCTATTTCAATCTCAAACTCATCTTCAAATGCCATAACAACTTCAACTATACCTAATGAATCAATATCTAAATCCTCTTCAAGCTTTGCTTCCATAGTGACTTTTTCAGCATCAATGCCGAGTTCATCTACAAAGAGATGCTTAACTTTTTCAAAAACTTCATTTACTTCCATGATTACTCCCCCTTAACTTAAGTTGTCAGTCCTCCATCAACTGGAAAAACCTGTCCCGTTATATATTCTGACTCATCTGAACATAAAAACGCTACCATGTTTGCAATATCTTCTGGTTTACCCACTCTCTTTATCGAAAGTTGGCCTATAATCTCTTCTTTTTGTTCGTCATTAAGGAAAGATGTCATGTCAGTATCGATATAACCTGGGGCAATAACGTTAGATGTAATGTTTCTTGAACCGAGTTCTTTACTTATTGTTTTTGCCAAACCTATCATGCCAGCTTTAGATGCAGCGTAATTTGATTGTCCCGTGTTCCCACTAATTCCAGCGACAGATGAAATAAAAAGTATTCGTCCCCATTTATTTTTCATCATACCTTTTATAGCTCTTTGTGAAGTGCGAAAAGATCCTGTTAAGTTTGTATCGATAACTGAATCCCAGTCATCTTGTTTCAATCTTGGAAAAATATTATCTTTTGTGATTCCTGCATTGTTTACCAAGATCTCAACTGATGAGAACTCTTTTTCAATCAGTTCAAAACATTTCTCAACTGAATCATTATCTGTGACATCAATCTGAACGGCTATAGCATTTCCACCGTTAGCTTGAATTGAGTTAACGACTTCGACCGCCTGCTCTTTAGAGTTAGAGTAGCCAACAGCAACATTAGAGGTTTCAGAAAGTTTTTGGGCAATAGCTTTGCCGATACCTCTTGAACCACCTGTTACTAAAGCTGTTTTCATCATTAGCTTTCTTTTTTTCTATTAACGAAATAATCAATTGATTCTTGTATCACATCTACACCAGTTCCATCAAATTCTTGTAAAGCTGCGTCTGATTCACCCAAAGGTGTGACACGTTGACCTAATTTAATTGCTGCGGCACCCCAAGCAAGTCCTGCCCCAACAGCAGTGATGACAATTGTTTCTCCACCTTTTATTGAACCATCTTCTATTCCGTCAACAAAAGCTAGAGGGATAGAAGCAGCAGAAGTATTTCCATATTTGTGTACATATTTTAAGGTTTTAGCATTAGGGAGTTTTAGGTTTCTCTCAAGGCCTTCAACTATTCTTAAATTTGCTTGATGTGGAATTAGAAGATCTATATCTTCTTTAGTAAGACCCGAAGCTGCAATAGCTTCTTCAGATGCATTTCCCATTGCACGTATACCATTTTTAAATATTTCCTGTCCATCAAATGTCCAATTGATCTCAGCAGCAGCATACGGAGTAAACCTGTTCATAGCTGATCCAAAGTTGGGAATTTCTAAAATTTCTAACTTGTCAGAACTCAAACCATTTTTAAATGAATAAATCTCTCCTTCAGATTCATCATTACTTGGTTGCACAACCATTGCCCCTGCACCATCACCGAAAAGAACAGCTGTATTACGGTCAGACCAATCAAGAAGCCATGTTATGTGTTCTGAACCAATGACCACTGCATTTTTATAAATTCCACTCTCGATAAAAGCTTTTGCTTGTTGCATCGCATAAAGAAAACCAGCACAAGCTGCATTTACATCATACACAATGGCATTGACGCAACCCATTTTTTTCTGTACGTGTGATGCGGCAGATGGAACAATGCTATCTGGTGTACAGGTTGCAAGAATTACAACATCGATATCTTCTGGTTGTAGACCAGCAGTAGCTATTGCCTGTAGGCCAGCAACAGTTGCCATATCAGAGTTGTTTACGTGTGAAAATCTTCTTTCCTTAATACCTGTTCGTTGTTGTATCCATTCATCAGAAGTATCAATAAATGTTGCCATATCATCATTAGTTACTACATTGTCGGGGACACACTTACCCCAGCCTGTTATTGTCGACTTCAAAATTTCTCCCAACTATTTACTTAAAGACTCTAGTGAGTTAATTACTCTAATTTCTTTACTAGATATAGACTTCTTAACCATTCCTGCAGTTACATTGCCTGGACCAATATGTATCCATTCATTGGGTTTAATTTCAGATTCTATCTTTAGTATTTGGTCGTAAAATAAGACAGAATTATCTATTTGATTAACTAAACGATTCTTTAAGGTATCTATATTCGCAAGATCTGCATCAACATTCATATAAACCGGTATTGTTCCCTCTTTTAATTCAACCTGTTCAAGGGCTTCTGCAAGTTTTGGTTTTGCTGGAGAAACAATTTTTGTATGAAAAGCACCAGCAACTTCAAGTGGAATGACTCTTCTTGCACTTAGTGCTTTAGAATTAGACTTAAGATACTCTAGATTTTCATTACTTGAACTAATAACTATTTGTGAAGCATCATTGTAATTTGATATCCATACTTCAATATCTTGAGAGTTTAAAACCTCAATTTCTTTTAACGTAGCATCTAAGTCTGTAGTTAATACTGCTGCCATTCCTGTATCAGAATTCTCAACAGATTCTTGCATTGCCTCTCCCCGTACAGAAATAATTTTTAACGCATCTACGTAATCAAAAAATCCGCTAATAGCTAAAGCCGTATACTCACCAAGGGAGTGGCCAATTAAAGCATCTGCATTACCAAACTTCTGAATAGCTTCTAATCCGTAGCAATAAGAAATAGCAAATATATAAGGTTGGGCAATATTAGTTTTTTTAATCAAGTCAGAATCGCCTTCATTGATTACGTCACTTAGAGACCATCCAAGGGATTCATCAAAAATATCGATTAAAAGTTCTGGATACTTTTCTAGAAGCTCTTTGCCCATTTCAGGTTCTTGAGAACCCTGACCAGGAAACATACCAATCCAACCCATTACGCTACCTCAGAGACTGCGAAAGCAATTGCCATTTTTTGTTCGTGGGATAGAGAGATGTGTACATCTTTTATATTCTGACTTGAAGCAAGTTCGGCTGCTTTCCCATGAAGAATTACAGTGGGTTTCCCTCCACCAGTAATTTCTATTTCTTTCCAATTCAGCTGTCTCCACCCTTTTCCTAAAGATTTCATTACAGCTTCTTTACCTGCAAATCTTGCACCTAACCTTTTTGATGGATCATTAAATCTATTTGCATAAAGTATTTCATTCTTTGTAAAACATCTAGTTTCGAATTTAGATTTATTTTTATTTAATAGTTTTCTTATCCTGTCTAGATTAACTTGGTCTACGCCGACACCATAAATACTTGTCATTACAACTCTATTTCGACAAGTACGTCACCTTTATTTACAGGCTGACCTTTTTTTATATTGAATTCTTTAATAGTTCCATTGATTGGGGCTGTAATCACGTTTTCCATCTTCATTGCTTCTAAGACAAATAGTGAATCTCCTTTTTTAACTTTTTTCCCTTTTTTGGTCATAGTGTCCATGATTGTACCCTGCATTCCTGCAGTTATTATTCCAGGATTCTTGATACTTCCAGTTAGGTCCATACCTATTTTTTTGGGTGGTTGGGGAGCTAGAGTTGGGGATCCTGTCTCATCTAAAGAGATATTTACTTTACTTGGTCTGTCGGTTGAAATCTCTTCCTCGATTTCTTTAATCTTAAAGTTTTCCTCTAAAAACTTAACATGTATTCTGCCCTCTTTAAATTCTTTAGTTTTAAGGACATCAGACAACACATTGATTGTTGTAGGTATTCCCCCGACAATATATTCCTCTAAACAGCGTTGTCCTTTAGATAAAGCCTCTTCTCTTGAAACACCCCAAACAATCAATTTTGCAATTAAATTGTCATAAAAATGTGAGATTGCTGTTCCCGTTTTAACCCATCCATCTACACGTACTCCATTACCCATAGGTTCTCTGTACTCAGTAATTGTTCCTGGAGTGGGCAAGAAATTATTATTTGGATCTTCAGCATTAATTCTGAATTCAATACTGTGTCCTCTTGGTTCAACAACAAAATCCTCGAGCGAGTTACCAAGAGCAATCTTAATTTGTTCTTTAACGATATCAATTCCATATCGCATTTCTGTCACAGTATGCTCCACTTGTAATCTTGTATTCATCTCAAGAAAGTAAAAATTTTCATCTGCGTCTGCTAAAAACTCAACTGTTCCAGCATTAATATAATTAGAAGTTTTAGCAATTTTCATAGTTGCTTCTCTGAGTTTTTCCTGCCCATACTCTGAAAGCCAAATTGGGGGACTTTCTTCAATAAGTTTTTGATTTCTTCTTTGCAGAGAGCAGTCTCTCTCTCCTAGGTAGATGTGATTTCCAAATTTATCACTGAGAATTTGAGTTTCAACATGTCTTGCTGGTTTAATAAATTTCTCAACATAAACCTGGTCTGAACCAAAATATGCTTCGCTCTCTCTTTTTACAATTTCAAAGTTTTCATCCAACTCATCATCATTCTTGACAATTCGTAACCCTTTACCACCACCACCGTGAGCTGCCTTTAAGGCGACTGGATAGCCAAATTTATTAGCATCTTTTAATGCTTCTCTTTTAGTCCTTGATGGTTTTAATTGTCCTGGAACTGGTTGTAATCCTGCTTTGGAAATCAATTTACGTGATTCGATTTTGTCACCCATTGATTTTATTGTTTCTGCGTTGGGACCTATCCATATGACGCCTTTTTTTTGGACTGCTTTTGCAAAATCAGCATTTTCAGCAAGAAATCCATATCCTGGATGTACTAAATCTGCGTTGGTTTCTTCTATAGCCTTCATTAGTGACTTAATATTTCTGTAGCTTTCTGCTGGGAGAGATCCACCAAGATAATATGATTCATCCGCTCTCTTTACATGAAGTGAGTCAGTATCTACATCTGAATAAACAGCAATTGTATGCAAATCCATTTCTTTAGCAGAACGTATTATACGAAGAGCTATTTCACCTCGGTTTGCAATAAGAAGTCTTTTCTGTGTCATGAGTTATTTTATTTTGTACGCAATCAAGACTGCAGCAAA
>CAXBVE010000030.1:0-7117 GCA_963979435.1 uncultured Candidatus Actinomarinales bacterium | reverse complement strand
TGGATTTAATAGTTGCATCTTACTTTGGTCTGGTGCAAAAGTACTATAAGTTTATAAGATTAAGATTTATTAGGAGTATGTGAAGCATAGAACTCATAGTATTTACTAAAACTTAGCGGGTGTAGCTTAGTGGTAAAGCTCCAGCCTTCCAAGCTGGCTATGAGGGTTCGATCCCCTTCACCCGCTCGAGGCTCTCGTAGCTCAAATGGATAGAGCAACAGACTTCTAATCTGTAGGTTATAGGTTCGAGTCCTATCGAGAGCGCGCGTGGTGGTCGTAGCTCAGTTGGTTAGAGCACCTGGTTGTGGTCCAGGATGTCGCGGGTTCGAATCCCGTCGATCACCCTAACTTTATTAATTAAGGAGAAAATTGAAATATAAGATTAAAAAAGAATCAGAATTCGAAAAGAATCTTGAAATCAAGGTCGAACTTGAAGACTTAGATGATCATAGAGATGAAGCCATAAAAAAAATTGGTAAACAAATTAAAGTGGACGGATTCAGGACTGGAAAAATTCCTGCCAATATTGTAAAAAGGGAAGTCGGAGAAGATTATATAAATGAAGAAGCTATAGAACTATTTTTACCACAAACATTATTTTCTATTCTCAATGATGAAGAAATATCACCAGCAACTAGACCCGCCATTAAAGAAATTAAAAAAGAAAAAAGTCATTTTGATGTAAATGTTTTGATTACTCTCTGGCCTACGCTTTCAAAATTACCAAAACTCAGTCAAACAGTTGAGGTTGATTCAATTGCACCTACAGATGAGGAAATCGCAGATCAGATAGAGAGAATAAAATCACAATTCGCAGAGGTCTCTAAAGTTGAGAGGCCCCTCAATTCTGGAGACTATGCGATGATGAATTTATCAGCAACAAAAAATGGTGTTGAAGTAAAAGATTTTACATATAATGACTACCTTTATGAAGTCGGAACTGGTGCTCTTACTCCATCTTTAGACTCCAAACTTGAAGGAGTTGCACCTGGGGCCATTATAAAATTTAATGATTCAATCCCACAACTTAATGAAGAGAATGTTGAGGTGACTGTTTTATTAAAGGAAGTTAGAGAAAAAATATTACCTGAATTAACTGATGAATGGGTTTCTGATACTACAGAGTTTGAGAATGTTGATTCCCTAAAAAAAGAACTGGTAGCAAATATTGAGAATGTTAAAAAACAACAGATAGCATCTCAGTATCAAGGTCAACTTACAAATAAATTAATTGAAGAGGTAGACATGAAACTTCCTGAACAATTAGTAATTGCAGAAATGGACAGTATTCTACAAAATTTTCTAAATGAATTAAAGCAAAGCAATATTCAATTAGAAGATTATTTTAAAATTACTGGATTAACTGAAGAAACACTCAGAGATGACCTTAATAAACAAGCTTCAAGAAATTTAACAATGGTACTAATACTTGATAAAGTTATCGCAGATTTAGACATGAAGCTTGACGAGAAAGATATCGCATTGGTTGACGAACACATGGTTACCCACAAAGATGATGCGGAAGATTCTGATCAAAGTAGCCATAGGTTGAATTTAGAAGCTGAATCTCTTCGTAATAAAGCTATGCTTCATATATTACAACAAGGTATATCAGTTGATAAGGACGGCGAAAAAGTATACCTACAGGATGTATACAATAGAGATACAGATTTAGGAGAGGAAGAATAAAATGGAAAAAATACCTTCAAATTATGTAATACCTACAGTTATTGAAAATACCAGTAGGGGAGAAAGAGCTTTTGATATATATTCAAGGCTATTGAAAGATAGAATTATTTTTCTTGGTACGCCGATCGATGACGGTGTGGCTAACTCAATTATGGCTCAGTTATTACATCTAGAATCAGAAGATCCTGAAAAAGATATTTTTATGTATATCAACTCACCAGGTGGATCTATTACTTCATTGTTTACAATTTTTGACACAATGAACTATATCAGACCAGATATTTCAACAGTCTGTATGGGGCTTGCAGCTTCTGCTGCATCAGTAATTCTAGCTGGTGGAGCTAAAGGTAAAAGATACAGTCTTCCAAATGCAAGAATTATGCTCCATCAACCATCTGGAGGTATGGAGGGTACTGTTGCTGATATGGAGAGAAATTTTGACTTAATTGTGTCAATGAGAACTCAATTAAACCAATTACTGGCAGATTTTACCAATCAGGATGTAGAAAAAGTTACAGCTGATACAGATAGGGATTTTTGGATGACCGCACAAGAAGCTTTAGAATACGGTATAGTAGATGAAGTACTAACTCAAAGGGAGTTAGTCGACAAAAAATAAAATAACAGGGTAGTAAATATGGCTAATAAAGAATCGTCATCCGAACCTCTAAAATGTAGTTTCTGTGGAAAATCTCAGAAACAAGTAATTAAATTAATTGCTGGTCCAGGTGTTTACATTTGTGATGAATGTATAGAGCTTTGTACTGAAATCATTGAAGAAGAGAAAATTGACTCAATTGAAAACACCGACGAAGTAAATCTTCCATTACCTAAAGAAATTAATCATTCTTTAAATGAATTTGTTATAGGTCAAAACGATGCAAAGAAAACCCTTGCGGTTGCTGTTTATAATCACTACAAAAGAATTTATAAAGACGACACAATTAAAGATGATCTCGAAATACAAAAATCAAATGTTCTAATTTTAGGACCAACAGGAAGCGGTAAAACCTTATTGGCACAAACGCTTGCAAAGATATTAAATGTACCATTTGCTATAGCGGATGCTACTACGCTTACTGAAGCGGGTTATGTTGGTGAAGATGTTGAAAACATATTACTTTCACTAATAAATGCTGCAGATTTTGATATCCAAAAAGCAGAAAAAGGCATAATATACATTGATGAAATAGACAAGATTACCAGAAAATCTGATAATCCTTCAATAACACGAGACGTATCCGGTGAGGGAGTCCAGCAAGCGCTGTTAAAAATATTAGAAGGTACGGTAGCCCAGGTTCCACCCCAAGGTGGTAGAAAACATCCTCAACAAGAGTATCTCCAAATTGATACGACTAACATCTTATTTATTGTTGGTGGTGCATTTGATGGGCTTGAAGAAATTATTACTAAGAGATTAGGTGAGAATTCAATTGGCTTCTCAGCTTCCTTAGATGGCACTAGCAAAATAAATCAAAATGAAATATTTCAAAATGTTGAGACTAAAGATTTAATAAAGTTTGGTTTAATTCCAGAGTTTATTGGAAGACTTCCTATTGTCACGAATGTAAATGAATTGGAAAAAGAGTCACTTATTAAAATTTTGACAGAGCCAAAGAATGCAATTACTAAACAATTTAAAAAAATGTTTGCGTTAGATGAGATTGATTTAATATTTACAGATGACTCACTTGATGCTCTTGCTGACTTAGCACTGGAAAGAAATACAGGAGCAAGAGGCTTAAGGTCAATACTCGAAAAAATACTATTAAATGAAATGTATGAATCTCCATCAAGAAAAGATATAGATCAGATTATCTTAGATAAAGAAAATGTTCTTGATGGTATCCAGCCCAAACTAGTTTTAAATTCAAACAAAGATTCTAAAAATTCAAAACCTGCATAGTTACATGCGAGATGAACAATACGAGCCTCTAAAAATAGAAAAAAAATGGCAACAAGTCTGGGCAGACCAAAATAAATTTAAGCCTAAACCTTCAGATAAGCAATTTTCTATAGTTATCCCTCCACCAAATGTAACTGGATCTCTACACATGGGGCATGCCTTGGAACACTCTATTATTGACGTTCTAGTTAGATATAAAAGGCTAAATGGGTTTGAAACATTATGGGTTCCCGGAACAGATCATGCAGGAATTATTACACAATTACTTGTTGAAAAAGAACTATCTGCTCAAGGCACAAGTAAAGAGTTACTCGGCAGAGACAAATTTATTGATGAGGTATGGAAGTGGAAAGAGACATCTGGTGAGAATATTTCAAATCAAATGAAAACACTTGGTATGAGCTGTGATTGGAGTATGGAAAGATTTACTATGGATGAAGGTCTTTCCGATGCCGTTCAGCAGGTGTTCATCGATTTGTACGAAAAAGATCTGATTTACAAAGGAACTCGGATGGTTAACTGGGATACAACACTCATGTCTGCAGTCTCCGATCTGGAGGTAAACATGACTTCTAAGCAGGGAAAACTATGGAATCTCAGATACAAAGTAGGAGATGAGCATTTAGTAATTGCAACAACACGTCCAGAAACATTATTAGGAGATTCAGCAATTGCTGTTAATCCTAATGATGAACGGTATAAAAACTTAATCGGCAAAAAAGCAATCATCCCTTTGGTTAATAGAGAAGTTCCAATAATTGCAGATGAATATGTTGATATCGAATTTGGATCAGGCTGTGTAAAAATTACACCAGCACATGATTTTAATGATTACGAGATTGGCATTAAGCACTCACTAGAGTTAATCAGCTGTATGAATCTTGATGGTTCAATTTCAAATGATGAGTTTATTCCCAAAAACTTAAGGGGGCTTGATAGGTTCGAAGCAAGAAAAATAATTATTCAAGAATTACAAAAGCTTGATCAAGTTGAGAAGATCGATGATTATACAAATCAAATACCAATAGGAGATAGGTCAAAAAGCATACTTGAACCCATGATTACAGAACAATGGTTTGTTAAAACCAAAGATATTGCTAAGGATGCAATTAAAGCTGTCGAGACCGATGAAATTAAGTTCATCCCAAAAAACTGGGAAAAGACTTATTTTGAATGGATGTACAACATTCAAGACTGGTGTATATCAAGACAGATATGGTGGGGACATAGAATTCCAGCATGGTATGACGATAATGGGAACATATATGTTGGTTTATCAGAAGAAGATGTGAGAAGTAAAAATAATCTATCGAACGAGATAGCTCTTATTCAAGATGAAGATGTCCTCGATACATGGTTCTCATCAGCATTGTGGCCATTTTCAACCCTTGGTTGGCCAGAGGATACCGATAAACTAAAACAATATTATCCAACTTCATTACTAGTGACAGGATTTGATATCATATTTTTCTGGGTAGCCAGGATGATAATGATGGGTTTACATGTTCAGAAAGAAGTACCTTTTCAAGATATATTAATTCATGGTTTAGTAAGAGATTCAAAAGGTCGTAAAATGTCTAAAAGTTTAGGTAATACAATTGACCCTCTAGAGTTATCTGTAAATCATGGTGCGGATGCACTTAGATTTTCTTTAATAGAAAAGGCATCACCAGGTCAAGATGTTCCATTCGATGAAGAGTGGACTGTAGCAGCCAAAAAATTTGGTAACAAGATCTGGAATGCTGCAAAATTTGTACATCTTTATACAGATGATTCTGATGTTCTAAAAAATGATGAGATTATAAGTAAGGAAAATATATGGATACTCACAAGATTTAACCAAGTATTAAATGAATTCGAACTCTTATTCAATGACTATAAAGTATCTGATGCCTATAAAGTATTTTATAATTTTCTATGGTCAGATCTGTTTGATTGGTATTTTGAATTATCTAAAAATCTTATTACAAACAATATTAATAAAAATGAAACTAGCTATGTCCTGAGATCTGTATTTTTAAAATCATTAAAGATTTTAAATCCAGCAATGCCGCACATCACAGAGGAATTATGGAGTTCATTTGATGAAACTTTACTAATTGACAATGTATGGCCAGATAAATATAAGATCAATCAAAATGATACACAAGAAGTAGAAGCACTGAAAAATATAATTAGTCAGATACGAAACTTTAAAGTTACGTATGGACTTAAAAATTCACAATCTATTGAGCTTTATAGTTCTACGAATTTTGAGGACTGGTTCATAATGCAGTTAGAGGTACTCACAAAGTGTACCGTTAAGAAAGATAGTGATCTCTTTTCTAGAGAGAAGAATTTAGTAGTTTTTCAGCATCGAAACTTTAAGTTTGGACTAGTTCCCGGAGAGTATATTGATATTGAGGTCGAAAAGAAAAAATTGAACAAAAAATTAACTGAACTCAGTAAAACTCTAGATGTCTCGAAATCTCGTTTAGATAATAAAAAGTTTGTAGAAAATGCAAAACCTGAATTGATTGAACAAGAAAAGAAAAACCTAGCTAATGTTACATTAGAAATCGATACTATTAATGAAACTCTAAATACTCTTAATGGATAACCTTCATTACCTATTACAAAAAGCATCATCTAATTCAAACAAGAACTTAGAAATATTACCAAATTTTTTTTCCCAAGACGAGAAACAACTATTAAGCCAGAAATCGGTTTCAATAGTTGGTACAAATGGTAAGACTTCAACGGCTACTGTCTTAAATGAATTGTTATCTAGAAATGGTTTAAGTACGACACTTTTTACTTCCCCTCACTTAGTTAATGTGAATGAAAGGATTCAAATAAAAAAAGAAATTATAAAAGATATTGATCTTGATAGGGGAATGGAGAAGGTAAGAGTATTTGAAGATACAAATAAAATTACTCTTGGATATTTTGAGTCAATTTTTTTAATTGCTGCAACTTATTTTTTAAATAATAATTTAGATATTTTTATTGTTGAGGCTGGTATTGGAGGACGGCTAGATACAACTTCAATACTAAATAGCCAGATAGTGTGTTTAACCAATATTGGTTTAGATCATACTGAACTGTTAGGGACAACTATAGAAAAAATATTACATGAAAAAATATTGGTATCAAAAAATGTAAAACAATTCATAAATGGAAGCATAGAAATACATACAAAGTATGAACATCTTATTAAAGAGTCTCTAAAAGTAAAAAATGTAGACTACCATTTAGGTTTTATAACTGATGAATATGTTAATTCTTCGAGTATTGTTGAAACAAATTATTTGAAATCTAATCAAAGTAACGCAATTAAAGTATCGAAAGTTATTCTCGGTAATCTCAATAAAACTGATAAATTCAAAAATGATCCGTTGTATCTTAAAAAAATTAACAAAATGAAAACAGAAGGTAGGTTTCAGGTAGTCCAAAATCTCCCTAGTCTAAAAATTATCGATGGCGCACACAATCCATCAGGAATTAAAGCTTTTTTTGATCTACTTGAATATTCCTACAATA
>CAXBVE010000029.1:0-7227 GCA_963979435.1 uncultured Candidatus Actinomarinales bacterium | reverse complement strand
AAGCAGAGAGAGTTGGACAACATGCAGTTATTGCATCAAAAGAACTTGATAGTGGGTCTGTAATACTTAAAAGGCAATTTTCAGAAAAATATCATTGTGATGTAGAGGTTGTTGACCTTCATAAAGTCGCAAAACACACAAAAGATATGCCACAAGAATTTTTAGATCCAACAAGACCATATATTACAAACGAGTTTTTTGAGTATGCCATGCCACTTACTGGTGGGATAGAACCTAAAACTCAAATTTTTGTATAGATGACAAAAATAACGCTATTAAAACAAGACTTTGAGGCTTTTTGGGAAGCAACAGTAAGATATTACGAACTGGATCCCCAAGGTGTTATGCATAATGCAAACCACGTTGCATTTTTCGACCAAGCAATTACTGCTTATTTTAAATATGTTAATTATGACTATCTAAAAGATATCGAGGATACAAACAAAGACTTTCACACTGTTCAAGTTTTGGTGCAGTACAACAAACCTCTTTATTTTGACCAAGTAGTAGAGGTTGGTACAAAAATTAAAGAGATAGGCAATTCAAGTATGACTTGGATAATGGGAATGTTTTTAAAAGAAACTAGAGAATTGGTAAGCTCCTGTGAAGCAATACATGTTTACACAGATCAAAAAACAATGAAACCAACTCCAATAACAGAAGACCTTAAAAAAAAGTTAAAATTATAAATTTATTGAAGAAACTTTCTTATTAAATTCTCAGAATAGATGTGTTAAATTAAATGCATATGAATATAAAAAAGATATTAATATTTAGCTTATTCTTTAGCTTCTGCTCCCCCTCGGCTAACGAGGGCATTGTTTCTTTGTCGAACGAAACAACCACAACTCTAATAGTAGCCGAAGAAGACTACCCAATAATTTTAACTCAATGTCTAAATGAAGAAAAAGGCTACAACATATTAACTCCATTTGATGTTCAAGATTTAAAAACAACTCTTGATCAAATGAGTAATACAAAAGATGAGAGAACACAACTTTTGGAAGATGTCGATTTTTGCGTAAATAAATACAATCTTTTTTCTGAATCTAACACAACAAACCCGGATGAACTAGCAAAATTATATGATGAAAATCTAGAACTAGCTAAATGTCTCAGAGAAAAGGGATTAAATGTACCTGAGCCCAATCAGCAAGAACCAAAGCTTGATTTAACCAACCTAAAGAAGTCAAAAGAAGATATCACTCTTCTACTGCAGGAATGTGGATTTAGTAAGTAATAAGTATTTAAAAACTTACTATAAACCTAGCCCCACCAAGGTCAGACTTATCTACTGTAATCTTCCAACCATATTTTGAAACAATATTTTTTACAATACTTAAACCAAGACCTTTACCACCAACATTTCTTGTTCTTGATTCATCTTCTTGCCAAAAGGGAGTAAATATTAAGTCATAATTTTCTGGATGAATTCCAACTCCATCATCCTCAATGATTATTGAGGGAGCTTTGTCAACTATGTCGGTACTAATTATTACTTTGTTCAACTTAAATTTTTCTGCATTTCCAATTAAATTATTAAGCATCAATTTAAGAATTTCTTGGTTTGAATCAACCATTATTTCTAGGTTATTTTTGAAATCAACATCGGTATCTTTAATAGTCTTCTTAATTAATTCATTCAAGAGAATTTTCCCATCACTACCACCACCTTTAGCAGAAGTCTCAAGGATTAACAAAGCTTCTATTATTGATTGGATTTCAATCACATCCTCTTCTATCCCAACAAGAGTTTTCTCGTCTGTATTGTTTTGTTTTTTCAACGTTTCGATTTGTAATTTTAAACTTGTTAAAGGCGTTTTTAGTTCATGGGAGGCATTTGAGATAAATTGTTTCTGACTTATTGAACTTATGTGAACTTTTTCAAGAAGAGAATTAAATGTCGAAATCAACTTCCCAATCTCATCATTGCTTTTTACATCATCAAGTTTTTCCATTTTGTTTAACGGATCAAATTTAGATATTTTTTTTATAGATCTGCTTACAGGTCTTAATGCTATTTCTGTAGAAATTAAAATGCCTAAAACGACAAATATTGAAGCCAAAAGATAACTCAGCACAAAAAATCTTTCAAGGCCGTCAACTGCATTCCTAGAAGTTGACTCACTAAAGCCGACAATAATACTTACTTTTTTGTCTATACTTTCGGTTTTTATAAACTCTAAATCATTTTCATTTATTGCAAATTGATTCTTTGCTAAATTGTAATCATCAATGAGACGTGGGGGAAAAAAGCTATATTCCCTTATGAGTTTTCCACTTTGTTTATCATAGATAAATACAAAATAATCTCCTAAACGTGGGATATTTCTAAGGTTTAACTTCTTATAATCTTTTTCCAATCGTTGTGCTAAATTAGCTCTACCATCTTCTAGTGTTCTTCTGTATCTAACTTCAGCTACTTCTTCTAAAATTTCTGGAGCAACAAAAAAACCACCACCAAGGATTAAAAGAGTTAACAATATAATTTTTGATCTTATCCCCACTCTCTTCATTTAATTCCACCTATACCCAAAACCACGAACAGTTTTAATGTGGTTATCTAAGTTAAAAGGTTTAAGTTTTTTTCTCAGATATCCTATATAAACTTCAACTTTATTAACATCTTCTTCGACTGGATATAAAATTTCCCAGATTTCCTCCAATAGTTCATTTTTTGTCACAATATTTCCATTATTCATTACTAAGAAAGCAAGTAGGTCTAGTTCTTGCTTTGTTAGCTCAATTTCAAGATCCTTACTTGTAACTTTTCTTGCATTTAAATCAATCTTTAAATCTTGAAACTCTAACAACGCTTTCTCGTGTCCACCTGTCTTTAAAAGTTTGCGAATTCTTGCCAGCAGTTCAACTGTAGAAAAAGGCTTTCTCAAATAATCATTTGCACCAGTATCCAACCCTTCTTCGACATCGTATTCACCACCCTTTGCTGTTAACATTATTATCGGAGTTGTCACTCCAATCTCTCTAACCTTTGCACAGACTTTATAACCATTCATTTTTGGCATCATGATATCTAAAATTACAAGATCGGGTTGGTCTTCAATGATTTTGTAATATCCAGATTCCCCATCAAAAGATTGATCAACAAAATACCCCTCATTGACTAAGGACTGTTTTACTAATTCTGATATTTTCTTATCATCTTCAACTAAAAGTATTTTTTTAAACACAACTTAATAATGACAATATAAATTTATTTATCAAGTGATTGGATTTATTAACCTCAGGAACCTCACAGGTTTTTAAGGATACTATAAGGTTTCATCCGCTATAAAAGAGTATGAAAAAGAAAGGACGAATATGAAAAAATCATTATTAGGAATAGGTGTTTTTGGTCTTGCTCTCGGTGCAGGTATTGTTGGCATTTCTTATGCGTCGGAAATTCCTATGGCTAAAGAGGTATTTATTCAAGATGAGGTTTCTCCGAATGAAGGTGGCAAACACAATCTGTTAGAAGACGTTCTAGAAGGACTAGTTGAAGAAGAGGCTTTATCGGTAGAGCAGGCTGACACCATATTGAACACAATGGCGGCAAGAAAGCTTGAGATGAAAGCGGAAAGAGAAGAAATCAAAAATCTAATTAAAGAAATGTTTGAAGATGGAGAAATTACAGTAGTAGAACTAGATTCTGTAACAACTATAGATCAAGAAAAAATAGATCGATTTAAAGATCACTTTTCAGAGGAGCTTGAAGATGGTGTGATTTCAGAGGAAGAGTTTAAAGATAATATTAAAAGTCACCACAGAAAAGGACACCATAAGTCGAAAGGCAATAAGTAGGTAGTTGAGTATTTGTGTATTGGTTTTCTCCCTTGTCCAATACACATTTACTAAAATGTAACCATGAAAAAATTAATACCTGAAACAATCGTAAATAAAATTCCAAGTAATAAATTTGTCTACTATTTTTGTTTGTTATTAGTTACATTCAATTTATTTAGAAGCCTTGAACATATATTTGCTGAAGATGGTGGAGCTGAATCTATTGCAGGCATTCCATTAAGTAGCTACTCAGAGGAAGCTGCAAACAACATTGTTTCAATATTTGCTCAGTGGGGTTTTTCACAGCTAGTTTTAGCTTGCATGTTATTACTTGTTGTTTTAAAAATGAGGGAATTAATACCTCTTATGTTGCTTATTATTGCTTTAGAAAATATTTTAAGAGGAGCAGTGGGGTTATATAAGCCTTTAATTTTAGGAGATGCTCCTCCAGGGGCAGTTTCTCCAATTATTGGTTTAGTAACTTTAGTTGTTTTATTTATTTCGATAAGAGAAAACAATTAAAATTATGAAAAAAAATTTAAACACCTTCTTATTACTTCTATTTGTTCTTTTCTCGGCGTGCTCATCATCGGATGAATCGCAAGGAGTTGTTTCTACAAATAATTTATCAGGTGATACAACAGTTACAACAATTGCAGAGGAAGTCGTTGAAGATGTAGTTTCCGTTGAAGATGCACAGCTTTTACTAGCTAGGTGCTTAAGAGAAAATGGATATGATATTACAGATCCTAAAAATGGTGAGAGTTTACGAAGTGTTTTGCAGCCGGTATTTTTAGCTGTTGATCAAAAAGGTAGAGACGAACTTTTTGAGACTATAGAGACTTGTTCTGAAGATAACAACATTCCACTAGGTGGGAGAGCAGATTTTGAGAATCCAGAAGAAGTTGCAGAACAGTTAGATTCCGAGCTTGAAATTGCGCAATGTTTTAGAGAAAAAGGGATAGAGATTGAAGACCCTAACGCAGAAAGATCACTTAGAAGTATAATTTCTGGGCTTGTTCAGTCAGGACAATACTTACAAGAACAAATCAGAGAAGTACGGGCAGCGTGTTTTGATGATCTTGGACGCGAACCTCCACAACAAGGAGGGCGTTAGGTATACCGCTCTTGGACCGGCAGATCTGGAGCCTGTCATAAATGCACTAGATAATCCGATTCGAGTTAGTCGCGAAGCCAAGAATTAGACTGTTTCTAACCTCTACCGCTTCAAGGCGGAGGTTAAAACAACACATAATTTATAATCTTATATGTACAGAAAAGCCTCAATAATATTAGCTTTGTTTACTGCTTGTTCGCTATTCCAACAAGAAGAACAAGCTATTGTTTCAGTTGCAGAAACCGATAAAGGAAAAGAGGCGATTGCTCTTGGCGTTGAACTTACAGATAAACGGGAAGAAATTTCAGATGAAGATGCCCCACTAGTCCTTGTTCAGTGTGTAAATGAGTCTGGTTATAAATTTAAAGAGCCAAAAAACTTTTTAGATTTATATACAACTGTCGCTTCCTACTTTGAAACTTTAACCACTCAAGAACAAGATGAGTTATGGAGCAAAATAGAGGACTGTGCTCTAGAGTACAACTTGTGGGGGGTTGCAGACGAGAATCAATTTGAGGACCCAGTTCAAACTGCAAAAGAGTTAGATAGGGCACTATCTATTGCAAGTTGCTTTAGAGAGAGTGGATACTCCAAAGTTCCAGACCCGAATTACTTTAATAGAGATGTAAATCTTGACGCATACACAACTGAAGAATGGGATTTTAGCGAAGATGATCCAATTGTTAAGACATGGCAGGCATGTGAAGACAAATTACCAGAAGAGTTAAAAAATGATGAATGGGATGCTTAAAAAACTCAATAAAATAATTTCTCAGAAAACTTACAGGTTTAATAAACTAATCTAGTTAGAACAATGATGAAAAATATATTTAAATTAAAAAACCTATACTTGTTAATTACTGTAATTGCTTTAGCCTACGGAGGTTATTATTTTGGTACTCAAAATACTGAAAATGCAACCTCTAATAAAACCCTAGAACTGACTACAGTTTCAATTCAAAAAGGTGACTTAGAAAAAAAAGAAGAATACAACGGAACCCTAAGACAAACTGACAGCAAGGTGTTGAATTCACCAATGTCAGGTGTTGTAACATATGTTCCAAAAGAGGGAACAGTAATTAGTTTTGGAGAAGTGCTTTTTGCTGTTGACAACAAACCTGTAATTTTACTTGAAGGCACGACACCTTTTTACAGAACCCTTGATTTGAACTCTAATCCTGGACCAGATGTTTTACAGTTAGAGGAAGCACTAATTTATTTAGGATACGCCGCAGAAGATTTTGTTTCTGACGAAACTTTTGATGAGACAACATCAAATAT
This sequence comes from uncultured Candidatus Actinomarinales bacterium, assembly GCA_963979435.1. Taxonomy (GTDB): domain Bacteria; phylum Actinomycetota; class Acidimicrobiia; order Actinomarinales; family Actinomarinaceae; genus Actinomarina. The sequence goes on along the minus strand of CAXBVE010000029.1, from coordinate 1,046 downwards.
GTTAAACAAACTGTACCTTGACTATAAAATTGATACAAAATCTGAAATTACCCCTGCAGAGCAAGTTGCAATTAATCTGAAAAAGACAGAAGTAGAAAATATTGAAGAAACAATTTCAGATGGTGGAATTTCTTCGGCGCAAGTTAATGATAAGAAAAAGAAACTAGACGATGCAAGAGAAGCAGCCACTGAAGAGAGCACAGCTTGGAAAGCAGCAGATACTGCCATCAAAAATGCAGAAGAAAGCTTAACTCTATACAGAGATGAAACAAATCCTAAAACGAAAGAAAAGAAAGCAAATGGAACATTAGATGCTGCTGTAGAAGATTTAGAACAAACAATCGAGGAGCAAAAAAGAATCAAGGCTCTAGAAAAAGGTAAAGAATCTAGCATTGACGCCACAGAGGCTTTAGCAATAGAGACAGCTCAAAAAGCATATGACAATGCTTTGGAAGAATACAATAAAGGAGTCGACCAAGCAGCAGAATTAGCAAAAGCAAAAGAAGAGTTAAATGAACTTGAATTAGCTTCAAAATCAGAGACATTTAGCCCAACAAATGCTTATGCTTCTGGAACATCAATAATTATTGGTTCTTATGTTAACGATGTAGGCTCAGCTGTTGTATTAAATTCACCTCTTTATAATATTTCATCTATTGGAATCGAAGTAGTTTTCCAAGTCGATGCATCAGATCAAGAGACAGTTTCTCTAGGCGATAGTGTTGAGATTGAGCTACCAACTGATGAGAGAGTCCCAACAGTCATTAGTTTTATCGACCAGGTCGTTACACAGACCCAGGCTGGAGAATTTATAGAAGTAACTCTAGAAGTACTAAATCCCGAAGAAATCGAAGCATACGATCAGGCCCCAGTGAAGGTATTTGTAACAACAGAAATTTCTGCGGGCGTACTTTATGTCCCTGTAAACGCTCTACTAGCTTTAGCAGAGGGTGGTTATGCTTTAGAGGTATATGAAGGAGAAGTTGAAACTGGAACCTTTAATGGTGAATCTGGTGTCGACACAAATTATATCGCAGTTGAAATAG
>CAXBVE010000028.1:0-8134 GCA_963979435.1 uncultured Candidatus Actinomarinales bacterium | reverse complement strand
AGAAATAAGTTTCTCGCAAGAGAGCCTTTTTCAACCCAGGTAATGGCAATATTTTTAGAGGGGAATGTTTCCATGCTTATCTCCTAAGTTAGTTTTATTTACAAGCTCTTTAAAAGCTTCAGTAACAACTCTTCTAGTTTCACTTGGTTTAATTATCTTATCTACTAATCCAAGTTTTGCAGCAATATCTGGGTTACTAAATTTTTCATTATATTCATTTACAAGCTGCTCTTTTAAGAGATCTTTATCAGCAGCTTCTTTGATTTCTTTTTTATGAATTATATCAACAGCGCCCTCGGCTCCCATCACAGCGATTTCAGCACTTGGCCATGCAAACAACTTATCTGCTCCTAGTCCCATGGAATCCATAACAATATAAGCCCCACCATATGCTTTTCTAACGACCACACAGACTCGTGCAACTGTTGCTTCCGAGTATGCGTATAATAATTTTGCACCACTTTTTATAATGCCCCCGTGTTCTTGTTCTATTCCTGGAAGAAAACCTGGTACGTCTACGAGTGTGAGCAGAGGTATGTTGAAAGCATCACAAAAACGTACAAATCGTGCAGCTTTCTCAGATGAATCAATATCTAATACTCCGGCAACTTCTAATGGCTGATTGGCTATAACCCCAATAGTGTTTCCATTCACTCTTGCCAATGTTGTGATGATATTTAATGCATAGTTTGCATGAATTGGATACTGTTCACCATCATCCACAATATTATTAATGATGTCATTCATGTCATATGGTTGATTTCTGTTTTCAGGAATAAAAGAATCTAAGATATCAACATTTTTTTCCGTATCATCTTCAGTAATAAATACTGGGGGTTTTTGTTCAGCAGACTGAGGTAAGAAACTTAGAAGATATCGTACTTCGTCAAATGCTTGTTGTTCGTCTTCACAAATCTGATGGCTCACACCTGAAAGTGTTCCATGGGCTTCTATTCCGCCAAGTTCCTCAAAGCTTACATCTTCACCCGTTACTGTCTTAACAACAGCTGGCCCTGTTACATAAAGTTGACCAATATCTTTTACCTGAAAAATGAAATCAGTAAGAGCGGGGCTGTAGACAGCTCCACCGGCTGAAGGTCCAACAATGACAGAAATCTGTGGAATTTTTCCTGAAGCTTGTACATTCTTTTTAAATATCTGAGCATATCCATACAGAGAAGAAATTCCTTCTTGGATACGTGCACCACCTGAATCTTTTATGCCAATAATTGGAGCTCTTGCTTCTAAAGCCAGATCCATAACTCGAAGAATTTTTTTAGCTACTATCTCGCCTAAGCTTCCTCCCATGATGGAGAAATCTTCAGAATATATATAGACAGGTCTTCCATGAATTGTTCCAGAACCAGTAATGACAGCTTCACCACTAGGATTTGCTTCAGAGGATACATTCTCATCTATTTCACTGAAAGAATTCTCGTCTAGTACAAGATGTATTCTTTCATAGGCTGTTAATTTACCCTTTGGATGTTGAACCTTTTTAGCGCGTTCATCCCTTATTTCAGCTAAATTTTCGTCTGACATGCCAGTCTTTCCTGTTTATTGTTAGTGTAAGTATTTGACCTACATATATGTAAAGAAGTAACACAATGAAAGCAGTTTTTTTTGATTCTATAGACAATACGCAGGATTACGCGCTAGAGAATTTTGAACAAGAACCCCTCCTTGTAGTTAGTTATTTTCAAGAAAAAGGGAGAGGCACCGATAATAGAGATTGGGAAAATGCTGATCAAGCTCTTGCCTGTTCTTTAGTTTTTAATGAAGTACCTCAACATTTTATAAAAACATTAATTCCCCTTATTTCAGGTTATTCATATCTGGAGACAGTAAGCAATATCGATCTACATCTAAAATGGCCAAATGATATCTTATTCAATGATGCGAAAGTTGGTGGTATTTTAGTTGAGGAGAAAGATAGTAAAATATGTATTGGAATGGGTGTAAATTATTTTTGGGAGAATCCAAAAATACCCAATGCTTCAGGCATTTATACAGAAAAACTTGATGGTCAGATTTTAAATAATCATGCTCTACATTGGGGAGAGTTAACTCTAAATACTATTCAAGAAAACAGTTTTGACCTAAGTGAGTACAAGGAAAAACTTACAACCTTAGGAAAACTTATAGAGTATCCAGAAGGTCGAGGTTGGGCAAGAGACGTAAACATTGATGGTTCGCTATCAGTTGAAACCATTTCAGGTGAGATGATTAATTTGACCTCACCCTTAATATCAGAAGTGAAGTAAGTATCATTATTAAAGGTGATTATTAAATGAAACAGTTGGTCGTTGAAAGAAATAATCCGGTTCCTGTTATTTGGGATACGCCAATTCCACAGCCAGGACCGAATGAAGTTCTTATAAAAAATTATTACTCTGTTGTATCTTCTGGTACTGAGTTAGCTTCAATTGAGTCTGCAAATAAAACTGTTACTGATAAGCTTCAGGATTCTTCAAATATTAGTAAAGGTTTAGACCTATTGAAAAAAGAGGGATTAGGTGCTGTCATTGAGGCTGTATTTCCAAAAAATGTATTGCCGCTACAGCTTGGCTACAGCTCTTGTGGAGAAGTAATTCAAGCAGGTAAAAATGTGAAAGACTTTCATGTTGGAGATAAAGTTGTTTCAAATGGTAGTCATGCAGAATATGTCGCAGTCAATCAAAATTTATGCTCTCGAATCCCAGACGATACTTCTGAAAAGGAAGCTGCCTTTACAGTACTGGGTAGCATTGCCTTACATGGTTTAAGGCTTTCAGATACAACACTTGGATCTAAAATAGTTGTTATTGGTCTTGGGATTGTTGGACAGTTAGTTTGCAGACTAGCAGAAGCTCAAGGGTGTGAAGTCATTGGAGTTGATCCAGATGAAAAAAGAACTCTTGATAGAAATAACTTTTATACCTCTATTGATGATGCAATAAATGATAAATCTATTAATTCAGAAAATGTTGATGCTGTCATTATCACAGCAGCCTCCTCGAGTAACGAACCAATAGAGGTGGCAACACGTATTGCTAGAAATAAAGCAAAAATTGTAGTTGTAGGAGATATTCCACTTAATATCTCAAGAAATGATTTTTACTACAAAGAACTAGAACTAGTTGTCTCTAAGTCATATGGACCCGGTAGATATGATAAGCAGTATGAAGTTCTCGGAAATGACTATCCCATAGAGCATGTTCGATGGACAGAAAACAGGAATTTTTCAGCTTTCTTACAACTTTTACAAACTAATCAGATTTCATTATCAGACATGATTACTGAGGAAATAGATTTTATTGATGCACCTTCTATATATGAAAAATTTGAATCTGATGATAAACCATTATCAATTGTTCTTAGGTATGAACTTACCAATGAACCAAAGCTTGATTTCGAAAAAACAGACATATCTACACCATCGTCTAATGGAAAAATTAAATTAGGAATTATAGGAGCAGGTAATTTTGCTTCTACAACAATTCTCCCAATCCTACGTGACCTAAAAAGAGAGTGTGAAGTTATTGGTGTTGCCTCTTCAGGTGGATTAAGTGCAGAAGTACTTTCTAGAAATTTTAAGATTGATAACAAATATTCCACTGAGAGTGAGATTATCGATTCTGAAGAGATTGATGCAGTATTTATTTTGACTCAGCATCATAATCATGCAGAGCTGGTTATTAAAGCTGTTAATGCCGGTAAAGCAGTGTACGTTGAAAAACCTTTAGCTTTAGAAGTTGAGTCTTTAGTTAAGATCGAAGAAGCAATGTACAATGCAGAAAATGCAAAAATATTTGTAGGTTTTAACAGGAGATTTGCTGAAGCAACTCAGTTTGTAAAATCAAAACTTAACAGTACCCCAGCTAACAGCATTAATTTCCGTTTTAGTGTTCCTGCTTTAGACAAAGATCACTGGACGAACATTAAAGAAATTGGAGGAGGAAGAATAGTTGGTGAAGCAGTTCATGCAATTGATTTAGCTTCATATCTTTTTGATTCACTTCCACAAAGTATTTCAGCATCATCACCTTTGGATAAAGAGAATGATGTTGCTTTGGATAATCAAGTATTTATCAATATTAACTTTGCTAATGGCTCCCATGCTGCAATCCAATATTTCAGTGAAACAAATCAATCACTGGCTAAAGAGAGAATAGAAATTCATGGCGGTGGAAATTCTTATATAATGGAAGACTTTCAAATGCTTAGATACTTAGAGCAGTCAGATGATAAAAGTAAGGTTTTCTCAAAGGGTAAAGGACATAAGGAATCAATACAGACATTTCTTACATACGTAAAAGGTGAGTCAAATAATCCATATACATGGCTTGAGTTAAAATCTGTTGCTAAGGCAGCTATATATTCTCAGAATTATATGAATTCTGGATCTCAACACAGTATTTTTTCATAGATATGAATACTTCTTTCGATATATATGAATTAAATAATGCTGTCATGGATGCTGCCAAAACCATAAAAGATATGCGAAATGACTTTACTGTTGACTCAAAAGATGCAGTTGTCGACTTAGTAACAAATGCAGATCTTAAGTCTGAAGAGATTCTCATAAAGGCTATAACTAAATATTTTCCAGAGGATGGAATTATTTCAGAAGAATCAGATGAGGTCCTCTCTTCTAATGGCAGATCATGGTTAATGGATCCCTTGGATGGAACTGTGAATTATGCTAATAATATTCCACAAGTTGCACTCACCCTCACTCTACTTATCAATAAAGTACCCGTACAAACGTATGTGTATGATATTTTTCAAGAAAACTTGTACGAAGGATATTCAGATAAAGGTGCATATAAAAACTCTGAAAAATTACAAGTTACAAAAGATACATCCTTTCAGAAAGCTATTATTGCCACAGGTTTCCCATACGACAGGTTGGAGTTTGGAGAGCAATACATACAGACCTTCCTCTCAATTCTCAAAACGACGGGTGGAGTAAGAAGGTTTGGGTCAGCGGCACTAGATGTTTGCTGGGTTGCCGATAATAAATTTGATGGATACTTCGAATATTTTATGAAGCCCTGGGATATTTTAGGCGCAAGTCTTATCCTTAAAGAGGCAGGCGGCGTTGTTGTTGATGAACATGAATCATTTCCGACAGTATCTTCAAATTTATTGATCGCTTCCAATAAATCTATCCATGAAGACTTTAAGTCTTTAGTTCTTGCAAATATAGACCCTGATTTAAAAGAAAGATTTAGTTAGTCTGACTCTTCACCCTAGAGTTATAAATATCATCTAATATTTTTAGTAGCTCATCATTAGGTTGTTGCAGCCAAGTCTCAAACTCATTTATATATGTTCTATGATCTTTACCGTAAACATCAATAAAGGTTTGATCAAACCCTTTCTGATTAACTGTGTTCCATAGTGCATATACAGATTCCTCTCCATGATTATGTACAAGATAAGCTGTAAACCAGTTACCAATTCTATAACCCAGATCGACTCCTTGTCCTGAGCTCCAAGAAATGTTGTAGAGTTTTATACCATCTTGAAAAAATTGTGTTTTTCTATCTACAGGCCAAGGACCGCCCTCTAGTGCCCAACGCATTTCATTTTTAAAACCCTCAAGATCATAGGTATAGAGTGCTGAGAAAAAATCCGCATTGCCCTCACTCCACCAAGCTACATCTTCACCATTGTCTCCACTTCTTTTACCCATGTACTCATCAACATCATTAGGTTCAGTGGTAAAGATATTAGACAATTGATAGATATGAAAGACCTCATGATAGGTCATAGTTTTATACCAGTTACCAATTTCATTATCTTGTGGTGCCATAACCATAAAATAGAATCCATCAACTGCACTGGAATTTACTCCGCCTCCACCATTATTTACATAGTCTCTGTAAGTGTCTAATCTACACCAATCCGCAGAAGGAAAACCTATTACAGTTAAATGATTACAGTATGCTAGATTTGCATTCATACCAGCTTGCATATCAGAACCAGTAATCATTACATAAATTGCTTTTGCTTGGCTTTTGCCGTAATAGTCATTGGCCATCCATAGGTCATATGCTTCATTTGTGTATTGGACAGTTAAATCTACAGTTTGCTGAGGTAGATCACTGGCAGGGAAAACTCTAATAATTTCATCATCTAGAAATGGTGATAATACTTCTTGAACAGTTGTAGTGGTTGTATCTTGAACAGTTGTAGTGGTTGTATCTTGAACAGTTGTAGTTGTTGTATCAGGAACAGTTGTAGTTGTGTCTTGAACTGTAGTTGTGGTTGTGGCTTCAATGGCACAAGCTGCAAAAAACAAGAGAGTAAAAATCAATACTTTTTTCATTATCAAATTATATAGATTATGTAATTAAAGATGATAGCTTTCTTGGTGTCTCAGATTACTAGACGGGTAGAATATAGGAATGAAAAAGCTTTTACTTCCTTTTTTACTACTTATAACATTCTGTTCATCAGGCGCTGAAAATACCGAAATTCAGAATACCAACAACAATGAACAATCACAAGAAATAGCACAAAATGAAGAATTTGAAGTCTTTAGTGTTGATTTAGGTTATGACATTTATGAACTATATAGCTGTTTGGACGCTAAAGGCCTGCGTGGTCTTCCAGAACCTGAAATAAACACTTCTGAAATTGTTGTCCGATTTGATGATGGTTACGATGAAGCCTTTTTCGAGCTTTTTTACGCTTTGATACCTGAGTGCGAAGAGGAAAGAGAAAAAGATAAAGTATATGCTCAAGAAGAGGACAATACAGATTCAGAAAATGAAAACAATAACTCAGTAGATGTTGTGTTAGAAGATAAAGTTTACAGCTGGGACCAACCTGAAAATATTGATTGGATTGAATATAACTTCAATACTTCAGATACATTTTGTGATGATGTAGATGGATATTGTGCTGGATGGCAGGAAAATGCCTCTCAAGAGTGTAAAGATAATTACAAACTAGGCAGTGTTGAAGAAGATGTACAAAAAAGATCTACCTATGAAAGATGTGTTTATCAAATGGTCTTCAAGCCATACATCTCCTTAGTAACAGACAGAACAACCACACCACTAACACGAGAACAAAAAAAGAACGGTGAGCGACTAAAAAATATTGGATGGAATACGCCTACAGATCAAGTAGTTGAATTTAGAGTATCTGCAGATATTCCTAATGAAATTGTAGAAGCATCAAAAGAGGGAATGTTAGCTGCCATAGATTTCCTAGGAAGTTATGGTCCCCTCAGAGTGTATCTCGTTGGTAATGATGTTGAACTAGCAGAAGATCTAGCAAGCGATTTTTGTGAGTACAACTATCCCTTAGAAGAAAAAAATAGGTGTCTCGATGATCAAGGTGTAGGTATGTTAGAAATGGCTTACATATATCCAGGAGGTAATGGATTTCAACAGTCATCTTGGAGGAAAGATTCTCCAGTACAAGCTTTTGTCCATAATCCTTCTGCAGATGAGAATAATAAACATAGTATTCATCCAAATGAATTAATAAACGATAGAAGAGTAAACTCACACGAGTATTTTCATGTTTATCAGGGAGCTCATAAAATCTATAGGGGCGGAAGCGATAACTCATTTGGCTGGAGTACAACAAGATGGGTAGAAGAGGGAGTTGCAGTTTACTTCGAGCAGGTTCTCTCAGAAAAAATGGGTTGGCAGAGTAGGAGAGAGCTAGATCAGCGAACCATCGAAGATTTATATACGATAAAATCATTTACTACTAGATTTCCTGGAATCTCCATGAAAGATGTAGACACTGGTTTTCAGACAGAGAGATTATTTTCTTACTGTGGAAATCTCTGTATTGGTGCCTTACAGTATGAATTTGGACACATAGCTTTTAAATATCTTGAAACTAAATCTTCACAACAAAAAATACTTTTTGATTACTGGAAAGAGCATACAGAATTGGGATGGGCTGGAGCTTTTGAAAAAGTGTTCGAGATGTCTGTTAGTGATTTTTATACAGAATTTGAGGAGTTTTTAAGTTTAAGTATTGATGAACAGTTGAACATCTTGAATGTAGAAAATGATTAAATTAGAAGGAACAGATTTTCAAATAGCTGTATGGAAAGAACTTCTCAAAATTCCTGCTGGTTCAACAAAAACTTATAAAGAAATTGCAGTGGCAATTGGGA
>CAXBVE010000027.1:0-8310 GCA_963979435.1 uncultured Candidatus Actinomarinales bacterium | reverse complement strand
ATTCAAAACCAAGCACGCCTGGAGGGAGTCGAACCCCCAACCTTCTGATCCGTAGTCAGATGCTCTATCCAGTTAAGCTACAGGCGCATGGCGGAGAGGGAGGGATTTGAACCCTCGAGGGGACTTTCATCCCCCACTCGCTTAGCAGGCGAGCGCTTTAGACCGCTCAGCCACCTCTCCAGGCTTGCGGAGGGAGTGGGATTCGAACCCACGGTATGGAATACATACAATAGTTTTCAAGACTATCGCCTTCGTCCGCTCGGCCATCCCTCCAAAAAAGGTATAGTTCTTCTACGCGGAGGGAGAGGGATTCGAACCCTCGAAGGGGATAAACCCTTACACGCTTTCCAAGCGTGCGCACTAGGCCAGACTATGCGATCCCTCCAGTTGAAGACCTAAGTTCTTAGTTTACTTATCTCTTACTTTCAAAGAAAGAGGATAATATAACTTCAGATTCATGTGGTAAGATATTTTCTCTAATCTCAACAAAGTGATTTAATCTTGGATCTTGAGGAATGTTATATAGAGAGTATGCGGCACCAGCCTTCAAGTTAGGAACGCCGTATAAGAGTGTTTTTATTCTTGCATTTACAATAGCACCGGCACACATGGCATCTGGTTCAACAGTAACGGCAATTGTTGTATCTTCTAGTCTCCAAGTTTCTAAAATTTTTGACGCTTCTTGAATTACTATAATTTCAGCATGTGACACTGGATTCTGGTCAACTTCTCTCATATTGTGAGCTGATGCGATTAAATTATGATCTTTATCAAAGATTGCTGCTCCAATAGGTACTTCATCTAAATTGAGTGCTTTTTTAGCCTCATCAAGAGCTATCCGCATTTTATCTATATCTGATTTGTACTTCATATACCTAAACTAATTGTAGGAGGGATCGCATAGTCCGGCCTAGTGCGCGACACTCGAAATGTCGTGAGTCTATTTAGGCTCCGTGGGTTCGAATCCCACTCCCTCCGCTTTATTTTATATTTATAAAACATTGATAGCTCTAAACTTCTCTAATGATTGAATTTGGTATTTTTGCATTTGTAACTTCTATTACTCCTGGACCTAATAATTCAATGCTAATGGCTTCAGGAATAAGATTTGGAAGAAAAAAATCATTGCCTCACTTTTTTGGTATTTGGCTTGGTTTTAATTTTTTATTTTTTCTTGGTGGGAATTTACTTTCGTATGTACCTGATATAGTTTTTGAATATCTTCAATATGCTGGCTACATAGTTATTTTGTACATAGCCTACAAAGTAGCAATGACCAAAACTACAGTCAAAAAAGGCAGCAAAGAGGATAAACCTTTTACTTTTATTCAGGCAGCACTTTTTCAATGGGTGAATCCAAAAGGAGTTGTGATGGCCGTTTCCGGACTCACAGCTTTTCAGTTGCCTCACTTGCAAGCAAATCTAATCTATTTACTTATAGGTGGTCCCTGTGTTCTAACTTGGCTCTACCTAGGAGAAAGACTTCAAAATTTCTTAATCGGTAACAAAAAACTTGAAAGAATCGTTTACGTAATACTCGCATTAAGCATGGTTGCTAGTTTATTTCTGGCTTAGTTTCTTGACTCCAAGTATTTTCGCCAAACTATCTGAAAACTCCACACTGCCATCTGTTTTCTGATTGTTTTCGATCAAAGCAATTAAAATTCTTCCTACAGCTAAGGCAGTACCATTGAGGGTATGCATGGTTGTAGTATTTCCATCAATTTTTGTACGAATATTTAATCTTCTTGCCTGAAAATCAGTTGTATTTGAACAAGATGTAACTTCCCTATAACTTTGTTGACTAGGTATCCAGGCTTCAATATCATATTTTTTTGCTGCCGACGCTCCCAAATCTCCTGTACACACATCGACTACCCTATAAGGTATCTCCAGCTCTTGAAGTATTTCTTCCTCTATAGATAAAAGATATTCATGCTCATCTTTTGATTTCTCAGGATTGCAAAAAGAAAACATTTCAACTTTATCAAACTGATGCACTCTAAAGATTCCTGTTGTATCTTTACCATAAGTACCAGCTTCCCTTCTGAAACATGTTGAAAATCCTGCGTACCTTAGTGGTAAAGTTTCTAGATCCAAAATTTCATTAGCGTGTAACGCAGCAAGTGGTACTTCTGAGGTTCCCACAAGAAATAAATCATCTTTTGGAATTTCATATACTTGTTCTGCATCATCTGGGAAAAAACCTGTTCCAAAGAGAGCTTCCTCTCTCACTAAAACTGGTGGAACTGTAGGGGTGAATTCCTTATTTGATAATTTTTCTAAAACCCAAGAAACAAGGTTAAGTTCAATCTTTACAAGGTCACCAAAAATATATGAAAATCTAGATCCAGATACCTCAGCAGCCTTTTCTACATCAATGAGATTTAGACTTTCCCCAATCTCTAGATGATTTTTAATATTTTCAATTTCTTTAATCTCTCCAACTTTTTTTATCTCTTTATTGTCTTGATCTGTTGCACCAGTGGGTGATGTTTCATCAACTAAGTTTGGGATTTTAATCCACTGTTCTAAAAATAATTTCTCTTCAGCGTCATATTTTTCATTTAAAAGCTTTACATTTTCACTTAAGACTGATGCTTTTTTTAAAAGTTCTTCTTTTTTAGTTCCCTCAGATTGAGAAATTTCTTTACCTATATTTTTTTGTTCAGATCGTGCTTTTTCTGCATCAAATTTTATAGCTCTTTTCTTTTCATCCTGTTGAACAAGAAAGTCGATATCAATATCAAGACCTCTTCTTTCAAGATTATCTTTAAGAGCATCTAGATTATTTCTAAGAATTTGTTGGTCTAACATTAACTATTCCTCAGGGGGGATAAACCCGGATATTGTGAATAAATTATCTTCAAGCTCTTCTTCATTTTCAATCTCTTCAATCTTAATAAACCACTCATATAAAATACCTGGTTCCAGTTCAATATTATCAGTAAAGTAGCTTTTGCTTTCGAATGCTCCTACAGAGCTTACCTTAGCCCTTTTTTCGTAAACCGAATCACCAAACTCATCTGTTACTAATACTAATAAAATAATATCGAATTCTTCTATGTTTCCTTCATTTGCAATCACGACTTGTAGACCTATGGGTTCATTAAGAAAAACTCGATAGTTGTCTTCTGTTACTGCAATCGGACTTGGTAGAAACTGCACTCCAGTAATTGCTACATCTCTTCTTAGGAAAAGCCCCTCCGATGAGTCTCTAGCTTTTTTAACAATTACATCAGCAAAATTAAAAGCACTGCCTTCTAAGCCCGTATATTTAACAGGATAGAAAACAGGTAAAAATAAATTGTCCTCCCTGGACCTTTGTGAAATTTTTTGGACAAACTCTTCATAAGCTTTGTCTCCAATTGATAGATCAACAATGCTTTGTGCAAGTGCTTCTTCAATTTTTAATGATTGAGGATTATCTATCAATGTAATTATTGACACCTGAAAGGTCTCAAGACCTTTAAGCCAAGAAGAAGTTGCTATATTTAGTAATTCTTTTTCAGAACTAACAAAGTCCCCTCCTATATTTTGAACTAAATTATATGCTTCTTGTGAATCCCTAACTAGAGCTGACAATGTTGTCTCAAAAACATCTCTATTGATTTCATCAAAATTTAACACTTTTTCAAATTCTTTTGAAGATTCGCTATGTAGCAGAGATACAGCTGAAGCCTCTTCTAGAAAATTATTTAGATTAGCGGAGTTCCTGAAATTTTCATAATAGTTAAAACCAAAAAAGGAAAGGAAAGTTATTAACCCTACAATTACTAATGCTCTCAGTGTTTTGTTTACTTTATTCATTTTATTTTCTTCTTTATACAGTCTAAGAAAACAAATATATTTCACAACTAAGATTATTAATGAATGAACAATATTAGATTAGTTTGGTCAATTAGGACTGAATGTGGTCCAAATCGAGTTAAAAATGAAGACTCTGTTTTTCCAATTAAGTCAGGGAGCGGTAATCCTCCATTTAAAGCTGCAGTATGTGATGGTTTAGGTGGTCATGTTAAAGGAGATGTAGCAAGCAAAATTGCAGTCTCGAATATGCAAGGTTCGTCAAGCGATCTTGTTGAAACTATAGCTGCTGCAAACTCAGAAATTTTAGAGTATCAAGAAAATAATAAAGAATCTATTGGCATGGGTACAACAATGACTGCTGTAACTATAGATCAAAATGGTCTCATGGGAATTGGTCATGTTGGAGATACTCGTTGCTATGTTCTTTCTGACAGAAAACTAATTCAACTAACACAAGATCATAATGTGCCAGGCTTTCAAAATATTCTAGAAAAAGCATTGGGCTCAAGTGAAAAACTTGAAATTGAATATCAGGATTTTCAATTAAAAAATGGGGATGTTGTTCTGCTTTGTAGTGACGGGCTTTACAATGAATTTAGCGATGAATATCTAAAAAAGAAATTACAGGAAGGCATTAGTGCGGACACATTGATTGGTGAGGCTTTAATACAAAAACCAAAAGATAATGTCTCTGCGGTAGTAATAAATATATTTTCAAAATGAATGTTGGACAAATAATAAAAGATCGATATAAAATTCTTGAACTCCTTGGTGAGGGTGGGATGGCCTTTGTTTATAAAGCTGAGGATAGGCAACTTAAACGGATGGTTGCAATTAAAACTCTTAAACCAAACTATGTTCAACAAGAGACATTCGTAGAAAGGTTTAAAAGAGAGGCTCAAACGGTTGCTAATCTAAATCACCCAAATATTGTTCAAATATTTGATTGGGGAATTGAGGATGAGCCATTTTTTGTAATGGAGTATATTGAAGGGAACACTCTAACTTCAATAATCGCTAAAAAGAAGACAATCAGCATTGGTGATATTTTGTTTATTGGTGCACAAGTCTCTGATGGACTACAAGCTGCCCATAATAGAGGTCTTGTACATAGAGATATTAAACCGGGTAACATCATGATTACCCCTTCTGGAAAAGTAAAAGTAACTGATTTTGGAATTGTGTCTATTCAAAATGAGGATAGTGATATTACTAAAACTGGATCTATTTTAGGAACAGCAAGTTACATTTCTCCCGAACAGGCCCAAGGAAAACCGGTTTCTGTTGAGTCTGATTTATATTCTCTAGGTACTGTTATGTATGAACTTATTGCTGGGAGACCACCATTCGAAGGAGAAACCCCCATTGCGACTGCAACCAAACACCTTACTGAAAAACCAAAGAAATTAAGTGTCTATAGAAAAGATATACCTAAGGGTTTAGAGAATGCTGTATTAAAGCTGTTACATAAATACCCCAAAGATAGGTATAAAAATGCAGAGGATCTTAGAGCCGTCCTACTACAGCAAAGAAGACATCTACAAATGCAAGAAACTCAAGAAAATCTTGTTAACTTAACAAATCCTAAAATAAAATTTAGATTTACTCTACCAGCTCTAGTCCTGTCAATTGGGCTTGTGTTTGGAACTGTATGGGGTCTCACACAAATATTTACTGGACTTCCTGTCGATGGTGGTACTCCCACAGTAATTGAGATACCTGATCTAACAGGAAGTAGTCAGACTCAGGCTTTGAATGACTTACAATTACTTGGATTCACAGTAGGAATTGAGAATTCAGCACATCCTACAGTTCCAGCTGGGGCAGTCATAAGAACTCAACCTTTAGCAAATACTGTAACGAATCCTGATACATTGGTAACAATTATTGTCTCTGTTGGACAAGAAGCTTTTCCTATTCCGTATGTAATAGACCTTGAAACGGATAGAGCGGTGTATGTAATTGAAGAAAGTGATTTTGTTGTAGGTCAGAAACTGGAAGTAAATGATGATAATATTCCTAGAGGATTCGTGATTTCCCAAAATCCTATTGCTGGGAAAAAAATGAGTCCTGGATCAACTGTAGATTTAGTAATATCATCTGGGCCAAGCTTAATTGAAATAAGTGATCTCTCAAGAAAATCTCCTGAGGATGCGACACAAATTTTAGAAACACTTGGTTTTGAATATGAAATATTAGAAGAATATTCTGAAGACGTTAACGAAGGACTAGTTTCTCACACCATCCCAGGGGCAGGTGAAATAGTTACTCCGGAGGAAATAATTTCAATAATTGTTTCATTGGGTTTAAAAGCAGAGGTTCCAAACTTAATTGGTTATACGTACCAGGAGGCATCTAATATTCTTCAAGAAATTGGATTATTGCCTTCGGCAAGTGGTGACACCGGCGGTAGGGTTTCAGGTCAAAATCCAGAAGAAGGAAGCTTTTTAGATCCTGAAGGTTTTGTAGAATTAAGCTTTGACAACTAATATAAATTTTTTTAAAAAAGAACTCAAAAATTGGTATAAAAAAAATCGTAGATCTTTTGAATGGAGAGACTCAAGTAATCCATGGAAGATACTTCTAATTGAAACGCTTTCTCAGCAAACTCAAATAGATAGAGCAGATGAATTTTATAAAAAATTTATTAGAAAATACCCAACACCTAAAGATATGGCAAAAGACAGTAAAAAAGAGGTTTTAAAATTATGGTCAGGATTGGGTTACAACAATAGAGCTATCCGGCTTCACGAGTCTTCAAAAATACTATCAAAATATAGTTTTGATGAACTATATCCAGACTTTACAATTCTTCCTGGTGTAGGACCATACACAAATTCAGCAATTCTCAGCTTTGCATATGAGAAAAAAATTATTGCAGTTGATACCAATATAAAAAGAATTATTAAAAGATTTTTCAGAACTGATAATGTTGATATTTTTCTAGAGAAAAACACTGACTTACTTTTAAAGAATTTTAATTCTAGAGACTTTAATCAAGGCTTAATGGATCTTGGATCAACGCTTTGTACTTCTCGAAATCCTAAATGTGAAATTTGTCCACTTGAGCTTTCGTGTAAAAAATATATTGTTCAAGAAATTAAAACATCAAAAAAATTTGAAGGATCCATGAGACAAAAAAGAGGACGTGTTTTAAAAATTCTTCTATTAGAAAAAGGTGTGACTATGGCACTTCTTAGTAAAGAATTAGAGATGACCAGCAAAGTTACAGAAGAGGTCGTTGAATCACTAATGAAGGATGGTTTAATTAGTATTTCTAGAAATAAAGTTATTGTAATAAACGATAATTAGGATACAATTTTCAATATGCCAGTTTCAAAAAAAAGAATTAACAACTCTCAACCAACTAAATCTAAAAAAATATCTACGCAGCTTAGTGGAGATAAAGGACCATCGCCAAGGTGGTTTGTTGTAACTATGACCTCTTTAATGGTTTTAGGTGTTCTCTTAATAGTCTTGAACTACCTAACTCTTCTTCCTGGCTCTGTATCTAGATGGTATTTATGGGGAGGCCTTGGTATGATCGGTGCTGGTTTCTTAATGACGACAGAGTATCGTTAAAAACTGTTATTAATAAAAACTAAAAAAATTGTTCTAAATCTAAAGCAAACCCTCATCTTGCAGTTCTTCAATTGTCTCTTCGAAATATAAAGTTGAGTCAAAATTGACCATTACTTTATCCAAAAAAGATTTTCCTCCATTTTGGTTAAACCAGCTGATACGAGTTCTTCTGAGTAAATAATCTGTAGGTTTAACAACACAGTAGTGATTAAGGCATAGCTGTAAATCCTTATACTTATACTGACTTTCAAGATTTAAGATACTGTCAACAAACTCTTGCTTGTTTAACTCAAAATTTTGAGAAAAGAGTTGTTCAAGACTTTCTTTTGCAATAACTCTAAAACCTGTAAGCTTACCTCCTGAAATTTGTATAAAGTTTTCATCTATATCTTTATAGAAATGTCCTCTAGAAATATTCTTAGAATTTGTATCAGAGCTGTCTATTAAAGCTCTCAAACCAGTCCAGGAAGAAATATATTTAACTTCTTCGATATTAAAGTATTTTTTTATATGCCTTATTAAATAGGCTTTGTCTTCAGAGTTTGCATACGGTCTATCTAAAGAGCCTGAAAATTCTTCTGTATCAGTTGTGCCAACGATTGTATTTCCTGTCCAGGGCAAGACAAACATGACTCTATTATCTTCAGTTTGAGGTAAAAGAACACCATTTTTACCAATCCCTAGGGGGTCTCCCTCTAAAATTAAATGTGCTCCTCCACTTAGTTTAATTTTGGAAGATTTACTCTTGTACATTCCTGGTAAATTATGAATACCTGTGGCAGCAATTATCTTCTTGGACTCGACCGTATACTCTTTATTATTTATCTCGTCGATTAACAGAACTTTATACCTGTCACCAGTTCTAATAATGTCGGTTATTTTTACATAATTTAGTGCAGTTGCATTATTTATTTCTAC
>CAXBVE010000026.1:0-8375 GCA_963979435.1 uncultured Candidatus Actinomarinales bacterium | reverse complement strand
TTTGAACACTTTCATTCGGAGCATGGGCGTTACCCATTTCTTCATCCGCTGCTCCGACAAGAACCAACTCTGCATTAGGGAACTTCTCTACAAAGTCATTAGCAAAAGGTATTGATCCTCCTACACCCATATACGCAGCATTGTTCTCCCACACCTCTTCAAAGTTTTTAACTAATGTTTTAGTAAATTCTTTATTAGGGTCTGCAACAATGCCTGATCCCATTGCTTCAGGTTCAAAACTCACCTTTGCACCCCATGGAATATTTTTCATAATATGTTCTTCAAGCATTTTCATTGCATGTTCAGGATTTTCAGTAGGTGGTAATCGCAAACTTACCTTAGCTTTGGCATTTGGAATAAGTAAATTAACGGCTTCATCGGTTGAAGGCGCATCAATAGCTAAGATGCTTAAAGCTGGCTCAAGCCACAATCTCTTGGAGATACTATCTAGTTCAAATAAATTAATATCCTTGGAGCCAAAGATTTCCTTTATGTCTTTTTCTTCAAGTTCTAATACTTCCATATCGCTTGGGGTTAACCCCTCAATTTGCAGCTCACCTTTTTCATTGTGAAATGAAGCAATTATTTTACTAAGTACCATAAAAGCATCTGGTACTACACCTCCACCAAGACCAGAATGAACTGCTCGCATTGGTTGTTCTACAACAATAAATCCATCTACCAGTCCTCTTAGAGAGGTAGTCACTGTTGGTGTAGCTATTTTAATATTTCCTGAATCTGCAATAACTATCACATCCGCTTCTAAATCATCTTGATACTCGTCTAAAAACTCAGCCATACATGGAGATCCTATTTCTTCTTCTCCTTCAATAAATACCTTTATATTCACTGGTAGGTCTTCCTTTAATGCTTTCACCACTTCATAATGCGTTACGACACCAGCTTTATTATCTCCAGAGCCTCTACCGTATAATCTTCCATCAATAATTTGTGGGGTGAATGGTTCTGTCTTCCATTTATCAATATCACCGACTGGTTGAACATCATGGTGGGCATAGAGTAAAACTGTTTTTTTCTTTGGGTCATACTCTGTCTGAGCTAGAACCGCTGGTCGACTTTCACCTGAAGTTGCTATTTTCGTATTTAGACCTAAACTTGAAAACAAATCTTTTACGTACTCAGCAGATTTCAACACATCTGAACCATGGTTTTTATCTGAACTTATTGATTTTATTTCTACTAACTCAGATAATGTTTTGACGATATTTTCAGTGTCCATCCGACTATTTTACTTATCTTTATGGTTATTTGTAATTAAATAGAAAATCAAAGACAATCTAATTGCATCCAATATACACTAAGAATTATAAGAAGAAAAAAAGTCATTGTAAGTATGACTATTATGTCGATGATAGTCTCAATGTGTGGCGGAGATACAGAGTCGACACCAGTTCCAGAAGAAACAACTACCACCAGTACAACCACTACATTTGCTCCAAGTAAAGTTGAAGTTTTTGATGAAACTGATCTCGTTGTTCCACCAATTTTACTTAAACCTCTTATTGGGGCAACAGGAATCCTAACTAGTACTTCGGAAGACTGGGAGGTTCTTACAGAAATTGTAAGTCTTGATATGGGCGTAAAAGTTCGAACGGCTGATAACGGAACAGCCCAAATGACATTCGAGGATGGATCTTCATTGTTAATGGGAGGAAATTCAGTAGTAAACATAAGAAGTTTTAATTACGACGAAGAAGCGGGAGCAAGAGTCTTAACTGTGGATGTTATTTCTGGAAGCATTGCCTATGACATATTCAGTGAAGGTCTTAATGCCTCACTAGCAAAGATTGTAACTCCTACAGCAGAACTCTCCGTTCATGGAACTGAAGGGGTTTTTGCATACGACGTATCCACTTTTTCTGCCACAAGCACTGTGTTAGAAGGTGGTGAAGAAAGTGATGATGCTGTATTTAGTGAGCTATTACCTGATAATGATGGAAACCCTGTACTCGTTGCTGTCTCTCAAACTGCTGGTACAGAACTTGGAAGTGGGACCACTGGCGGATCTGGATGGATAGAAGAAGATTCCTCTTCAGTAGCATTGATAGTTGATGAATTTGTTTCCAACATGGAGGGTGTTTGTAGTTATACCTGTAAAGTTGAAACTCAAGAAAATTTAGCAGATGGTACTAAAGATTTAACTGCAGATGTTGCTGCAAATGCTGTATTTACTGAGGGTGATACCAACAGAATGGAATTAGCGCAAACATTACTGGTAGCAGCTGGTGCCCCAGGAGATATTACTGAATCTGTTCAAGTGCTGACTGAAGCTGTTGCAGAAATAGCGGTTCCCGAAGAAGTGGTCCAAGAGTTTATAAATGCAAACTGGCAGGAAGCACCTGTTGATGGTATTGCACAAGAACTTCCTCCTATGACAGAATTTATTGATACTTTCTCAGAGGCAGCTTCAGTCCATGAAAATGATGCTCTTCAGGGTTTAGGTTTTGATCATAATGAAAATGGTGGCTTTAGAGCACTACATGGAATGATGCAATTTATCTCTGCCGACACCAATGCTGTTAATGAATTGGCCGAAACAGGAGATGTTGCAAGTGCTATGGCATTAGCTGCAGCGAATATGTTTGTTAATGCTGGTCAAGATGAATTTGCTGAGGGAACTTTTTGTGCAGATAACCCAAACGATACAGAGTGTGCTGCTGGCTCTCCACCTCCAGAATTTTTAGCGCAGGCATTTGCTGGAAATCATTTTGTTGAAGATATGGTTCAGGGAATGGGTTTTGAATATACTTTTACAGAAAACAATATAAAACCAGAATACTGTACTGAACAAACATGGTTACCTGAATGTGCAAATGGTCCAGAATTCGTTGGTGATGCTTTTGAAGAAGGAGGGGCATACTGCGAAGCTAATCCTGATGGCTGTATAGAAGGCGGTCCTGAAGCTGGAAAGATGTTTTTTGGAGGTGAACCTGAAAAAGATTCATTTTGTGCAGATAGCCCAGACTCTCCAGAATGTATGGGTGGAAATGCCCAGGCTGTGTACACCTTTTTTCATGTATATGATGAAAATGTTTTAGGTAATGATTGGGAGCCTGTAGATTGTGGTCTTTACCCAGATGATCCCATGTGCAGTGGTGATGGAGACTTTTTCCATGAACATGTTGGAGATGCAACAGGTCTTGCTTTAGATAGAAATGACATGTTTGATATTTATGGTGGACCTCAACAACTAACTGGACCACCACCAGAATTCTGTCAAGAAAATCCAGATGCTGTTGAGTGTGGAGAAAACTATAAAGCTTCTGATATCTTTTCTGAGGGTGAATATATAGCTCCGGCATATTGTGGTCAAAATTCAGATGCACCAGAATGTGACACTGAGTTTGGACAATCTAATGGTTTACAGAGTCCTTTAACCGGTGCTTTACTAGCTCAATATGCTGCACCCGAACCAAACGCTCAATCTGGAGAAAAACCTCAATTTTGTATTCAAGATCCTAACCATCCCGAATGTTTTAGAGATTATTACGGAGAAGGAAGTTTAGACACTGGAGAGTTCCTAGGGAATATGTTCAGCGATGACTCATTTGTTGACCTCACACAACAAGGTGTTTTTTATAACGCAATAGAAGGAGCTGATGATTTAGCTTCTCAAAGATACGGTAATCACAATGACTATTTAGTAATTAATTGTGATGATGCTATAAATGTTAGCCAACCAGAATGTCAACCAAATTTTAATCCAACGGAAACAGGATTGTTTTCAGGTGGAGGTGAAGATATCGTCGAATTTGAAGCATTTAGTCCGGAAGACGTAGATACACTTTGTGTAGATAACCCTCAAGACCCTCTGTGTTTTACGCAACAAAATGTACCGGGTGATGCTTTTGGAACTCCTCCTGAAGGAAGTGTTATTCCTGGGACGCCTCCTAACCCTGGAGGATTCTGGGGAGATGCAGAAAAGGCTGAAGAATTTCAAAACCAAACAGACAATTTCGTAGAATTTGCCGGAGAGTACTGCGATGAAAACCCCGCTGATCCTACTTGTTCTCAAGTATCTCCTCCTGGTGGGGAAGGAACTCCTCCTGGTGGAGATATGTCTCCTCCTGATGGTGAAGAAGTTCCTGGTGGTGGAGATATGCCTCCTCCTCCTGATGGTGAAGAAGTTCCTGGTGGTGGAGATATGCCTCCTCCTCCTCCTGATGGTGAAGAACAAGTTCCTGGTGGGGAAGGAACTCCTCCTGGTGGAGATATGTCTCCTCCTGATGGTGAAGAACCTGCACCTCCTCCTGGTGGAGAACAAGTTCCTGGTGATGGTGAAGAACCTGCACCTCCTCCTGGTGGAGAACAAGTTCCTGGTGGTGGTGAAGAACCTCCTCCTGCGCCTGCACCAGAACCTGCGCCTGCGCCAGAACCTGGACCTGCGCCTTAATAATTATTCGTAGGAAATAGCTTCTAAAATATTCTGTCTTGATGCACGGATAGCTGGAAGAATTGCTGCTATTACCCCGGCAACTATTGATATTCCAATCCACATAAGTGTTTGTGAAATTGAAACTGCGAACACCGTAAATCCATCATCAGCTAATGTTTGAATCAGACTCCATGCAAAAAATATTCCAAGTGCCGTTCCTAATGCTGCTCCGAATATAGAAATTATTGATGACTCAATAAATATCATTCTTCTTATTTGTTTTCTATAGGTTCCGATTGCTCTCATCAATCCAATTTCTCTAGTTCTTTCGTAAACAGAAAGAGAAAGTGTATTAGTTATACCAAATAGGGCTACAAATATTGAAATTGACAAAAAGCCATAAATTACATTTAACAAAAGCTGAATCTGATTGTTTGCCTCTTCAACAAGACCATCTTCGTCTCTTATTTCGACGCCAGGATATTCAGCGACAAGTGCATTTATTTTATCTTCTAAGGCATCTGATTTTTCATTTACGTTGAAATATAGCTCGGTGTCTAGTGACTCTTCGGCGAAGAAGGAACTATTTTCTAATAAAACAAAAAACTCTGCTGGTGGTTGTGTTGTCCAGTCAAAGATGTAAGCAACAGTAAAAGTAAGTTGTCCCTCCTCTGGAATAGTTAAGAGAACTTCGTCACCTATCTGGAGTTCTTCTCTTTCTGCTGTTTGTTTTAAAATCCCAAGTGCATTTTGCTTGAGAAAATCCTTACGACTACCCGAAATATCATCAGTTTTAACTAGATCGAAGACAGTTTCATCGACAGCTCCAAGTATTAAAGGTCGGTCGTTATAACCCACAACTGTAGCTCTTGTCCTAGATAGCTTTGTTACCTCATCGAATTCAATTAACTCGTCAGCAAGTCCTGTTGGAATTCCAGGTGATGCAAAAACATTTGCGGCTCCGACTTGGTAGTCAGCAAGAATAACTTCTCCTATAAGCGATTCTGCTTGAGCTTTAAATGAAGTAGTTATTACATTTGCTAGAGATATCAAAGTAAGGCCAATCATTAACGCTGAAGCTGTAGAAGCTGTTCTTCTTGGTGTTCTCTTGGAGTTCTCAGTAGCTAATTTTCCTAATATTCCAAAAATTAGCCTATAGATTCTATCAAAAAGAAAAACGAAAGGTTTCGTAATCGAAGGAGTAATAATTGATATACCTACAAATACGATTCCTGCACCAAATCCAACTTGTTGTAAACCAGAAAGGGTTGGAAGGTCTAAAAAGTCATACAGAACTCCAAATAACATTGTGAAGCCTAATCCGGAAACAGCTGTTCCTACAATTAAGCGAGTAAATAGCGATTTTCTTCTTGGAGTTGAAACACTGTCTCTGATAGCTTCCATTGGACTTACTTGTGAGGCTTTTCTTGCAGGAAGTAAAGATGATAAAATCGTTACTGTTACGCCAATAATTAATCCTGTGATTGCAGCTTCTGTTGTTAATACCAATGGACCGTCTGGAAGACCAAATTCAAAATATTGTAAACCCTCTTTTACAGCTACCGCTAGACCTATACCCAAACCAATGCCTAATCCTGAGCCAATGACTGACATAAACAATGATTCAGAAATAACAAGTCTGTATATCTGTCTTTTTGAGGTACCTAAAGCTCTAAGCAGAGATAACTCTTTTGTTCTTTGTAGCAATAAAATTCTAAAAGTGTTTTGAATAATAAAAGCACCTACGAAAATTGCAATACCAGCAAAGACATTCAAGATTGTATTAAAGAAGTCGAGGCCTTGTTTAATGGAGTCTGCCTGCTCTGCTGCTGCTTCTTGTGCATTAATAACGTTCAAGTTTTCACTATCTAGATCTGTAATATTATTTTTTATATCATTAACGTCAAAATTATTTTCTACAACAACGTTGATTAAATCAACTTTTCCGACTGAGTCAAGAAGCTGTTGTGCGGTTCTGAATTCAAATAAAGCGAAAGTAGCACCCCCAGCCGCAAAAGCTGAGTCTGCAATACCCACAATCGTAAATGTTGCAGGCGTAGCTCCTGCTAATACTGTGACTTTATCTCCTATGTTAAATTCAAAGTTTTCTGCGGTAACCGTATCCATAACAACTTCTTTTTTATTTACTGGAGCATTACCTTCTAGAAGGGTCCACTGCTTTGCATACTCACTACTGTCCCAGGCGGTACCAAATGTTGGTGCAAATCCATTTGATAATAAGACTGTTTCCCCGTCTACAACTTTTATGAACTGTGCAAAACCAACGACTTCGCCCCATGCTGCCTTAACACCTGGTAGTTCCTGGATTTCTTGAATTCTTTCATCAGGGATTTTCTTTACTTCGAAAGATATTGGTCCCTGTCCTCCATCTCCACTGAATCCTTGAGCAAAATCTTCTTGAATGGGTTGAACTACTAAATCAATACCCTCATAAATTCCAGAAAATAAATTATCAAAAGCTGATTTGTTACTTTCAGAGAAGATATTTGATGCAATGATTACAGCAACACCAAGAATAATTGAAGAAGTAGTTAAAAATATTCTAACTGGATAAGTTTTAAGATTCTTCCACGCAATTAGAAAAAGAGGGCGTTTTGTAAATCCAAACATTATACGTTCGTTAAAGCTGTAACCTCTGCAACAATTTCTTCTTGTGTTGGTTTTTCTAAATCACTAGCTATTCTTCCATCTTTTAACATTACAACCCTTCCAGCAAAAGATGCTGCATATGGATCATGGGTCACCATAACTATTGTTTGATTTAATTCTTCTACAACAGATTTCATAAAGGTTAATAGCTCTCTACTTGATTTTGAGTCTAAATTACCTGATGGCTCGTCTGCGAATATAACTTCGGGCTTTGTTGCCATCGCACGAGCAGCTGCAACTCTTTGTTGCTGTCCTCCGGAAAGTTCATTTGGCCTGTGTGAAAGCCTATCCGCAATATCAACAGTTTCTACTACCTCTTTGACCCAATCCATATCAGGTTTTCTACCTGCAATAGATGCAGGGAGTGTAATGTTCTCTTCTGCAGTGAGGGTTGGGATCAAGTTGAATGCTTGAAATATAAAACCAAAACTATCTCTTCTAATTTTTGTTAGTTCTTTATCATTTAGAGTCGCAATGTCATTTCCTTTCAAAAATATTTTTCCTGATGTGGGTCTGTCTAGACCTGCGAGGCAATGTAGTAGTGTAGACTTTCCTGAACCAGAGGGACCCATTATTGCAGTAAATTCATTCTCTCGGAATTCGATATTGATATCATCAAGAGCGGTTACGCTTGTTTCCTTCTCACCATATATTTTTGTTAGATTGTTTGCATTAATAATCTTTGCCATGACGTCAATATTAGGTAAAAGACAGATATACCTACATTTGGTTACTTTTAGTTAACAAACTTTTTACATTCTTAGGCTTTACTTTTAGCAATCACTTTGTTTAAATAGTGTTTATGTACAAAGTAAATAACTGGAGCTGGTGGATTCTGCAACCGTAGGTGCCTAGTTTTATATATTTATTTTGACCGGGCACCGCCCGGTTTTTTTATTTAGATTGTCACTGAAAATAAATTTCCGGGCTAAACCCACAAAATTGTAATTGATTCTATTTAGGGTGAAACAATCATTCGTGCAAACTCAAAACCACCGTCGTGCTCTTCTATTTCAAATTCTCCAGCAATTGTAAGTTCGATTTCTAAAATATTTTCTTTGTTGGGTTGAACTATAAAATGTATGTCATACCCGTGTACATGGATCTCTGTTTCAGAAGTAGAACTAAAGTTTAACTCAATTTTTTCTCCTAAATTAAAATTCAGTACTTGAAGCTGTTCGGGTGCTGAACTTGGTACTGCGACCTCTACTTCGTCATGATGGCCTTCTTCGTTATGACCTTCTTCGTTATGATCTTCTTCGTTATGATCTTCTTCGTCGTGACCTTCTTCGTTATGATCTTCTTCGTC
>CAXBVE010000025.1:0-8439 GCA_963979435.1 uncultured Candidatus Actinomarinales bacterium | reverse complement strand
TGACTCATTTCAGTAACGGTTCCACCTTTGACTATTCCACCAATATGAAAGTTTTCGACAGTTTGCGAATAATTTTTCCATGATTCGAAGGCTTCTCCCAATGGTCTGTCTCCAGTTGGTAATCCCGTATTAGAAAGGACAATATTATCAAACCTATCTTGGTTGTTAACAACTAATCTCAACCCAATTAATCCACCCCAATCTTGACCAAAAAATGTTATATTTTTCAAATCAATCTCATTTAGCCATACGTCCATCCACTTCACGAATTTCTCATATGTGTAGCCTTCTCTTTTTGAAAGTTTATCTGATTTTCCAAACCCTGGTAAATCTGGAACAACAACTCTTAACCCTTTTTCTACTAAAGGGTCTATAAAGTCCCTATACAGATAACCCCAAGTTGGTTCCCCGTGCAGCAACAATACTGTGTTGGTATTTTCAGAACCCTCATCTATATAATGGATATTTATTTCACCATATTCAGTTTTTACGGATGTGTATTTAGGTTTATATTTCCATTGATTTAAATTTTCAAAGTCACTGTTGTTATTTTTTAGTATTTCCATATGTCTATATTACAGATTATGAATCACATTTGTTACGACACCCCAAATGTAGGCTTCACTTTCATCATTAATAACAATTGGATCGAAAGAATCATTTTCTGGTTTCAGGAGTATATTTTTTCCTTTTTTAACATATCTCTTAACTGTAAGTTCACTATCTACAACAGCAATAACTACTTTTCCACTCTCTGCTTTTAAGCTTCTATCGACTACAAGTATGTCATTTGGAAATATTCCTGCATTAATCATCGACTCACCAGATGCTCTGACAAGAAAGGTAGATGCGGGATGTTTCACTAAATATTGATTAAGGTCTACTTTATCTTCTAGGTAATCATCTGCAGGAGAGGGGAAACCGGCAGAAACACTATTTGTGTATAGAGGTATTTCATGAAGACCTTTGTTTACAATTTCTGAAACGTAGCTCACCTTACTTAAAGGTATTCTCATGGCAAGAGTTTCTTCTCCATACTTGCCAAGACCCTTAGGTCTTCCAGCTCCTTTTCTTGCACCACCTCTAGGCATAAAATGTCTTTCTTTTTCTTTAGAATAGTGTACAGTATTCAAAGGAGTAAGTGAATGAACAATAAAATTTTTGCCTTAGTTGATTGTAATAATTTTTATGCCTCATGTGAGCGTGTTTTTAATCCGAAGCTAGAAGGTAAACCGATCGTAGTGCTTTCTAATAATGATGGATGTATTATCGCTAGGTCAAATGAGGCAAAAGCTTTGGGTATTCCGATGGGTGCTCCATTTTTTAAATACAAACAGTTGATTAATAGAAATAATGTTCACGTATTCTCCTCTAACTACACTTTTTATGGAGATATGTCTGCAAGGGTAATGACCTCTCTGAAATCTCTTGTCAACGAAATAGAAATCTACTCTATTGATGAAGCATTTTTAGATATAAGTAGTTTTGCTTACTGTGACCTAGAGGAGACAGCAAGAGAGATAAAAACTCTCATAAAGCAGTGGACGGGAATACCTGTTTCTATTGGAATAGGTTCTTCCAAAACATTAGCCAAAATTGCAAACAGGCAGGCAAAAAAAGAGACAGTAGATGTATTTGATATAAGAAATTTAGGCGTGAAAAAAGATATATTGGAAGAACTTCCCATAGAAGAAATATGGGGAATCTCAACAAGATGGGGTAGAAGATTAAGAAAAATCGGAGTAGAGACTGCGCAGGATTTAGCTGAAGCAAATCCAAGACATGTGAGAAAGACAATAAGCATCGTAGGAGAGAGAATTCATTATGAATTGAATGGCTTATCATGCATAGGAATAGAAGAAGTCAAAAATAAAAAAAATATTATCTCATCAAAGTCGTTTGGGAAAAAGGTCTCTCGTGTTCAAGAGCTAGAAGAAGCAGTATCAAACTACACGGCAAGAGCATGTGAAAAATTAAGACAGCAGAATTCAAGAGCGCAGGGATTGTATGTATTTTTAAGAACAAGTCCACATATAGAAAGGGACAAACAGTACAGCAACGGCATGAGTACCCATTTCTCTATCCCAACAAGCAATACCTCAAAAATAATAAAAGAAGCAAAAAGGCTTACAAACAAATTATTTCTTCCGGGATATGAGTACCAGAAAATTGGAGTGATGCTTTTGAATATTTCAGATGCAAAAAATGAACAAGGTAGTTTTCTCGATAATGAAAACTATAGTAAATCAGACACAGTGATGAAGTCTCTGGACACAGTGAATAAACAGTTTGGATCAGGTGCATTGACGCTTGGAGCACAAGGCATACAGAAGAATTGGAGAATGAGAGCAGACAGAAAGTCTGGAGCCTATACGACAAATCTTAAAGACTTGCCGATTGTTAAGTAAATAAAAAAAGAGGGGTGACTTGACTACCCCTCTTTTACAAGCTTGAAAATTCTGTCCGGAATTTAAAAGCTATAACAATATTGTAGGTGTAAATAAAACATTACAAACATTAAAAAATAGTAAATCATTTGATTTGATTCTCTAAGTTAGTTCCTTAAGACTTATCTAGGTTTATCCAAATTTTTCTTGTAGATAAATACCATACAAAACCAAATATAAATCCTAAAACAGGGAAGAGTTTAAATACAAACAAGACACCATAGATAGTTGCTAAATACCCTATCATGAGTGTTGAAATTGTATTCATAAAAAAATAAAGTGAATAGTCTATTCCAGCAATTCTTCCACGTAGATTATCTGGAGTTAAAACTTGTAATCCATAAGTTGAAAATGCCCACTGTGAACCACCACCTGAGTGTCCCAATATCAATAGAAACACAGTCAAGTAGACAGAAGCTGAGAAAGAGATAAAGAAATAAAATAGACCCCACGCCATGATTGTTATCCCAATTGTATTGAGCAATTTTCCATCAGTACTTCCAAAAAAATATCGAATAATAATTGGTCCTATTAATGCGCCAATCCCTCTTGCACCAAACATAAGTCCTGTTCCATAATCACCAGTTTTGTAGATTTCGTACGATAGAACAGTAAAAAGGGACAATAGGCCGCTTGCTGAAATACTGAAAGTAGCTTTAGTGATAACTAATGAGAGAATCTCCTTTCTCGAAAGGACATACTTTACTCCATCGACAAAGTTTATATTCTCTTCATCTGATTTCAAGTGTTTCTGTTCACTTAAGTCTTTTTTAATTGAAAACACAATAAATGCAGAGATAATAAATGATAGGAAATCTATTGTAAATAATGTATCTCTACTAACAACAGTCGTTAAATATCCACCTATGCCAGCGCCAAGTCCAGCCATTATTCCCCAGCTCGAGAAGAATATTACATTCGCCTCGGCTAGGAATTCTTTTTTTACAACATTAGGTAATGCCGCATCTGATGTCGGCATGTATGCGGCACTTACAACTGAAAGCATACCAAATGAAAACAAAATGAATATTACATTCTCCGTATTCACCGCATAAAGAATTAATAGGACTACTACACCAGATAGAAACTCAGAAATTGCAATGATTCTTTTTCTGTCATATTTATCAGCTAAGTATCCTCCAAAGCTTCCTAAAAAAAATAATGGAGCACTCTGTACAACAAGTACAAGCGATGTAATAAGTGGATTTTCAGTAAGTTCATAAATAATACCAAGTAAGGGAACGGTAAGTAACCAGTCACCACCGAGTGTTATTAATCTTGCTGTAAATAGTTTTTGAAAATCTCTGTTTTTTGTAATTAGCTGTATATATTTTTCAAGATTTTTCATAAGTCATACAACTGTAACTGGATTAGAAAATAACTACTATAATTGAACAATGATAAAAACAGTATTAATAACAGGTGGAACAAGGGGAATAGGGCTTGCAACAGCGCTTAGATTCTCTGAAAATAATTGGAACGTTTACATCACATCAAGAAAAGAAGAAAACTTGGCAGCAGTGCTTAGTGAGCACAGCAAGTTAAAAGGTTTTGTTGCAAACGCAGACAGTGAAGATGCTGCAAATGAAACATGTGAAGCTATTGTTAAGGAAACCGATTCACTAGATGTCTTAATCAATAATGCAGGTACAAACCCTTCGGGTGGCTATTTAATGGATGTGGACATATCAAGAGTTCAGAAAACATGGGATGTAAATCTTCTTGGACCACTACTTTGGGCTAGAGCGGCTGTAAAGGTTGGCTTAAAGGAATCAATTTTAAATGTTGCTTCTGTTGGAGGTATCAAACCAGCATCTTATATGGGTGCATACAATATTTCAAAAGCGGGACTTATCTACATGACAAAACAATTAGCTAAAGAGTTAGCTCCAAATATACGAGTAAATGGAATTGCTCCTGCTGTTGTAAAAACTAAACTTTCTGAAATGCTCTGGGAAAATGACGAACAAGCTACTGCAGATCTACATGCGTTGAAAAAATTAGGAACACCTGAAGATATTTCTAATTTGATGTATTTCTTATCTAGCGAGGAAGCTTCTTGGATTACTGGTGAAGTAGTTACTATTGATGGTGGTTATTTACTCTAAACTTAACTTAAAAAATATATAGCTAGTTGGTTATACAAAGGTATTCCAAAAATAACATTGAATGGAAAAGTCACACCCAGGCTCAATCCAAGATAAATTGCAGGATTAGCATTTGGGATTGCATCTTTAACAACTGCAGGCACAGCAATATAACTTGCACTAGCTGTTAAGACCATAAGTAACGTTGTATTGCCAACTGTTAATCCAAAGTAAGAAGAGAAAACTAGAGCTAGAAGAGAACCAGTTATTGGCGTCAGTAATGCAAAAGCTATCAATTTACTTCCTTTGCCAGATAGTTCAGACATTCTTTTTGATACTCGTAACCCCATAATGAAAAGAAAAATTATCAGGATCCAATCAAATATATCTTTAGTGATAAAGCTGAGCAGTACCTCGTTTTCGAATTTTACTAAGTAACCGAAAACTAACGATGTAAGAAGAATTACATTTGGAATTTCTAAAAAAGCATTTTTAAGTGTCTCAATTTTTCCAGTAGTTTCAGAGTCACTGTTATGTGTGACTAAATATAAAGCCATAAAAATTGCTGGAAACTCCATTACTACTAATACTGCGGACATGTAGTTATCATAAACTTGATTGCTAGCGAGCAAATAAGTATTTGCAGTAACGAAAGTAACAGCACTTACTGAACCGTAAGTTCCTGCAAGAGCAGCAGCATCATCTGTGTTGAGTATATTTTTTAGAAATAAATAAGAAAGTATCGGTATTAATAGCGCAAAGAAAACACCTAACGACAAAACATTAGTTACTTCACTAATGAATCCTGTTTCTTTGAGACTTGTTCCACCCTTTAGGCCCAACCCCAATAGAAGATAGTATCCAAGATATTTTGAAATAATGGGAGATGGAGACTTGTCCTTAAAGATACTTCCAATAATTATTCCAGAAATGAATATCATCAAAGCGGGGGTTAACAAAGCATTCATCATTAATAAGAAATGATAGTGTTCAATTCACTTTTTTATTGAATATTTGAAAATATGTTAGGAAATTTTACCTATTATATCTTTAACTCTATCGGCATCAACAGGGTTGTCGAGAACCCCATCTACTTTAAAATCTGTCCCAATAATTCCAATATCAGCTATTTGAGAAAAATCTTGTATGTTTTCACCATTTAATCCTGAACCTATTGCTAGTTTGCCTTTTGGTACAATATTCCTAATCCTATTTAGATCTTCAATATCTGTAACTTCACCTGTTCCGTCACCACTAACTATTATTACGTCAGCACCTGCTCTTTCTAGTAATTCTTTTGTGTGGTTTTCTATTTTCGCCCCATGAGGTGGGGTAGCATGCTTAACAAAGACATCCGCGAAGACTTGTATATCTTTCGAAAGAGTATTTCTGAACTGTGAAACATCATATGATTTACCTTCAATTATTCCTTGATCTGTATACATAATGTTATTTAGTACGTTTATGCGTACAAAGGTAGCATCAATAGCCTCAGCAATTGCTAAAGCACTTATTCCATCATTTCTTAAAACATTTATACCTATATCAAGATTTCTATTTAGCTCTAAATTTGAAGCTACAGTCGTGAAGCTTACCAGTGATCTTTTTGATAAATTATCTTTAACAAATGGAGCATCGCCAAAATTTTCAATAATAATGCCATCTACACCACCTTCGGTAAGTCCGTTTATGTCATTTTGAGCAAGTGTAGTAATTTCAGGAATGGATAATACGTTAGAGGTTGATCCAGGAAGGCCTTTTAAGTGTATAACACCATAGATTTTCATTATTAAATTTTAACGTGATTAGTTTTTAATAATTTTTTTGCAAATTCACCCTCAGCAGTCAAAGTCGGTTTGAATCCTTTTCCAGTTCTACCCGTCACCACTCGACACCAATCGCCAGCATTACCATTAATTGTATTTTCCGATTTTTCATCACCAAACTGCCAAGCTCTATACTCTGGTCCGATTAATTCTATCCTGACATTTTCATATTTCAGTTTGTTGAGTTTGGATATTTTTTCAATATTAAGGAACCCATAAAGGGCAACATGTTCAATCCTGACCGAATCTTCATAATCTTTTTTCATGCATTCGTATATATCTAAACCATGTGACCATGTTTCAGAAAGTTTTGTTGCTGCAAATGTTAGGTAGTCAATCTCATTATTCCACCATTTAATCTTCCTTCCAGGAGTAGCATCTGCAAGTGTTTCAACAACCTTAGCCCTCGATAGCCTCCACCACTCAATGACGTCTTGGGGTCGCATATCCTTACCTTTGGCAATAGAATTTTTTTCGAATTTACCTAATCCGGTTGGACCTCTATATTTATTAAAATCTGTACCCTTTTTTTTAAGTGCATTAAAAGCCAGATCTTCTAAACCTGCTAGATAGCTCACGTGTTCGGTTATTGTCCAATTTTTAAAGGTTGTTTTAGTATTCCAGTTCCTTACAGGAATGCTTTGTAAGTATTGGTCTAGCAATTGTTGTTCAGCAACGAGGCTACTTAGGATTTCTTTCACATATTAATTCTAATTGTGATTCCGAAAAAGCCAAAGGCGTTGCTAAATAAAAGTTCTTTATTTATAACTTAATCTGACGTAGAATCTAGTCATGAAAAAGATTATAAAATTAGCAACATTTGTAATTGTAGTTAAAGCGCTCCTTGACTTGTTCAACGAAAATACAACAGTTAAAAATCAAATTGATAGGTTAAAAGAGGAAATTACAAAACTAGAGACTGATGATTTAGAAAGTAAAATAAAAGACTTTTTTAAAAAATATGATCCAAAATTCAAAGATGACATCTAAGTCATACGGATTCTAATATCTGGCGTATATTCGGTAAAAGTTTTTATTATTGGCCTAAATGGTTAGTAAAAAGCATAACTTTTCTACATGTTAAAAGTATTAAATTCAACCATTCAAAAATAGGTAGTTTTGTTATAGGTAGCAACATTCTTCTTCTCGAAACTAGGGGAGTTGTTACCGGTAAGATTCGCAAAACTCCACTTACCTATGCTAAAACAAATAAAGGGTATGTAGTAGCAGCATCTTATGGAGGTAGAGATGAGATTCCACAATGGTTTCATAATCTTCAAGACAATGAAAACTACATTACTGTCGATAATATACGAATAAAAGTTAAGCACAACATTATTCCTGTAGCCAACCAGGAACCTTATTGGGTTAAGCTAGTTAAGGTTTATAAAACTTTCGAACAATATAAAGTACGGACAGAAAGAGATATTCCAATTGTCGAGTTTATTAAAGTTTAGGTTTTAGATTCGGACCACTTCTCACCACTGTATTCCATAATGTATTGTAATGATCAATATCTTCACTGTTTACGTGTGGAATTACCATATTTTTCCACGTCTCCATCAAAGGGTCCGAAGAATTTTTATATAGGTCTAGTCCAACTGGAATTCTTTCTACAATCGTTCTGAGGCTCATAGGTGTTTCAATATTCACACTGATATCATCGGAAACAAAAGAGTTGTTAATTTCAATTGATAACTTAATAATTAATTGAACAAATTCACTCTGAAGGTTTGGATACCTTTTTTTGAAAATTGCTTCTAGCTGTTCTTTGCTTGGGAAAGGTTTGTCCCATATTACCCAACGGTCTGCAAAAGCTTTATTCAATGTCTGCGTTCCTGCGTAATCTCTCAAACTAGTTGGGTTCATTGTTCCAAAAATAAATGTGTCACTACGTAATTCAATAACTTCACCATTCGGTAATTCAAGTTTTTTGTGTCTGTCTAAGAGGGAGTGGAGGGCAAACAAAACTTCTGGACCTGCAGCATTCAATTCTGATAGGTTAACAAACGATGGACCTCTTAACGCCCGAGTCAATTCTCCATCTTGCCACTTACTGTCGGTACCACCAATACCATC
>CAXBVE010000024.1:0-9833 GCA_963979435.1 uncultured Candidatus Actinomarinales bacterium | reverse complement strand
CCACCGAATTCAATAAATTTTGCTTTATTTTTTACATGTAAACTATGTAGTGGTGAATACTTAATGTTGGGCATCTATGAAATAAAGTTTTCGTATTCTTGATACAACATACCTGAATCATCTAGATTTTTAACCTCAGCTTTAACCATCCAGCCCTCACCACATGGATCAGAATTTATAATCTCAGGTTCTGAATCTAAAGTAGAATTTATTTCTACGACAACACAATCCATGGGAGCATAAGCCTCAGCAACTGTTTTAGTAGCTTCAACTTCTACCATTGAATCACCTTTGGAAAACTCTTGTCCAACTTCTGGCATTGTTACAAAAACAATATCTCCTAGTTCTCCTTGTGCATAATCAGAAATTCCTATTGTTATGGTGTTATCTGTGAGTGAATACCATTCGTGAGTTTCTAAATATTTTTTCTCTGTCATTTTTCTCCTATCTAGGTTTAACTGTTGAAAATCCACCATCAACATGTATTGTTTGTCCCGTGATCCATTTTGATTCGCTGGACAATAACCAAGTCACAACTGGAAGTATATCACTAATATCCCCGATTTTAGGAATCGGATGCATTGATTTAGACATCTCTACTGCAGCCTCACTACTTAATATTTTTGAAGACATATTTGTATCCATAATACTTGGAGCAATAACGTTTACCCTTAGATTGTCTTTAGCGTAACTCGCAGCAGCAGATCTTGCCATACCTTCTATTCCTGCTTTAGCTGCTGAAATTAATTCATGATTTGATAAACCTTTTGTTGCTGCGACTGAAGAAAAAAAGATAGCCGAGCCATTCTTCATTCTTCTAGCGAAAGCGGATAAAAGATAGAAAGATGAGAATAGATTTGTATTAACCACAGCATTGAAATCTTCAATTGTAGAGCCGTGGAGAGGTCTTAGGTAAATAGAACCTATACAGTTAACCAATCCTTTTATCTCATCTATTTCTACTGTTTGTTGAAATTCTTTTACGGGAATAGGGTTTTCGATATTAATGAGGCTATATGAGGAATTGAGATTATCAGCTAGCTCTATAAGAGCAGATTCATCTCTGCCTATAAGGTGAACTTTATCTGTTCGTGCTAATTCAGTAGCTATAGCTCTTCCTGTTGTCCCAGTAGCACCAGCAATAATGTAAGTCATAAATGTAATTCTACAGAATAGTGAATTAATCAGTAAATGAATTCGTAGCAGATACACTGCCAAACCATTTAGCTGATGGATGTGGACTTCTTTCGTAAGTAGACTTGTTAACTTCAATCAACCCGAAGTTCATTTCGTAACCAAGATCCCATTCAAAATTATCTAATAAAGACCAGTAAAGGTATCCAATAACCTGACCATTTTCTTTTTCATAAGAGTGTATATCTTTAAGAACTTCTTTTACGAATTGAATTCTCTCGTTGTCATCATCCGTGGCAATACCATTTTCGGTAATAAATATGTCCTTGTCAGGGAATTTTTCATGAATTCTGTGTAGATTGTATTTTATTGCTTCTGGTCGATATTCATAACCCATCTTAGTTTTACGTGCATTAGCTGCTACGTAATCATTTCTACCTGAAAATTTATCAAGAAAAATCGGAAATACTTTATTTCTCAATAACGGAACCTTAATAAGAAGCCATGCAATTGACCTATAAGCTAAATTTGGACTGGTTCTTTTAATAGAATACGTTTGTAGTCCTATAAAATCATCGTCATCAGATGCAAAGAAAAACTTATCTTCAAGATGATATTTAAGGTATCTATTAAAAACACTTTTATCACTATCATCCCATTCATGAAGGGCATGTGTCATGCCGACTTTTGCATGCTTATTGCTTGATTTTATTACTTTTAAAGCCCTTTTGTGTGCATTGATTATGTTATCTGATGTCTTTAAAAAAATTTTTTCATTACGTATACCAGGAGGAAATTTCTCTTTAGAGAAGTAACCGAACATACTAAAAATACCAGGTTCATTTATTGTATTAAAATATTTGATTTCCTTAGGCAACTCCTTCATCATTCTTTCAACATATTTAACAAATGCATCGGCAGTATTAATGCTTGCCCAATAACCATCATGTGCCAACCATTCGGGTGTTGTAAAGTGATGGAATGTAATAATAGGAATTATACCCTCAGCGATTAATTTTTTGGCTTTATCTATATAGTGATCGATACTGATTTGATCATATTTTCCTCTTTCGGGCTCAACTCTACTCCATTCGATTGAAAATCTAAAGGCTTTAATCCCCAAGTCTTTCAATAAAGCTATGTCATTATCAACTAATTCGAAATGTTTGCATGCTTCATTGCATGGTTCATTACATACCGTTTTGGGTTTATTCTCCCAGTGAGTCCAGTCATTGTTGTAAATACCACCTTCAACTTGATAGGAAGCAACTGCTGTACCAAAAATAAATTCGGATGGAAAGTTATATTTAGTCATAACGATAAATAATATATGCAAAAGCTATATATGCAAGCTGTAGAAGTAATCTAAATAAATGCTGCTCGTTAGTAAATACACGATTACCGTATGGTAACCCCTCAATCCAAACATATAAATTTGCGCCGTAGATTGCAATTAAAAATATAATCATTAACAAAGCTGCTTCGGATCTAAATTTTGTAAGAAGAAATAAAGGAAGAATTATTTCTATAACACC
Organism: uncultured Candidatus Actinomarinales bacterium; assembly: GCA_963979435.1. GTDB lineage: Bacteria > Actinomycetota > Acidimicrobiia > Actinomarinales > Actinomarinaceae > Actinomarina. Next base: position 7,164 of record CAXBVE010000024.1, on the reverse strand, counting down.
TGTTAGTTGGTGAACTTGACGTGGAAATGGTATAAATTTAGGTACAAGTGAGTCATAAAACATCGGATTCAAAAAATGATTTACTCCAGCAGTAATAAAAAAAAGTACGTATAAATATGTAGAAATTTTTATTAAATCCAATTTTTAGCCTTCTCTATTGCTTTATTCCATTTAGATATGTTCAAATTTCGTGATTCAGTACTCATATTGGTATTCCAGTTTTGAGAACTTTTAGTAGAGGGTATGTCCTTTAGTTCAGTCTTTTTAATATAAACATAAGAAGCTAATGCTGCACCAAAAGCGGTTACTTCTTTAATGTCAGGAGCTTGTATTTGTAAACTACTAATATCAGATTGAAACTGCATAAGTAAATTGTTATTAACCATTCCCCCATCCACCAATAATTTATTTTCCTTCTCCCCTACATCAAGTTCTAAGGATCTTAAAAGTTCATCAGTTTGATAAGCAACAGATTCAAGTACTGCTCGAGCAATATGAGATTTATTAGAGTACCTGCTCAATCCCACAACGGTGCCTCTTGCAGATGAGTCCCAGTGTGGTGAAAAAAGTCCAGAAAAAGCTGGAACAAAATATACGTCACCGTTATCTTTCACTTCTAGTGCCAGTTTTTCAACATCACTACTTTTTTTTATTAAACCCAAATTATCCCTAAGCCACTGAACAGAAGCACCAGCAAATGCTACTGAACCTTCTAATGCAAATACAGGAGATTGATTTTCAATTTGATATGCAACTGTTGTTAAAAGCCCATTACTAGAAGCTACTAACTTATCACCAGTATTACAGAGCATAAAGCATCCAGTACCGTAGGTATTTTTTACACTTCCTTGATTGAAACCTTTGTGTCCGAATAAAGATGCTTGCTGATCTCCAAGGACAGCAGTAATAGGAACGGTTCCAAAGAGAGAACTTTCTTTTGCAAACGTAGAAAGTGAAGGTTTAATTTTAGGTAAAGTATGTTCAGGGATATCAAACTGTTCTAATATTATTTTATTCCACTCTAAATTATGTAGATCGAATAAAAGTGTTCTGCTTGCATTTGTAATATCTGTTTGATGTTTACCTGTTAGTTTAAAAAGTAACCAAGAGTCAATTGTTCCGAAGCAAAGATCATCCTCACTTAATGCATGTTTTACTTCATCAACATTTCTAATTAACCAAATTATTTTAGAAAGGGAAAAATATGTAGCTATTGGTAATCCCGTTTTATCAAACTCATCTTTTAATTCATTAAAAGTCTGAATTTCATCACATATATCTTGAGTTCTAGTGTCTTGCCAGACAATTGCATTATGTAAATGTTCACCTGTAGATTTTCTCCAAGCAAGAGTAGTTTCCCTTTGGTTAGTTATTCCTATAGAGGCCAATAATGATATATCAAAATCTTTAGAAACCCCGTTAACACAGTCAACAACTGACTTCCAGATCTCTTCAGGATTATGTTCAACATATCCAGGTTGGTTTAAATATTGTTTAATTTCTATTTGGTGCTGTGTAACTTGTTTATGTTCTTCATCGTAAACAATAAATCTAGTACTAGTGGTACCTTGATCGATAGCTCCAAAATAATCCATGTGTAATTATACCAAATCAAGTAATCTGAAATTTTTTTGCCGAATATTTAATTCTATTTAAAGTAATAACTATGGAATTTTCCTTAGAAACAAGTACTTACATAATTTTATTTTTTGCAGCATTTTTAGCATCACTAATTGATTCCATAGCAGGAGGGGGCGGATTATTAACTACACCTGCAATGTTGTTAGTAGGAATAAATCCTCTAAATACATTGGCTACAAATAAATTCCAATCATGTTTTGGTACATTTACATCGACTTATAATTATTTTAAAAATGGATTACTTACCGATCCCAAAAAGAAGTTTTACTTTTTTTTATCATTTGTAGGCTCTGCGATAGGTACTCTTTTAGTAAGTAGAATTTCAAATGAGCTTTTAGAAACGATAATACCGATATTACTTATCTCAGCTGCATTCTTTTTTATACTCAACAGAGGTCCCTCAAAAACATCAACAAATTCGAAGTTTCTCTATGTTTTTAATTTAATCGTCATTTCAATTGGATTCTATGACGGATTTTTTGGGCCAGGAACTGGTTCATTTTTTGTATTAGCATTTGTAATAATAAAAGGAATTTCAATTATGGAAGCAACTGCAGTAACTAAACTTCTTAATTTCGCATCAAATTTTGCTGCTTTTATCATCTTTGCAGTACAAGGATATGTCATATGGGAACTTGGATTAATAATGGCTGTTGCTCAAGTTGGGGGTGCAAATATAGGGTCAAGATTCGCAATATCCAATGGTGAAAAAGTAGTTCGACCAGTATTAGTAATAGTCTCTATACTCTTATCCGTTAGAATTTTATTTGGATAGAACTAATTAAATACCATTACGTTGTCCAAATGGACCAATAATTGTCCCCATTATAAATCCATAAATAAATCCATAAGTAAGACCAATTTTAAGATATTTAATACATTCTTTTTTAAACGCTAAGTTTTTGTCTTCAGTCTGATAGAAACGGAATCTGTATTCTCTAGATACTAAATGTCTCACAAAGGGGTAACAGTAAAAAAGGAATCCAATACCAATACCTGAAAGACCTCCTTGTATTATTCGAGCAAGCACAACTTCTACCATATAAACAATCTAAAGGCAGTGAGCTTTAATGGTTAATTTAGAAATACTATTAAATGTAAAAAAGAGCCCGATTTCTCGAACTCTTTTTTGAGGTAACAGGCTTATTACCTAATCAAATAATAACCGAACCAGTAAATAATTACTATTTTTTATTCTTATTTAAGAAATTTATAAGCTGATAACGTTAAAAAATCTTCAAATTCATCATTAAAGATTAAGTCTTTAAACAGTTGTATTGCTTCAGACAACATTAATTCATTGTTAGATTCTTTTATAATCTTTGTAACTTCATCATTAATAAGACTTTCAACATAGTTACTAGTGATAGCTATTCCTTCATTAGTTATTGTGTCATTTCGTAGCCATTGCCAAAGCTGTGATCGAGAAATTTCTGCTGTCGCTGCATCTTCCATTAAGTTAAATAATGCTGCAGCACCTTGGCCAAGAAGCCAAGACTGTATGTATAAAATACCAACTTTTATGTTTGTACGAACTCCATTTTCTGTGACTGTACTATTTTTTATCTTAAAGTCTTGTAACATATCTGCATTAATCTGATAATTAGGAACTATTTCTATTTGGTTGTCCTTTCCATGAAGGTAATCAGTAAAAATTTCCTTGCAAATCGGGACTAGATCTGGATGTGCGACCCATGATCCATCAAATCCCATTTCTGCTTCTCTAATTTTGTCATCTTTGACCTTACTGAATGCTGCTTCTGTAATTTCTGGGTTTTTTCTATCAGGTATGAATGCAGCCATACCACCGATTGCATGAGCACCACGTTTGTGCATACTCTCTACAAGGAGTTCTGTGTATGCTTTCATAAATGGAACAGTCATAGTGATTTGGTCTCGGTCTGGAAAAGTAACATTTTTTACATCTCTGTATCTTTTTATAGCACTGAAAATATAATCCCAACGACCCGCGTTCATCCCTAAGGAGTGATCTTTAAGAGAATGTAAAATTTCATCCATCTCAAATGATGCAGAAATTGTTTCAAGTAAAACAGTTGCTCTTATAGTACTGACAGGTAAATGTAATTCCGTTTCGGCTAGTGTAAAAATACTATTCCAAAGTTGGGATTCTTTGGAGTTTTCTAGTTTCGGTAAATAGAAATATGATCCCAAATTATTTTGCATTCTTATATCAGCATTGTGAAATGCATAAAGACAAAAATCAAACAGTGAAGCAGATACTTCCTTACCAATATATGTTACATTTTGTTCATCTAAATGTAGACCTCGAGGTCTAACGAATAATGAAGTTTCAGAATTCTGGCTTAGTTGGTATTTTTTTCCATTCTCTTTGTTTTCAAAGGAAAGTGATTTTTTATTAGCATCAATTAGATTTAGATGCCCGTTAAGTATATTTTCCCACGTTGGTGATGTAGAGTCTTCAAAATCAGCCATAAAAACGTCTGAACCAGAATTTAAAGCATTAATGATCATTTTTCTATCTACAGGTCCTGTAATTTCGACATTCCTATTGAGTACATCAGCAGGAGGTGGTACAACTTTCCACTCTCCATCTCTTATCGTTGAGTCTTCTGGAAATGTAAATTTTCCACCATTTGAAATAAATTTTTGAGTCTCTGACCTCTTAATGAGTAGCTTTTGTCTCTCATCTTCAAAACTATTAATAAACTTTTCAAAAAAAATTAGAAACTCATCAGTAAGTAATACTTTTGTGTTGTCGTTATGATTTATTTCGAACATTAAAATTGTTCCTCTTCAGTGGATCCAGAAAGTGCAAGTGTCGACGCATCCCCACCACTTATAATTGTAGAAACAGTGTCAAAATATCCCGCACCGACTTCCCTTTGGTGTTTCACAGATGTAAAACCATCTTTTTCTAAAGCAAATTCTTTTTGTTGTAATTCAACATAGGCACTCATGTTTCCACCCTTATATTTAGATGCTAATTCAAACATCGATGTATTTAATGAGTGAAATCCGGCAAGAGTGATAAATTGAAATTTATATCCGAAAGAACTTAATTGCTCCTGAAATGAAGATATTTCTTGATCGGATAATGATTTTTTCCAATTAAAAGAAGGAGAACAATTATATGCTAAAAGTTTATCGGGATACTTATCATGAATAGCATCTGCAAACTCCTTTGCAAACCCTATATCTGGCTGTCCTGTCTCACACCAAATTAAATCAGAAAATGGCGCGTATGCCAGACCCCTACTTATTGCTGCCTCTGGACCATTTTTTATCTTAAAAAATCCTTCTGGAGTTCTTTCCCCCAACACAAAATGACTGTCTGAATCATCAATATCACTTGTTATAAGATTGGCTGCAAGAGCATCAGTTCTAGCAATTATTAAGGTTGGAACACCTAAAGTGTCGGCTGCTAGTCTTGCGGAAGTTAATGTTCTAATATGTTGACTAGTTGGCACTAATACTTTACCTCCCATATGGCCACATTTTTTTTCAGCAGCTAATTGGTCTTCAAAATGTACAGCGGAGGCACCAGCTTCAATAAATTTTTTAGTTAGTTCGAACACGTTTAATGTTCCACCAAACCCTGCTTCCCCATCAGCTACAATCGGAACAAGATAATCAATATCATTTTTACCTTCAACTCGATCTACTTGTTCAGCTCTTAAAAGTGCGTTATTTATTCTTTTCGCAAGAGTAGGAGCACTGTTACTTGGATAAAGGGATTGGTCTGGATAAGTTGTCTCTCCAAGATTTGAGTCCGCAGCTACTTGCCATCCGCTAAGGTAGATAGCTTTTAAGCCAGCTTTAACCATTTGTACTGCCTGATTTCCCGATAATGCGCCGAGAGCAGAAATCCAATCATCTTTACTACCTAAAGCAGTAAAAAGTTTCTTTGCTCCGTTTTCAGCGAGTGTATGTTTAATTTCAACAGAATTACGTATCCCAATTACTTCATTAGATGTATAGTTTCTTGATATTCCTTTCCATCTTCCATTGGTGTCCCAATCCTTTTGCAATTTCTCAGTGTCAAGAAAACTATTCTCCATCGTAGAAACTCTCATACAAATCAGCTTTTGTTTTCTTGATATTGTTATTACTCGTATTTGTGTTTTTTTGTTCTTTCATTATTTTCCTTCCTAAAATAAAAAAACCGGGCAAGTGCCCGGATTTCAAACGATTGCAAATAGGCACTACATATGTATGTAACTCACCACTTGCACTACGTTATTAATTTTCATACGACATTATACCACGTGATGTAATGTTTGTGCAATTGTGAAAGAATTAATCTAAGGATCGCCAGAGATGTAGTGAAGCTATAGATCTAAAAGGTTTCCACTTATTTGCATACAAATCATACTGTTTATGATCTGATCCTAAAGTAACCATACCACTTATTTCCATAGCACGTCTTAAAGCAGCATCCTTAGAGGAAAATATATCTTCATCTCCAAGTGAGAATAACTTAAACATATTTAAAGTCCAAGGCCCTAAGCCATAGATTGATAAAAAGTATCTATCGAACTCATCGGCAGTTAAAGATGTTATTTTTTGAGAGAAATCCTCATTAATAAAATTGTATGTAATATCTTTTATACATTTGGCTTTATTTTTAGTTAATCCAAGTTTATGTATTTGTTGATATGTTAGGTTTTCAAAAAAATCTTCTTTAAAGACGGTGGCATCAAAACTGATTAATAATTTGTTAGATATAGATATTGCTGCTGATCTTGATATAAATTGGCTAATTACCAAATTAATGAGGGAGTCATAGTAATTTTCTGTGGGTTTTTCTAAACTAATATGTTTATTAGATATGATAAGTTTTTTAAGTGAGTTATCTTTCCTCATAAGAACTTGCTCTTGTTTTGAAAATTTCATATCTAAATTCTACTTAAGTTCTCTTTTGTAGCTTGATAAATAATGTTAGAATTACGAAATGGTAACACCACATATAAATGCTGAAAATGATGCATTCGCTGAAACAATACTTTTACCTGGTGATCCTCTGAGAGCTAAGTTTATTGCGGATACTTTTTTTCAAAAAACTAAAGAAGTAACAAACGTCCGTAATATTCTTGGATTTACTGGTGAATATAAAGGAAAGCGAATTTCAGTTATGGGTACTGGGATGGGTATCCCCTCAATATCAATATATGCTAAAGAATTAATTACTGAGTATAAAGTAAAATCCTTAATAAGAGTTGGAAGTTCGGGTTCAATAGCAGAACATCTTGAACTTGGTGATATTGTGGTTGGGGTTGGAGCATCTACAGATTCAGGTGTAAACAGAGCAAGGTTCTTTAATGCTGACTTCTCAGCAACTGCATCATGGGAATTAGTACAAAATTTTGTAAATACTGCTCAATCTATGGCTAAAACTGTGCATGTAGGAAATATATTCTCTGGTGATCTTTTTTATGATCCTAGAAAAGAAACCTTTGAAATCATGAAACGAATGGGAATCTTGGCTGTTGAAATGGAAGCAGCGGGACTTTATGGAGTTGCAGCAGAGTTTGGTGCTAAAGC
>CAXBVE010000023.1:0-10436 GCA_963979435.1 uncultured Candidatus Actinomarinales bacterium | reverse complement strand
TAACCAAATGGGCTATAAAAGAAAAAACAGAGCGTTCAAAGTATGGACCAAATATAAATATTAAGATATTTAAAGTAGTTTCAGAGAAAGAAATTGATATTTCAAAGTTTTCTAATTACTTAATTGGTCCAAAAAAAACAAATAATCACTTTGAATATGAGCTGAAAATCCAAATAAACAGAAAATATAATTACAATGTAATAATGTCTATATTTTCGATCTTAAAAAATTCACAACTTGAGAGAGTGAGAACGTTATAAATGAAAGAGATAGTTCATTTCGGTCATCCATCATTAAAGATTGATTCAACAGATGTTCTAGAATTTGACAAAGATCTTAAGAATCTGACTGATGAAATGATCCAAATAATGTACAATGCACCAGGAGTTGGTTTAGCTGCCCCTCAAATTGGAATCAATAAAAATATCTTTGTATTCGACGCGGGGGATGGCCCAAAAGTTGCTATTAATCCCCATAATCTGATTCTTGAAGGATCTATAACTTTTATGGAAGGTTGTTTATCTTTACCTGGTTATTACTGGGATATTGAACGAGCAGAATATGCATCATTAGATTGTTTTGATTTAGCAGGGAACCAAATTAATTTCGAAGGTGATGACCTTACTGGTAGGGTCCTTCAACATGAATATGATCACCTCAATGGCAAAGTATTACTCACAGCCCTTAAAAGAAAGGAAAGAAAAGCAGCATTAAAAAATATTTCGCTAAATGGCTTTCCGGGTAATGATGTTTAATTATTTCTTTGGTTCAGATACTAGGAGTTTAGGTTTTTTAGAAATTGTAAATAAAAAAGTACCCATGATAAAAGTAATTACTCTGCCTCATAGTCCTACTGGTAGGGGTAGGAAGTTAAAACCCAATCCTGTTGAGGTCTATTGTGTTAATAACAACATTGCATTCGAGTACTATGATTCGAAAGAAACATATAAAGATATGTCGATAGGTCTTTGTGTCAGTTTTGGAAAAATATTTTCAGAAACTTTCCTTAAAAAAAATAATAAAATCTTCAACATCCACCTAAGTTTACTGCCGTCTTATAGAGGTCCATCTCCTGTGGAGAACTCCATTCTAAATGGAGAAACTACGGTTGGATATACTATATTTCAAATTGATAATAAGATTGATACCGGCAATATTGTCTTTCAAGAATCTTTTAAAATAGATAATGATACATACGCTTCAAGCTTCTACGAAAATGTCAACTCTCTATTTTTAAAAAAATATGACCAAATATATGAAAATCTAAACAAAGATGTAGTAACTAATAACTATGACATGTCGACTACAAACAAGTTTACTAAGAATGATTACAACATTACTGAACGTAGTCTGGATACAGCTAAAAAAATGATAAGAGCTTTTGATGTAATAGGACCGGCTTTTGTGAATCATAATAATAATTTTATTAAGATTCATAAATATTCTGATAAAGAGCATGAATTTCCAATAGAATTATCAGATGGGGTATTGTATCCATCGATAATTACACCAGAAGGGAAGAAAAAGATGTTTATAGAAGACTTCATAAGAGGAATAAAATGAACATCGGCCAGACTGTTAAATTAATTCAAAAAGAGTATCCATCTGTTACAATTTCAAGATTGCGCTTTTTAGAAAGAGAGAGCCTCATCAATCCATCAAGGTCGAAAGGTGGAACGCGGGATTATAGCCAAAAAGATATTGATAGAATTCTAAGCATATTAGATCTACAGGAAAATCAATTTTATTCTCTAAAAGCAATTAAAAATAATCCTAAATTATTTACAAACTCAGGAAAAGTACAGATTGTCATAAAAGAATATTCTTTCCATGATGCGTTAAAGAAATCTGGTTTATCTTTATCTCAATATGAAGACCTCGAAGATTTTAACTTAGAACACAGAAAGGATATTTTTTCCCAAGATGATGTTAATAGGTTCAGCGGTTTCTCATATTTTTTTAGCCTGGGATTTACCGCTAAGAATTTCACTATATTTAAATCAATGGCTGATAGGGGAGCAGGATTCATTGATCTTGTTAAAAATAATATTGAAGACACTGAAGATTTAGATATTGCTGTAGATAATTTTACATTGATTATTGGGAGCTATATATCTGGCGATTTATAATACTTTTTACATTTTTCACTATTTCTCCATTGGGCATTGCATTAGCCAATGAAATGGAACCAAATGAGTTGTCTACTGAATATTATATTTCGTATGATTTAGATAATGAATACCTGATGTATTCTAAAAATATTGATGAAAAGATAGCACCAGCTTCAATTACAAAAGCTGTAACAGCCTTAGTTTTACTGGATTATTTCGACATTAATGAGACTGTCACTGTAACTTTACCGGAGGGCTATCAATATAGCGGAAAAGTAGCTTATTTAGAATCTGGTATGTACATAACAATAGAAGACTTACTAGAGTTTCTTCTGATTTATTCAGCAAATGATGCTGCTCACGTAGCCGCCATGGTTAGCACAGGATCTGTTGAATCCTTTGTCAAGAAAATGAATGATAAAGCAAAAGTTTATGGAATGAATAACACCACATTCCAAAACCCGGATGGCTTAGATCAAGAAGGCCATTTAACGACTTTAAGAGACTTACTCAACATGTCTCTAAAATTTGTTGAAAATTATAAATTACTTAGCATCACAAGTAAGAACAGTTTTTCCTCAGATGTAACAGGTGTAGATAAAGTTTACTATTCAACTAATGAGCTGATAGGGGACGGATATATCGGTATTAAAACTGGTTGGACATCTAAAGCAGGACTTACATTTATAGGACTAAATTTAAACAACGATAGACAAATTTTAACAATAGTCAATAATTCAATAGTCGATAGTGCTAAATTGAATCATTTTAAAGATACTGAAATGCTGTATAAAAGCTCATACAATAATTATGGCAACTATGAAAGTTTTGATAGCTCGACTGAAGTTTACAAAATTATCAATCCAAATGAGAAATCCATCTCAGTAGCTAATAATTCCTGGGAGGACTTCGTAGACTTAAGAACTCAAATTAAAATAAGTTTTTCTCAATATGTTGATGGTAGGTTAAATTTTAAAAATAATATTTCAAGCAGGGAAGTGAGGATTGACAAAAGTAGCTATGAAGTTAAATGGGATTTTAAAATTTTAGAATTTTTCTCAGTATTTGCAAATTGAAAATATAAATATCGACATACTAAACACCTACATCTTAAAATAATTATTAATGTTTAATTATGACTAATAAAATCGAAGTAGCTGTAAATAGTATCAGGCTTGAGGAAAATTCAGATACTCCTATCATGATTCTCTCTGACCCTCTTAGTAATAAAGTTTTACCTATTTGGATAGGGACTATAGAAGCTGTTTCAATTGCTTATGCTCAAGAAGGTGTTCTACATGAGAGACCTCAAACTCATGATTTAATCATTGATGTAATTGAGTCTCTAAATGCTGTTTTAAAAGAAGTTAGTATCTCAAATATTAAAGATAAAACGTATTACGCAGATTTGATACTTACAACTATAAATGGTGACATCTCTCTCACAGCTAGACCAAGTGACGCAATTGCCTTAGCATTGCGCTCAGAAGCCCCTATAACGGTTAATAAGGACGTTTTTGAGGCTAATTCAATCGATTTAATAAAAGATAAATCAGAGGATATAGAAGAGTTTAAGGAGTTTATTGACAACATAACTCCTGACGATTTTCTCTAAAACCTTGATAAAAAAAATAATTATAGTAGATTAACAATATGCAACAGGGATATACCGGTCCAGAGGTATGTAAAATAACTGGAATAACTTATAGACAATTAGATCATTGGACAACAAGTAAATTAATTTCTGCTTCTATAAGAAATCTAAAAGGATCTGGCTTCCATAGAATATATTCATTTCAAGACATTATCCAAATAAAACTTGTTAACAAACTACGGGAAGCTGGAGTAAGTCTTCAGAAAATAAGAATCGCGTTAAATAATATTGAAAACATTTTAGGAGATGATACACAGATCTCAGATGTTTCCATTTTTTCTGATGGTAAATCTATTTATGTCATCTCTGATAATGATCAAATGATAGACTTGCTTAAAAGTGGTCAAGCTGTATTTGGAATATCACTAGGTCCTGTGCAATCAGAAGCTGAAGCTGAAATTTTTTCTCTATACCCTGATAAAGTTTCTTCTCAAAACGCATGAAATTCGCACATAACTCTGAGGAAGTTTTTGCAGAACACTTAGATTTATTTGGAATTGAATGGATATATGAACCAACCAGTTTTCCATTAAAGTGGGGTAGTGGTTCAATAAAAATGATGTTCACACCTGATTTTTTTATTCCTTCATTGGATACTTATGTTGAAATTACAACAATGAATCAAAACCTAATAACAAGGAAGTCGCAGAAAATTAAGAAAGCAAAAAAACTTTATCCAGATAAAAATTTTAAACTAATAAACGAAAAAGAATTCTATAACTTTCTAGAAATAGATAATCGCGATTTAGTTCAAAAAACTATAGCTAGCTGATTTAACCAGCAAGTCTTCAGGATCCTTAACTCCAGCGATTTTAGCAACATCGATTTCTTCTTTGATTGTTGTATTACTCATTAACCTATTATCAGTATTTAAAGAAACTTGAAAACCTAGTTCTATTAATTCATTAATTGGGTGTTTTTCAGCAGTTTCATACATATTGGTATGTAGATTCGATGTAATGCAAACTTCTAATGGGATTTTGTTGTTTAAAATATACTCTGCGGTTTTTCCTATTTTATTATTTTGGATGTCTATATCTTCAATAATGCGTACACCATGACCTATCCTTTGAGCTCCATTATCCAATGCCTCCTGAATTGAACTGACATCGTCACCTTCACCTGCGTGAATAGTTATATTTATACCTGCATCAGCTATATTTTTGAATGTTTTACTAAATAAACTAGGCCTAAAGTTTAATTCTGGCCCAGCTATGTCGAAACCTATAATTTTGTCAGAATTTGCCAGGGCAAGCTCTTCAACAAGTTTGACATTTTCTGCATCATGTCTCATCCCACAAAGAATCAAACCACATTTCATACCAAAAGTGTTTTCTGCTTCTGCAAAACCTGTATTGATTGCATTAAGCACATCCTCAGGGGACAAGTGCTCATTTACTGAAAAGAAAGGGGCATATCTGCTTTCATATAAAGTTATCCCGTTGTTGTGCATATCCTCAGCAGCTTCATAAGCGATGCGAACGAGGTTTTCATAAGATTGCATCAAAGCAATAGTGTGTGTGAAAGCTTCTAGGTATTCTTCAAGGGATGAACATTCTGATCGATCAAAAAATTTTGATGTATCATCAACATCTATAAGTGGGGTGTAATTTAACTTAACGGCTAACTCTTTAGCTGTAGTGGGCCTTAGGCCTCCATCTAGATGATCGTGAAGAACTGCTTTATTCATAACGCAACATAATATATATTATAGGACATATTAATAATCTTTATTAAGACTATAGATTTCATTTAATACACTCTCCTTATGTGTATATGGCAGCCAGTGACCAGCACCAGATATTTCCTTAATTTTAACAAGATCAGCTTCATTGGTTAGTCTTTCTAACATTTTTTCATTCAACAAGACTGCCATATCTTTTTCACCAAACATAAATGTTATTTCTTGGGAAACTTCATTGTTTATCCAATTTTTTGATATTTCAATGTTTTCATCTAAGTTTTTATACCATGAAATTGGCCCATAAAATCCCTTAGCTTTGTAATGTGATGTAATACTTTCTATCTGATTGTCAGTGAGTGCATATTCATCGTGATTAATATCGTTAAATAATGATTGAATAGAGAGACTCATATTGACTTCCTTATTTTTTGTTCTATATGCTCCAAGTATTGAGTTCCTAATATTCTCATCCATTAAAATCGCAGCATTTTCCGGGTTTTGAAATGAAGTGATGTAATGATCGCCATCTTCATAATTAAGGGAACTGTACACTTCAGAACTTGGAAAAAGGGTACCGCCACAGATTGATAAAAGTTTTTCTACATGAACTTTATTTCTTTTAACTAATGCCCAGGCAACTACTGTCCCCCAGTCGTGTCCTACTATTGTCAATTTGTTATTTAAATCTAGATTTTTTATCAAGATTTCTACATCATCGCATAATTTATCGATTGTAAAATCATTTGGTCTCATTTTCTTAGAGGAAGATAAAGGATAACCTCTCTGCTCAATAACCGTAGTTCGATAGTCTTGATGATTTAGTGCACTGGTAATTTCATCCCACATGTACATATTTGAGGGAAACCCATGTAAAAATAATATATCTCTACCCTCACCTTGGGTGAGATAAGCTATGTCATAGGAACCATTTTTTAAGTGTTTAATCATATGAGTTTATTTTTCCTCAAAACAACAACTGCTAAACATATAGCAAAAAATATCCACTGAAATGCATATCCAAGGTGAGGTGCTTGGTATTGCTCTAAGGTATCGATACATGTTATTTCAGATCCACAATTTTGTGATAATTGTAGATAGTAATTTGGAAGTATTATTTCAGTTTCATTTTGAAGAAATATTTTATCGATTCTAAAAATATAATCAGATCCAGGTATGTCCTCCTGACCAAATCTTGGTATTTCATCGTATGTATATAACATTCCAGTAAATGACATTTCAGTATCTAAATTATAATTATCAACATCAGCAGAGAGAGGAACCCACCCTCTGTTTATTAAAATATGCTCATTCATATCATTTTTAAAAATTGTTATTACATGGTATCCACTTACACCATTATTTACTCTAGACCTTAATAACCATGACTTTACAAACTGAAGTTTTCCCTGTGTGGTAATCAGTGAAAATTCATTACTAATATTTATTTGTGATATTAATACTTGTGTAGGTTCTTGTGGATACGATATTTGAGCAGATAGTTCTCTTTCTTCCACGTAGCTTGTGAACTGCCAATATGACAGTGATATAAATATAAAAACAAAAATTAGACCAAAATAAAAAAGATATTTATTTGGTAGATTATTTAGTCTATTTAACATTTGTCCATGCCGAATCTCCCCTACGAGGATCACCTTTAGCGAATAGTTGTTCCTCTAAACCGGTAACACAAACACCGCCAAAATACATATCATTAGTATTAGTAGTTATTTCTTCTGGGAATGAAAAATATGTATCTGGTTCGCAACGAATAGTGCCGTCAATATTCACGTGAAACCGAGGTTTTTCAATTGCCTTAACCCAATCACCGTTAAGAGAATAGTCATATAAGACCTGTGCTAGTGCCGAACTAATTCTATCAGCACCTGGTGAACCAATTGTTGCCATACCTTTCTGATTCTTAATAATTAAAGGGCTCATATTTGAGATTAAACGGTCCCCAGATGTTTCTCCTAAAAACCCCTGTGGATTAAGTTCAATTTCACCAAGAGAATTATTAAGAAACATACCAGTCTCCGAACATTGAACACCGGAACCGTATCCACTTGAAAAGGTTAGTGAGAAATGATTATTTAATTCATCCGATGTGTTGACTTGAATTGTAGAACTAGATTGTGATATCTTGGATATCTCATTATCTATAAACGTACTTCTATTTCCAAAGAACTCATAATGATTTTTTCTATCTTCATATACTTGCATTAGGTTTTCTTTAATCTTTATTTCATCACCAGCAAGTGCATCTAAGTATTTCAGGACCATTAGTCCCCCTATAGAGGGTCCAGCATGACCAGTTAACTCCAAACCACGAAATTCTGTAGTAAATTTACTGTTTTCGACTAACTCATAGTTAGCAAAATCATCCACAGTGGCATGACCACCTTCTTTTTGTACCGTTGATATAATTTCTTTACTGATATCTCCATAATAAAAATCACTAAAGCCTTCATTCGCCATGTGGCTGAGACTATCAGATAATTTTGATAGAACCACTACCCCATTCTCTAAATCGTTAAATACACATTGCAGTGTATTTTTAGATGTGGGATGCCACATAAACAAAGGCTCAAGTGAATGAACTAAGTAATCTTTAGATGGCTGCGGTAACGAAAATCCATTTTTAGCTATTTCAATTGGGTATTCAAAAAGTTTTTCAAGTGGGATACTGCCAAATCTTGTATGGATTAGTTCAAGAATTTTATAAATCCCTGGAATTGCAAACGTATTGCCCCCCTTACAAGTTTCGACGTAATCACCATATGACATTGAAATTTTATGTTCCTCGTGATCATTACCATTAAAATTTTTTGGAGAAACAAAATATCCATCGACAGTATTTGTAATCCCATTTCCACCATCATAGTAAGTGAGCAATCCACCAGCTGTAGGTGAAACAACTCCTAGGTCGGTAACCATGGAGGTTATCACGCTAGTTATCATTACATCTGCTGCATTTGGCGATAAGTCTTTAATTGCTTCAGCAGCTTGGATGGAGTAAAGCGATGTAGATGATAATGAAACTTTCACACAAACAATTGTAGTTTATAGAACTGATATGCAAAAATATATATATGCAACCTGAAATAGTAAAATTTAACGATAACGTTTACCAAATTGATGTACTCATGGAGGACAAACCTGGGAGGATGTCATGTTACTACATAGACTCATCTAATCCTATACTGATCGAAGTAGGTCCATCTAACTCTTTTCCGTATCTGATTTCAGCATTAAATAGCCTAGGAATAGAAAATGTAAATAGGTCGGCAATAACACATCTACACCTTGACCACGTAGGGGGTATTGGTCATGTGGTAGAGAAATATAAAGATCATTTTGTATACATTCACGAACTTGGAATAAAACATCTTCCGAACCCTGAAAAACTCTGGAATGCAGTAGCTGCAATTTATACAGAGGATTGGTTGACAGAAAACTGGGGAAAGATTAAACCGACTCCTATTGAAAATATAAAAATACTTAAAGATGGTTTTAACTTTGATTTAGGAAATAACAGAAAACTAGCTTCTATTTACAGCCCTGGTCACGCAAAGCACCACTTTAGCTTTTATGATTCATTATCAAAAACTATATTTATGGGTGATACCCTTGGGTTAATTTATCCACATGGTGACTTCGTTCAACCCAATCTCCCACCGCCTGATTTTAATCGAAATATACTAATTAAAACACTCGAAGACATAAGCAGACTTGAGCTAAATTACATTGGTATTGCTCACTTTGGCATTCATGAAAACCCTTATAAGTTAATTGATGATGCCATAATAAGTATCGATAAATGGGTAAATTTTATAAACGATATTCCTGAGCTTTCTAATAAGGAAGCTGCTCAAAAACTAGAAGAATGGGTAACTCAAAATTATAAATCATTAAAAATTGATGAACAAACTATTAAAAACTACATGCAAAATTCTAATTTTGAAATGCAGGTTTGGGGTCTAAGAAATAGTCTTATATAGATTGTTTTTGAATCATTTTCTTTATAAAGAATAGGACTGGGGCTCCTAACAATTCAGGCGGATATGCAAGTACTGTAAATGGCGTTACATGCAATCCATTTGTAAAAATTGATATTATCCTCATAATGCTCATAAGAATAGAAAGAAGAATAAATATATCAATATACTTTAAATCATTTGAGCCAAGATACATAAAACAGTTATAAATAGCAAATAAATAAAGAACGCTGGGGTAAGTAATAAAGTTACTCCGACCATGTTCTGTACCCGGATAGAGATCATAAAAATCGTATGCAAAAGCAGGCATGAAATTAACAACTACAACTAATACGGAGATACCAACTATTGCAAAAATCATAATGAACCTAAGAATTTTTTCGTAATCTAAACTTTTCATATTGTAAGTATAGGTAAATTACTTATATAAATGAAAAACCCCTAGTTTCCTAGGGGCTTCTCAATAAAAGTCGGCAGTGTCCTACTCTCCCAGGGGGTTGCCCCCCAAGTACCATCGGCGCTAATTGGCTTAACTTCCGTGTTCGGAATGGGAACGGGTGTATCCCAATTGCTATCACCACCGTAATAATCAACTTCTTAAAAATTCTATAGCAAGCGTTCTTGTTCAGTATTCAGTTCAAGCCCTCGACTTATTAGTATCAGTCAGCTACATACATTACTGTAATTACACTTCTGACCTATCAACCTCATGTTCTATAAGGAGTCTTAATCGGTTAACCCGATGAGAAATCTTATCTTAGAAGGGGCTTCGCACTTAGATGCTTTCAGCGCTTATCCCGTCCGATCGTAGCTAACCAGCGGTGCTCTTGGCAGAACAACTGGCACACCAGCGGATCGTTCATCCCGGTCCTCTCGTACTAGGGACAACTTTCTTCAAATTTCTTACGTGCGCGACGGATAGGGACCGAACTGTCTCACGACGTTCTGAACCCAGCTCGCGTTCCTCTTTAATAGGCGAACAGCCTAACCCT
>CAXBVE010000022.1:0-10475 GCA_963979435.1 uncultured Candidatus Actinomarinales bacterium | reverse complement strand
ATATTTAATTCAATATCAAACATGATTTATCAATACTACATTTATATTTTTTCAATCTATTCATTTGTTTATAGATTTGCTAAATTATATTCTGTGAATACTCATACAACTATCTCAAAATTTACTCACTGGACATTTACAGTGCTTTACGCTTATGGCATATTTAAACAAGTTGATAATCTAGAGGATTTAGAAGACACCTCTCTTCTAAATTTTGAAATTGTATTCGCTATTGCATTCTTAGTGATTGTTTTAATTCGATACTTTTATATGCGAGGAACTCCAACCCTTCTTGGTGCACATGAAGAGATGAGAAAAGGACATTTGTTTATTGCAAAAACTGTACACCAACTCGTTTATTTTAGTTTGATAATGTTACCAACTACGGGTCTAGTAATTGCGGCACTCATTTCTTTTGACATGAGGGGAATGGGGATAGCCATAGGGCTACATGAATTTTCAGCATCACTAAGTTATTTAGTTATTATTACTCATATTGGCGCATCTCTCTACTCACGATTAAAAGGTGAAGGTATTTGGAATGCTATGGTTCCAGTCTGGAAAGAAGAAGGGAAAGTTAACTCTGACTTATTGACCAAACTAGAGACTGTTGAAGACAAAGCTTATGATTTAATTGAGAAAATTTTCAGACTAAACTAGCCATATGGAAGTCTCAGAAGTAGTCATTTATCTAGCCTTATTTTTATCCATTGCTCTAAATGTTTTAAACATTGACTGGAGAAACTCTAAAACATATAAAAATGCTTTGATGATTATGGTTGTGCTAGCAAGTGGTGTTGGTTTGATGTTCCTCATTTTTGGTACATAACAGCTAGTCTAAAAGTATGAAATTATTCCTACAGGCACGAGGAAGTTATGAGACCCTCCTTTCACTTTCTAAATGGTCAGAATTAAATGATATCGAAAGAATCGGTCTTCCTGATCACTATATAGTTGGGAAACAACGACATGATAAAAATGATGGGACTCCAGCTCTAGATTTACTAACCGCAAGTGCTGGTTTAGTAAGAGATACGGAGAAAATGGTGTACTCCATACTTGTATCACCGATAACTTTCAGACACCCAAGCGTACTTGTCAAAATGGCCTCAACGATAAATGACATGGCAAAAGGTAGATTTCGATTAGGTGTTGGCACAGGGTGGCTAGAAATTGAACATGATCTCTACGGCATACCATTCCCAGATTTGAAAACTCGATTTGAAATGCTTGAAGAGTCACTCATTTATATCAGAGAAGCTCTTTCTGGAAATGAAAAAGGATTTCAGGGTGAGTACTATCAGCTTGAACAGTTTCCTGTTGAGCCAGCAACCCTACAAGACATACCTATCATTATTGGTGGTGGAGGAAAACTGAAAACCCCTACCCTTGCTGGAAAGTATTCGGAAGAGTTCAATATATACGCTGGACCTAAAGAGACATTAGTTAATAGCATCTCTTTGTTTAAAGAAGTTGCAGCTGAAAATGGTAGAGATGTCTCTACATTAGAAATTACTACAGCCTGTCCTCCAGTCGTAGGTCTAACAAAAGAACGTGTTGGGGAATCAGTAACTGCTGCGGCTAAAGCCCTGGCACAAACTGAAGAAGAGATAGCTACTACATGGAAAGAGGAAAACTATCTCTACGGTACCCCTGATGAAGTAGCCGCAACTTTATCTATGTGGCAGGAAGTTGGAATTGAGGCTGTTTATCTGCAGTTATTGTCACTAGAAGAAGATCAGCGTAATGAAACAATAGAGGTTATTAAGCAGGCGGTAGAGTTACTTTAAAATCTGCTTTCCATTAAAAATTTCTGTCTTAGGTCGATGCAATACTTAACTTAGAGCGTTGGATGAACATAAATTTATTTAGTACTTTCAATGCTCACCAGTCACAAAAGATGTTGGTTAAATGTAGGTACTGCTTACCCTGTGCATACCCATGTAGTATCTACACCAACTCTTTTTTTTACTTAGGAGGTCCTGGGAAAAATCTATTCGTTGTTTTTTGATAGTCTTTATACCCAGGTCTTTTCTGGGCAGAATAATGTTCTGCAGGAATAGCCCCAGTTGCATAGACGAGAGTAAGATACATCATTCTTGAGACATAGATTAGACCTGCTCCTAACAGTAACCAAAGAATCTGATCGACTTGATCATTAAAAATTTCTGATTGTATATCTTTTAGTGCAAGCCATGATGGAAGAGCCGTAATGACAAGGCCATTCCATACCATCCATTCAGCAAAATAATTTGGATGTCTTGAATATTTCCATAAACCAACATTACAGACTTGATTACGCTTCTCTTCTTTTTTCATTCTTTTGAGAAAAGCTAGTTTCTGAAAGTCAGCTATTGACTCCATAAGTAAAGCAACTCCCCAAATGGAGATACCTAGTATTTCTACTGGGCCAAATGACTGTTGTGTATTTGTCGCGGTGATAAAAATAGGCAATGCTAGAAAAGATGCATTAGCTAGACCCTGAGAAATCGCATCTACCTGAAGGGCAAGCTGTGTGTTATCTTTGCCTTTCTTTTTCCAACGAATATGTTGATATTCATAACGTGGTAATTCTTTTTCTAAATATCCTGATCTCCACATTTTGACTGCACCCAATCCCATTCTGAGGCCAACAAGAATTACCATTCCGCTAACTAGTAACGATCTAACCCAGTAACCATCACTAAAAATAAAACTAATTATTCCTAAAAGAACTAATCCCCATGGCCAAGCAATATCTACATAACTCATTCGTCCTGTTTTGTAGATCGGAATGCATACAACGATTGTGAATAAAATTGCTTGAACTAGAAGGTTAATAAGTGCAATCTCCACAAATGATGTATAAGTAATCAGGATGAGTAAGCAAATAAAGTATTGTAATAATGGTTGGTAATATCTCACTTTATGACTGTGGAGATCTTGTTCTCATATACCAGTAGCAAAAAGCCATGGCTATGAAGGAAAGACCCATGGAAACATAGTCAAAATCTGTTAATGCTGTGATAACTATTGTGACAAGAAATGCTACAGATATTATGAAGAATTTTTTATCATTCATAAATTCAATGATACACTTTTTCTATGAATGCAAAAAGAATTATACTGCTTGGTTTTTTACTCTTAATACCATTATTTTTTGGTTTAGTATCTTTATCACTTTGAGTAATTATTTTTTAATAGAAACTAAATATTCTGAATAACTTTCATCTGGAATGCCGCCCCCAATAACTATGCTATTAAAATAATTATTTACGCTTAAAGAATCTGCATACTCAATAGAACCCTTTAGAAAGCTGTATTTTGCAAGTGGACTTATAGAACCAAAAGCGACAAAATCATAATGTCTCGCATCCTTCATGTAATATCCGTCAATTTCATCATCTTTAATTTTTAAAACTGTATTAAAGACCTCTATCTCAGTTAACTCTTCGCTATCGAGATAACCGTTGTACCAGTCTTCGCTGTAAATGACAGCTGTTTTATTTCGTAAATTTATCTCCCGAGCATCATAAATAAAGGGTGTAAGAAATGGATCTTGAAGTACGGAGGTCCTACAAGTATTTAGCTCACAATACAAAACTGCTGCTCCACCACCAGTGGAGTGACCGATAATTGATACGTCTGTGAAATCTGCAGAGTTCTTTACAATAGTGGCAATATCTGAATCTGAAGAAAAACTTTCATAATATGAAATGGTCTCTTCGATATCTAATGCCATTTCGGTCATGACACTAGTAATGCTTGTTGAGTTTTCGGTTGAACCAGTGTTCAAGATTATGCCAGAAGGTAAGTCAGTAAACATCGCAAGTCCAGTATGATCAACTGAAATAACGACATATCCTTTTGCTGCAAGATGTATCAACTGATCAGAAGCAAATATTTTTTCCCCAGCCCAACCGTGAGAGTAGATTACTATGGGAAACTTGCTGTCCTCTACTGGTCTAAGTCCAGTTTCTACCTCGAAACTTGAAAGTTTTAAATGACTTAGAATGAACTTTGGCAAGCTTAACTCCCAGGTTCTATTTAAATAATTAACAATGTACTCTCCCCAGTTGCCTTCATTAGATTTAACAATTTGATTAAATGAAGCAGTTTCCAAGCTTGGGTAGTAAATATCGACTAATAACTCTCTAGATGTATTTTCTTGAAGATTGCTTAACTCAATGAACGCAGTAGGATTTTTCCTTTGTTCAAAGACAAGATGATCTTCTGCGTAACCAACTGCATATTGAGTATCCTCACCTGCAGAGAAACTTGGTACAGGAAAAATATATAACAACCCAGCGGAAACCAGAACTAGTGTAAAACTTTTTATTGAAATAATTACTCTTAGAAATTTTTTACTGCTTTTAAAGTCAAACAAAGCAGATATTGACTTTAAAATAAAGAACAGATAAATTAGGTAATACTGCCACCTCAAGCCAACAAAAATAAGTTGACTAATAATTGTTATTAAAAAGGTACTTAATAATACTCTTTGAGTTGTTACGGAAAAACGGGTTAAAAATAAGCATATAACTGAGAGAAAAATGATTACTATTTCAAAAAAGTACATATTTAACTATGATACTTCGGATGAAAAGCTTAGAGTTGAGTCGTGAAATATACTTTTGAAGTAAACTATTTAAGTGTTGAAATTTTTTCTTCGTAATTTACTTACCTCTATAGTCTCAATATTTATTTTTCTACTCATTATGTTCTACGGAATAAACATATTGATACCAGGTGATTTCTTAACCCCACTTCGTTTAATGATGTCACAAGAAGAGTTAGATGCGTTGAGAGAAACTTTAGGGGCAAGTGATCCCTTAATACAACAATATTATCGATGGATACAAAGTGTTTTTAGCGGTGAAATTACTCCAGGTGGGTTTAGACAACGCTCCAGTAAGACTGTCCTTGATACTGTTTTACCAACACTACATATACTTCTACCATCTTTTATCATCTCTATTTACCTCTCAAGGATTCCTGCATTAAAAACAAAAGTTAAGCGCTTGGGTAAAGAGAAAATATTCAGTGATGTTTTTGGCATACTTTTAATCAGCCTGTTTCCTCCAATCATATATTTCTTAATTAGTGAGCGACTTGAAAATATTTTTAGAAGTTTATTTGAAAAGTTTGAAATTACAGGCACGTCTAGTGAAATCCTTCTTTTCAGTGAAATAAAGCTAGGTTTAGGATATCTCATTTTTGCGATTGCTTGTTCATTCATCATTGTTAGTTTTTTTGAAATAATTACAATGATCACAATTCCAAAACAGAAAATTCTTCTTGCAACTGGATTACTCCTGCTTGTTTTACTCTTCTTTGAAACCAAAGAAATAGTAACTATGCTCTACTACTCAAAAAATGCATTTATAACCATTGGAATACTTACTATTTTGCTTATTGGGGAGTTCATATTATTTAATAACATTATTGTGCAAAACATCTCTAAAGAAGATCACATCATGACTGCCGCGGCGATAGGTTATTCAAACCAGAAAATATTTAAAGATCACATTATAAGAAATTCATTTTTTCCTTTTGCAACAAGAATTGCGATTAACCTCCCTTACACTGTGGCCTCTTTAGTGATTGTTGAATCTACTACTGGCTGGGGTGGCATGGGCTCAATGCTTTATAGGGCTATTATGAGCCAGGACTCAAATGCGGCTATGGCTATTTTGTTCCTCTTGGCAATTCTTACAGCTACATTGCGTCTTATTATTACATTTTCACAGGTAATCTTTAATCCTCAATTGAGGGGTACTCAAAATGTTTAAATTGATTCTTAGAAGCACCTACAAAACATATCATGGAAAACTAGGATATTTCTTTTTACTATTACTGATGACCGGATCCGTAGCGCATATATTGTTATTGAAAACTATATGGCCAGTAAATGTTTACGATCCAATTGTGGGCTTTGATTTATCAGTATTCCCACATCCAGTTACTCCCTCCGGTTCCCATTTGTTAGGAACAGATCCTCTTGGAAGAGATGTTCTGAGTATGTTTTTAGCAGGGTCGGAACCGTTAATTAAACTTTCTATTGTCTCATTTATTACCGGCTTAATTTCAAGCTTAATAGTTGGAACTTTCATTCCATTTCTCTTTAAGCGATTTGATCTTTTATTAAGAGAGTTCTCTTCAGGATTAGTCTTAATCTCACCACCCATTGTGTTGCTGATTCTCGGAACGGGTGATTTTTTAGAAAAACTTAGTCCAGAAGTAGTGGGTTTCATCTACGGATTACTTGGAGGACTTGGTGTATGTTATTTAGTGATTAGTACAAGAGTAAAAGAACTCATTAACTCTGAGTTTTTGAATGCATCAAGGGTTATCGGTGCAAGTGAGCTTCAAATTGCATTAAAGCATATCCTCCCCTTAATAATTCCATACTCTGTGGCTCTTATGCTCTCAGTTACAACAAGTGGAATCGTGGCTTATGGTTTTGCATCCTTTTTTGGACAAGTGGGCTGGACCCCAAACTGGGGAATGATGATCTATGATGCAATTACCTATGGAAGCTATCTTGGTGGTACAAATTTATGGAACCTTATGCCTCCAACTTTTGGATTCATACTTTGTTCAAGCTCTTTTTACTTAATAAGTATTAGTGTTAAGAAACAATTTGGGATAACTCTTTAGTACTCCATTATTATAAAAGTGATGAGAAAATCACTAAATTTAACGTATTTGGCTGTTATTGGACTTTTCATCATATGCCTTTTAGGTATTGAGACAATATTAAGTCTTTTCGAGATACAGGAATCTATAGTTTTCCCGATATTTTGGATGATATTTTTTTGGTGGATACTGTTTGGAAAAAAATTATTACTAAAAAAATGGTAATGAACTTTATTGAGGAACTAGAGCTGATATGGGACACCTGGGAGATTATGCTAATTGTTATTCCAATTATCGTATATCAACTATTTAAAAAATAAAATACTGTCTTAAAGTAAATCTACAAATTTGATTTACATTGATTCCATTTCTAATAGTTGGCGTTTACGCTCAATCCCTCCTTCAGCACTGTATCCCCCAAGAGACCCATCAGAGCGAACTACTCTATGACATGGAACATCTGGTGCATATGGATTTTGTGCACAAGCATTAGCAACTGCTCTGGAGCTTTTTGGTTTCCCAATTGCCACTGCAATTTCTTTATAAGTTTTTGTTGAACCAGCAGGAATTTTTAGAAGCTCTTTCCACACAGCTATTTGAAAATCTGTTCCTTCAAGTTGCATAATTTATTTAGAAAAAGCTAGGTTCTGTAACTCTTCATTAGTAGGTAGTATTAATAATTGCTCTTCTCTATTTTTTAACATGAATGCATCAAAATCTCTATAGAAATTGTCTACATCCATACCAAATAGTTCTTCGAAAGTTGTTTCCCATCCATTTCCAGGGTTTTTACTTTCATTTTCTGCCCAGTTTTTGTAGTAACCAAACATAAGCTTCTCGTAATTATCTTTATCTAAGGAAAGCAAATATAAATGAGCCCACTGACCACCAGTATATTGAAAAGCAAATTCACGAGGTATACCATTATTTGGATTGTTATATGATTCATAGAGCCCTGTTTGATATTCATAATCTTTCAAAGATACAGTATCGTTATTACTAGCGGCAACTGATATTACATTCCTTGCTTCGTCTAAGCTTTCTTCAAAGAATTTTCTTGCGTCTATGTTGTTATCATATTGCATAGCTAATAGGGGTCCTGCAAACTCTGCTCCGCCTTCTTCAAGCCAAGTTGGCATAAGGTATACCTGATCAGGTTCATCGTTATAAATAGTCTCTCCAGGATTTTCTAACCAGGCTTTAGGAATCCCAAATAAATTCTCATCTTCAAATAGATAAATTAATCCATTTTGATGTACATGAAAAAATTCATGTGCAAAGATTTTAATTGCTGTATCTCTTCCAAAATTCTCCCAATTATCGACAAACAAAGCAACATTCCCACCATTAGATTGTCCTCTCCAGTCAACTCCAGCTGCTGCAAATCTATTTCCCCAAGGGTCTCTATTATTAGCACAGACTTCTATTTCTGATTCCTTTAGAAAATCATATATAGAGCAATCATCAAGATTTATTTGTCTTAATGTTTCATCTGAAGCCTTATTTTGATCAACCAAAGTTAAATTTATAGGTACGTAGATACCTAATTCATCAATAAAAAAATCAAATAAATTAATTACAGTTTCTTCCCACTCATCGTCAATGAGTTCGTCTTGATAAAAGTTATAGCAAATTTTTTCATTACCTTGCCAATAGTATTCGTAGTAATTAAATGCAGTATCTTGGTCTTTCGGCATAGGCAGGTCCGAATAAAAGCCTTTTTTACATTCCAATCCAGTATTTGTTTCAACTACTCCGTAATTACTTTCCTCGTTATATTCATTTGAATCAGTGTCCGTAGACATGTATTTCATTTTTTCTTCACACTCTCTTGATGTTGATTTAAAGTTATCAATAAAGTCTTGTGAATAGCCATCATCAAACTTGATTAATATATTATTGTTGTTAAATTCCGGTACAGGAATTGGATTTATCCCATTGCTAAGTAAGCATTCAAATAATGTCTCTATATCAAAATCAACAGGATACTCTAAAACATTATCATTTGAATAGTTTTGAGATTCACTGGATTCACCTTCATTAGTATCTGGTTCGATTTCAAGTATTATGTTTGAATCTTCAACTAATGATTGATCTGTACAAGATATTAAAAAAAAGAATAATACAATTAATTTTTTCATAATCCCATGTTAACCCTAATTCTTTTAGGGGCTAGATTAGTTTTCTAATTATGGCTTAGGAAACGAAAGTTTCAACAACTTATCCGATGCCTCATATATGTTTTGAAATCCATCATCTATGTTTGATGATTCTGTATACCACGCTAGTTTTTTATTTAACGTTAACCATTCAGTGTCGGTGACTTTCTCCTCTGAAACATAAACTACTAATGCATCAATATTTCTTGAGTTAATATAATTTACATCCCCATATATATCAGTTATGTCATTGAGGGTATATGTAAATTCTTTTCCAGGTTTCAAACATGTTGAAAAATAGTCGTACCAATTATCTATATAATTTTCGCACAAATCATCAACCTCTACTAAATCAACAAAAGAGATAATATTCTCAAAATTTTCAGGTGGAAGTAGCCCCATAATATACTTTTCTGCATTTCCCATATTCCAAGTTAGGTCATTACCGACAGTCCCAAAAAAACCCACTTGGTAAACATTGTCTTCAATCTCGTTGAGAGAATCAGGATTGAACCCTCCTAATACACCTCCACTTGAGTAACCCCAATGACCGCTTCCATAAAGTCCATCTTGAATTTGGAAGTAAGGAATAATGTCAGCTCCTCCCCATAAGTGAAGAACTTCATGAAGTAGCGGACCGTATCCGTAGGAAGCATATTCGTCTGAAAATACGTTATAAAGTGCTGATGTAGATGGAAAACTTATATGTCCTCGTAATTCTGACGTTGAGCCATAGCAAGAAGAACCAGACCAAATGGGTGTTCCAAGACCAGGCTCATCATTACTTATATATTCTGCCTGTCCCGAATAGCCTACTGATGACTCCGGCTGATTTCCAACAAATATAACAACTTCGTACTGGTCATCAACAATCTTGTAAATATTCTGCATGATGTTCATCATATATTCTCTACTGTGAATTCCAGCAAGATTCAAAACATCGTAATCCGGCATAAAAGCATTTGGACCTTCCGGAACTATTAGTTCTAAGTATTTCCCAGAAGGACTTTTGTTGATAGTAAAACTATCTTCTCTAGTATGTAAATTATTGTAACTTTGGATGTCTGAACCATTTAGCAGTACAACTTCTAGGTTTTTCATTTTAGAAAATACCTCTTCCTTGCAACCGAGACTGTAATTTGCAGCTACTCTTCTCAGGCTAGGAATATTTACAAGCTTTTCAATTTCTCTAAAACGTTGAGGCAAAATCAGTGTATCTAAATTTTGAAGAGTATAAAGTACTTCGACTCTGGGCATATCACTAAATACTAAATCTAAGTATCTCAGATTTGTAAGAGTTGATAAAAACCTGAGGTCTCTACCCCAGTCTTGATTAATTAGATCTAAATACTGCAAACAGGTTAAGTACTCCAAACCTTCATATGACTCTATATCATTTATTGTTGAACTTTTGAAAGACAGTGAGTTTGGAATGTCAAACTCCGAAAAACTGAGTATTTTTAGATTTAATATGTCTTCTTCATTAATGGAAGTAAAGTCTTTGTTAAATATTATTTCTAAGTTTCTCTTAGCCCCAGGTGTAACTGATGATTGATTTAACATAGATCTTTCTATACAACTATCATCTACTTCACTCGGAACCCAAGTATTTTTCCATGAATATGCTTCTTCAAAGGAGGCTCCTGAATCATATACTGTTACATAATCTGAATTCAATACTTCTGGAACAGTTGTAGT
>CAXBVE010000021.1:0-11063 GCA_963979435.1 uncultured Candidatus Actinomarinales bacterium | reverse complement strand
CCGGAGTTACGTTTCCGACTGTATTTGAGGCCCCACCCATGATTACGATATTTTTCAGTTTTAAAAAAGAATCAGGATATTTTTTTATGAAATTAGCCACATTTGTTAATGGACCTAGGGTTACTAAAGTTATTTCGTCGGGATGTTGATTAATGTGGTTATTTAGAACCTCAATAAAATCTTCATTAGTTTCTTGAAGTTTTGGTGCCGGGTAGTTCATATTGCCCATTCCATCGGGTCCATGAAACCAATCTGCATGCTCTCTTTTTTTTACAAGGGGCGCATCTGCACCGACATAAACTGGAACATCTTTCTTGCAAAGCTCAACGGTATACCTTGCGTTTATACTTCCCTGTTTAACAGACATGTTTCCTGAAACAACGCTGATTCCTAAAACTTCAACATCATGCCATTCGAGGGCCATTAATAAGGCAACAGCATCATCGGATGCAGTATCTGTATCTATAAAATATTTATTTTTCATATGTTATTAAAGGATATCAAAAGTATTTAAAAGATTCTTTTAAATAAATAAGTAGTTTTGAAATCTAGGTTATCGAGTGTTCGCTTTTTTTAAATTTATAAAGTTTGCAAAGATGATTAATGCTGCACCCAGGTAGATAAACATATCACCTTGTTCTGAATAAAACATAACTCCTATTAATACAACAATTGGTAATCTTAACAAATCAATCGGGGCAACTACTGTTGGTGGTGCAAGTGATAAAGCTGTTGTTATACAGTAGTGAGCACCTAAACCAGCAAATCCAATTACTACAATCCATGCAATATTTTCTGTTGTTGGTATGTCTAATCTTCCATCTAGAAGAGATGTAATAAGACCAAATATTAATTGCATTGCAGTTAAGAAAAAAAGGATAGTTAAAGTTGATTCGGTTCTTGTAAGTCTTCTTGTATAGATATTTGTTAACGCAAAAACAATTGCAGAAATAGCTGCAGCAATTAATCCTAGATTGATACTTTCAATATCTGGTCTAACTGTGATTAATACCCCGATAAAGCCTATACATACCGAGAGTATTTTAAATTTATCCATTTGTTCATCAAGCATCAAATATGAAAATAGAACTATCCATATTGGCATTGTAAATTCTAATGAGGTGACTTCTGCAAGAGTTATCGATGCTAGTGCATAAAGCCAAAGATTCTGACCAGTAAAATGAGCAACATTTCTTTTTAAGTGTGTTCTTATTTCCTTTAAATTAATTTCATGAAGTTGTTTGTTCTTTATTAGAAAAAACAAAATAATAGACACCCCTATTACACTTCGATAAAATAAAATTTCAAAAGTATCTATTTGGAGTGAAATCTCTTTTCCTGCAACAGCCATCGAGGTGAGGCAAAAAACTCCTCCGACCATCCATAAAGAGCCCTTTATCGTATCAGTCATAACCTATAAACTTCCACAATATTTTCTTAAAATACCTGTAGGGTAGCTCTCGCTAACTACAAAATCTGGATCAGGTGTTAGGGTGTTCTGAGATTTTGAGGATAGGAGATCTCTGTATTCATCTGAGGTTCTCCAGTATTTGATGCTGTACTCTTGATTGTCTTCCCACCACTGAACCTCCTCTTGAATTGTCCAAATATTATCAATTGATATCAAATGTTTTTCAAGAGCAGTATTAGCATTTTTTGAATCTAAGAAATTGTTATAAAAGCCATCAATCACACTCTGCAGCTCTGAATTATTGATTACATAATTAGTAATTACATTATCTAATCCATCAAGACCAATTTTGTTAATCCTTAAAGCTTCATTAACGTAATCTAGCTTGGTGGCATCGACATATGAATACGTCCTATAGATTTCACTTTCATAAGCTTCAATTTGGATCTCATCAAACACTCTTTCGACCTCATCAGCTAGTTGAATACAATTGTTAATTTTTGTATCTGAAGAAGGTTCGACACTTGAACAAAAAATAAAAAACAAAAATAAAATTAAATACTTTTTATTGGTCATTGTGCCACCCTTTATTAAAGGGTAGAAGGAATATTGGAATAATGGTAAAGACTAGAAATAGATTTTGTGCAGTATTTAATGAGTACTCTTCAATAAAATAACCCATTACTATAGATCCAATAGCAATGCCGGAACCCACAGAACTGGCCAACCAAGAGAATGCCTCTGTTAGCTTTCCACTTTCTGTGACATTTGATACGTAACTATTTGCAAGTAAAAATATAGGGCCTATTCCTAATCCGCAAAGAAACCCAGAGAAGATAATAAGATTCCTAGTTTCAAAAAAATAAAATGTGGAAACTGACAATGCAAGAAATAAAAATACGAAATTATAATTTTTTAAACTCTTCGTATTTTTAAAAAAGTATCCATAAAGCAATGCACTAACAAGTGCAGTAAAACCGTTAACAAGATAATAAAAGGCGGTTAAGTTTTTTATATTGCCAATATCTTCTTTAGCAACAACAAATACTGAGATACTACTTAGACATGCGCCAAGAAAAACTAGTGAAACTAGAAGTATTGTTTTATTTTTTGAAAACCATACAGAAGTATTATTAGAAGCCATTTCTTTTATATTTCCAATATCAATACTGTTAAAGAAAACGACTCCAATGGTTCCAGCAATAGAACTGACTGCAGCAATATACAAAGCAACTATTGGATTTATATAGTTTGATACGGTTGCAAACACTGATGGACCAATTAAAAAATTTAATTCATCAATTGAGGACTCGATTGCTTGTACTTTTTGATTATCCTCTTCTTTTGTAATAGCTTTCCAATTTCTACGGGTATATGCGCCAATATTTGGAACGGAGATACCCAGAAGTATTGAAAGAAAAATATATATAAACTTACTTTGATAATCACCAAGAGTAATTAACAAAGAAGCTGTTACGAACCCAGTTAAAAGAACACTTGCAATTTTTTTTTGACCTAGCTTGTCTACCAATCTGCCATTTACGGGTTGTATTAATGCATTTGAGATACTGAAGCTTGCAGCCATTGCTCCACCTATTGCATAAGAACCTGTTTTGTAATTTCCAAATATAACCATACCCACTTGAAGCATTGAAAACGGAGCTCGACCAAGTGCTCCAAAAAATATTAAATTTTTAGCACCATTAAGACTTATTAATTTTCTGTAAGTTGCTTCCATAGCCATTAGTACATTGTTGTATGTAAATAAAGATACCTTTAGAAAAGTTAATTAACTTAGTAAATCTAACAGCATATTCATGAATTTATCTTTGCTAGATTTCGTAACTACTCGCACATTTTTATTCTTATCTTCAACATCAAAATAATCTACTATCGTCTGACCTCTAGTAATTCCATCTCTTGTATCAACTATTACATGTAGGTCTTGAGATTCCTCAATTATTGAATTATCCAGTGCGATAGCCATGGTTATTGGATCAGGTAAATCAAATCCGTAGAAGTCATACCACTCTTTTGTAAGATTTATTAGGACTTTCTGAATATCAACCGAGAAATCAGCCAACTTAGTATTTAAAGACCTAAGTTGTTCAATCTCAGCCTCTTTAAGCATTGCATATTTATATGAGTTATCCCATCCAACCATTGTAAGTTGTAGATCTGAGTCAAAAACTATTTTTGCTGCTTCCGGGTCAACCCATATATTAAATTCAGCAGCAGCGGATACATTCCCCGTTCCATCAGAAGTTCCTCCCATGACATAGCAGTGGTCAATCTTTGAACTAATAGATGGATCTTTCTCTATTGCTAAAGCTATGTTGGTTAGTGGGCCTAGTGTAACAAGTGTTATTTCTCCAGGATTATTGTTAATTGTTTCAATAAGATAATCCACAGCTCCTGTTTCTTCATATTTTGGTGATTTAGAACCAATCCCAATATCACCCATTCCATCTACCCCGTGCACTGACTGAGCGCTTGCTGATACTGGACTTAAAGATTTAACATGTTCTGTAAATTCTTCAAGAGTGTGAATTTCAATATACTCACGCACTAAAGGCTTATCTGCACCTGCATAAACTTTAATATCCTGTTCAGCTATTTCAATTGTTGAAAGAGTATTCGTGATCCCTTGTGCAAGAGGTACATTCCCTGAAACAACTGTTATCCCTAAAACTTCAGTTTCTGGATGCATGAGAGCCAAAAGTATAGCTACTGCATCATCTGAACCTGTATCTGCGTCAATGATAAATTTTTTCATTTAGTACATAGTCGTAATCGTTAAATGATGGGGTCTATGGGTAGCGTGATACTGTTTCCATAACCTGTAATCAAGCTGAGGAATGATTATAGATTTTTCAGCAGGCCTTCTCTTATTAATCTCCTCGGTCAGTTTTGCAGTTATGTATAAACTGGTACTCCTTATTTCAATTTCTTCAAGAGAGTCTCTAGCTATGATTTCACCATTTGTGATTTTATTTCGTAGCTCCTCTGAGTATTCGACTATCTTCATAACCTCTAAGGCAACCGGAACAATGTAATCAGCAAAAGCACTCATCGATTGCATATCCTCAATGTAGAAATCTCCTGTTCCTGCAAGTTCAGCATGTATGCCCCAAAATGCAAGCTGAGCAAGCTTATAAAAGTGGACATTATATTTTTCAGCATATTGAGAAGTGTCATCAAATCGTGGAAATTCTGAAGTGAGCCTTTCAATAAGTCCCTCCCCATTATCGTATAGTTTTTTTGGTCCAGCATTAATAAAATTCATCCAATCACCTTCATAGTCATCAGATAGTTTTGCTCCTACATTTAAGAGTATGTCTAGTCTTTCTGACATCATTGGCATTTCAATATTGCCCTTAAATATATTTTTAAGCTGTTTGTCATCTAGATCTGAAAGTACGTTGCCGTTATATAGCTGTACTCCAGATGATATAGCCTCCTGAATCTGAACAAACATTGCTTCACTATCAGAGAGAACTTTACCTTCACGTATGATTTCATATTTAGTGCTGCTCTCAAAATCTGTAAAAGCAAAGTTAAGTGTATTAATCAACATTGTTGTTCTTATAAACTCATCGGGATTATTTTTAGATATATTTTGCTCTGGTGGTGGAAAGTCTTCGTAAGCAATCCAATCAGCCACATTCATAATCTGATCTAAGTTCAGGTTTATAGTTTGGAGATTCTCGATAACTGGATTCAATGAGCTAAGTACCTTAGAGTCCCAATCAATATTCATAGTTCAAATGATACTAGCTAAAAATAGTGTCGAAAGATATACTTTCAACATGAATTCAAAAATTTGTGTTATTGGTAGTTCAAATATTGATCAAATAGCGTATACCCAAAATATTCCATCAGACGGTGAGACCTTGTTTGGAGATTCGTTTCAGATGGGTTTTGGTGGGAAGGGAGCTAATCAAGCTGTTATGGCGGGGTTGCTTGGAGCTGATGTATATATGATTACGTGTTTAGGCGATGATGTTTATAAAGAGATGACGATAACCAACTATCAAGCAAATAATGTGAATACTGATCATGTACAACTGGTTAGAGGGTCTAGTGGTGTTGCGCCTATTTGGGTTGACTCAACTGGACAAAATAGAATAATTGTTATCCCTGGAGCAAATAATGAAATAGATGCTCAAAAAGCAATATCTTCAATGACAGAAATTGGAAACATTTCAGTTCTAGTTGGCCAGTGTGAAATTCCTATGGAGGTAAATCATGAAGTTTTTGAATTTGCAAAAAGTAATGCTATCACAACAATTTTTAATCCAGCTCCAGCAAGAAAGCTTGAAAAAATATTTTTGGAGCATGTTACCTGGCTAATCCCTAATGAAAATGAATTTGAGTTAATAAGTGGCATGGAACCTAATGATGAAAACTTTTTAAGATTCAAGAAAGATATCCCTTGTAATTTAATTGTCACCCTTGGTGAAAAAGGAGCTGTTTTAGTTGGCGGAGATAAAACTCATTATTTTGATGCACCAACAGTGGATGCAGTTGATACAACTGGAGCAGGTGATTCATTTATCGGAACCTTTGCATATGAGTTGTCAGAATCAAATTCCCCAGAGGAATGTATAAAAAAAGCAATACAGAAAGCTAGTCAATCAGTTACAAAAAAAGGTACTCAGTCTTCTTATAGCTAGACTTTATTTACAACTTTTATTGATCGATTGTTAAGCTTGATTCCAAAATAATATTTGTTGCATTACTAACGGCGTCCAAATATGTATCTTTATTAAGAGCTTCTTTTCTAGATTGGTCACCATATATTACAAGAAGTGCTCCAGTTCTAACTCGTCTATAGTTTCCAACTACGAATAAAGCTGAAACTTCCATTTCAGAACAAAGGACTCCACCACGTACCCAAGCTTCCCATTTTTGATTTAGGTCATAAGAGACTGGCTTGGAGTCAGGGTCATGCTGCCCATAAAAAGAATCTTTTGTTTGAACAATGCCTATGTGATAGGTACTTCCCTTATCCTTTGCAGCTTGTTCTAGGGCAAAAACCATGTCAGCTGAACCGACGGCAGGATATTCTATTGGCATATACTCCAAAGATGTTCCTTCTTGTCTCACAGCACCATTAGCTATTACTAGGTCCCCAACTCTGGTATGTTCCTGCATGGCACCAGATGTGCCTAGCCTAATCATTGTTTTTACACCGATGTTTGCTAACTCCTCAACACCTATAGCTGTTGAAGGACATCCCATTCCTGTGGACATTACACTAACTGGTCTACCTTTATAGGTTCCTGTGTATGTTTTGTACTCTCTATTGAAAGCAACTTCTTTTGCGTCATCGAAATGTCCCGCAATAAACTCAACTCTCCCGGGATCTCCTGGCAGAATTACAAAATCTGCAACATCCGCTGGCTCGAGTCCAATGTGATATTGTTTTTGTCCATCTAGCATTGATTTTTTTTCTGTCATGTTTGAAATGATAATAAATCATTTATGAAAGGTCACTAAAATTTTTTAGAAATCTGTAGAAATTACTGTTAAAAGTGATAGTTTAATGATATGAATATTCCTGAAATTAAATTTCCAAATCTTGATGCAGATTTTATAAAAAATCCTTATCCACACTTAAAAACTTTAAGGGAGTCATCTCCTTTATACAGAGATATAAATAGTGATTTAGTTCTAGTTACAAGATTTGAAGATGTTAAAGGTGTCCAAACTAGTAAAGCTTTTTCATCATCTGAACCTGAAGACTTACACACCTTTAGAAAAACAAATGAAAGTGGGGAAAACTACCCTTACTTTTGGAAAACAGAAGAATTTTCACTTTTGAATCTTGAGGGTCAGTTACATGGAGATCTTCGAGGATTGGTTGCAAAAGCCTTTTCAACTAGACAGGTTCAAGAGCTGAGACCTTTTATGGAAGGAAAGTCAAGTGAGCTTTTAAACAATTTGAAAGGCAGTAGTTTTGACTTGTTAGCAGATTATGCACAGCCATACTCTGTTTCTGTTATTGGTAAATTATTAGGGGTTCCTGAGGAACAATATGACAATTTCTTAGATTGGTCTAACAAAATTGTTAAGATGTACGATCTAGAAGTTTCAAATGAAAGCTCGCAGGAAGCCGAAATTGCAGCTAAAGAATTTTATTTCTATATAAGTGAATTAATTGATGAAAAAGTAAAAAATCCTGGTGATGATATGATTTCTAGGCTTTCACAGGTGACAGAAAATGATCAAAGACTAACTAAGGATCAGATTATCTGTACAGTCATACTCCTTTTAAATGCAGGACATGAAGCTACTGTAAATACAATTGGAAATTCTATTGTGGCATTAAGGCAAAATGATATTGATACAAAAGATCTTGATAAAAGATATGAGATAAAGAAAATAATAGAAGAATTAATACGCTGGGATAGCCCTCTCCAATTTTTTCAAAGGTGGGTTTTAGAAGATACGAGCTTGGGTGGATATGAGTTGAAAGAAAATTCGAAAATTGCAATTCTCCTAGGGTCAGCAAATAGGGATGAGCTTGCATTTGAAAATGGTGAAGAAATCAATTTTAAAAGGGATAACTTAAGTCATACAAGTTTTGGAGGTGGTGTCCATTTCTGCTTAGGTGCCCATCTAGCAAGACTTGAATTAGAGGTCTCTTTCACAAATCTATTTAAAAATGCCATATCGTTACTAAGTGAACCCGAACGTACAGGCGCATTTGGAATAAGAGGATATAAAGAAATTATCGTCTCTATTTAAGAATCTATTTTATTTATCTCTTCTAGAAGATCGCCTATATTTTGCACAGTTGAGCTAAACATTCCTGCTGTGAATAAGTTCCTATATCTTCTCTCCTCTGCTGTAAGAGCAATCACAGGTTTGTTATTAGCATACATAAATCCTATTTCTGAAGCTGTCCCTGAATCTATATCTTGACCAGTCACAAGTGCAACCACTAAATCTGATTCATTTAAAGCTTGCACATCAGTTTGGAATATAATATCTTTTGTTGATTGAGACATATCGTTATTTTTCAACTCTTCAGGATCAATACCTGTTTGATCTCTATGTGGAAGAAAACAACCATACCCGTTTCCTTCAAGAACTTCTGCTATCTCTTCAAGATATTTTTTTTCATGTACGTTAAAAAGTGGTCCTGCAATGTATATTTTTTTAATCATGTTATTTAAACTAAAAGCTTTTCACGAATTCAACAAGGCAAAAAGATAGTATTTTTCTACCAATTATCTCAATAAGTCTTAAACTCTTTTTATGGGTAATTCTAAAAAATATGGTATGAATACCAAAGCTATTCATACTAAAAAAAGAGTTGAGCTTCCAACGGGTGACGTAATGCCACCAATACATTTATCTACAACCTTTGAAAACTCTCAACCTGGTGAATATGAATACTTCTATGGAAGGAGTGGTAACCCAACTAGAGAACTTTTTGAAAGAACAATGGCATCTCTCGAAGGCGTGGAAGATTTTGAATCTATGCACTCATTTGGAATGGCCTCAGGAATGGCCGCTGTAACACTAATTGGTGAGTTAGTAGAACCTGGTGAGAATGTTGTGATTACCAGAGATGTATACGGAGGTACTACTAGGTTTTTTTCACAGGTAATGACAAAAAGAGGTATTGAAGTAAACTTTTGTGATCTATATGATGAGGAAAAATTAACCTCTTTAATCAACGAAAAGACAAAGTTGGTATGGTTTGAGTCTCCTTCTAATCCAAGAATAAACATTTTTGATATTGCAAAGTATGCAGAGATAGTCCACAAAAGTAATGCCTATTTAGTTGCTGATGGTACATTTACTTCACCATTTATAACAAGACACCTAGAACATGGTGTAGATATCGTGTTTCATTCAACGACAAAATATATAGGTGGGCATAGTGACACTCTAGGTGGTGTTGTAACAACAAATAATGAAAAAGTCTGGGAAGTCTTATTTGAATACCAAAAAACAAGCGGTGCAATTATGTCACCATTCGATGCTTATCTCTGCCAAAGAGGTTTGTATACGTTAGGACCTAGACTTGCCATGCACTCTGCAAATGCCCATAAATTGGCTGAATACTTAGAAAACTCTGAACATATTAAAGAAGTATTTTATCCAGGGCTACAAAGTAATCCACACTACTTAATAGCTGAAAAACAAATGGACATGTTTGGTGGAATGCTAAGTTTCAATGTTGAAGACCACATAAATCTCAAATTATTTTGGGAAAATTTAGAACTTTTTAAATTAGCAGTAAGTTTAGGTGGAGTTGAGTCATTAATCGAACTGCCTAGGCTAATGACTCATGATTCTGCTGAAGGAACTGAAGCGTCAATTGATGATGATCTTGTAAGAATCTCTGTGGGATTAGAAAATACAGAAGACCTTATAAGTGATTTAGAATCCGCATTAAATGCTGCAAAGAAATAAACTAAATCCTTTCTCGCTTGCTTTAATAAGTATTTTCACTACATTTTTACTCTTTGCATTCTTTGGTTATAACGGCTGGGGACCAGCAGCAGCAAATGAGCAAGCTATTGGTGAGATTTCTAGATGGTGTGAGCGTGTAAGTAGTGGATTCTTTAGGGAGCCAGCAAATACCCTGGGGAACTTAGGATTTGTAGTTGCAGGATTGTATATGTTTTTCAGACTTTCAAAAGATGCAACACAGGGAAATACTCCTCTATTTGGATCATTCAAGATTGCTCTTCTTTACGCCTCAGCCTCAACCTTTTTAGGACCAGCTTCAATGGCTATGCATGGAACTCATACTAGATTTGGCGCGTGGTTAGACAATGTATCAATGATTTCTTATGTTCTTATTTTGTGGATTTATAACTTAAAGAAGCTCACTAACTTCTCTTCGAGGACATTCTTTATAACTTATTCGACTCTTTTAGCATATTACGCCTATAGCTATTGGTATCTTGATAGCGGATTAGGGATTGGTGTTGACTTATTTGAACTTAGTATTGGTTTGTGGATTGCCACTGAAGTACTAGTAAAGATGCCAAATATTTATGGAAGACTACTATCTGGTTTAACTGTCTTATTAACTCAACAGCTATTTGGTAGTCCGGTTATTGATTCTATACAGAACCTACAAGAAAACTGGGAGATGCTTTTATATTTTATTCCAGCATTAATTCCTAATTTAGAGGAAGGTACCAAAAGAAAATACACTCCATGGTTCTTTATTGGTGTTGCTTCATTCTTTGGAGCACTTATTATCTGGGAAACTGGTGTTCCAGAACATCCATGGTGTGAACCAGATTCATGGCTACAGGCACATATGGTTTGGCATTTACTTTGTGCAGTCGCAACCTTGAGTTTCTTTAATTTTTTTAGAACTGAAAAATTTATTAAGGCCTAAGGTACATTAAATCTTTTTGGTTTAATTCAACTACTTCTCTTGAAAAATAGTTTTGATACATATCATTTTCTATCCAGTTATCAACTTGGTCATCATAGTACTTAGACATGACGTGACCAGATTGTCCTGATGGAAGTACTGTTCTAGAGTTATCCAAATTACTCAAATCAACAACCATTCTCATAGAAGGATAACTCCCTATTGTAAAATCATCTCCAAAACCCCAGTCTGTTGAGTTTATGGCAAAGTTGGATCCACTTGTTTCAACGGGGCCAA
>CAXBVE010000020.1:0-13163 GCA_963979435.1 uncultured Candidatus Actinomarinales bacterium | reverse complement strand
GGAACCTTTAATGGTGAATCTGGTGTCGACACAAATTATATCGCAGTTGAAATAGGTGTATTCACAGACGGATTTGTGGAAGTAAAAGGAAATATTTCAGAAGGACAAGTAGTAGTCGTACCAAGATGAAAGCCAGTACAAAAACTGTTATTTCTATAAGTAACATTTCAAAAGTTTATGAAGGACCTCCACCTGTAAAAGCACTAGATGGTGTTTCTCTTGAAATTAAAGAGGGTGATTTGGTTTCTATAGTCGGTCAATCAGGAAGTGGAAAATCAACATTCTTGAATATGATTGGCTTGTTAGACAGTATCACAGATGGCTCTATAGAGATTGAGGGAAGAGATGTATCAGAACTTTCAGATAACGAAGTATCGAAATTTAGAGGTGAGAAAATTGGCTTTATTTTTCAGAGCTTTTTTCTTTTACCCGGTCTTACAGCTCAGGAAAATGTAGCAGAAGGACTTTTATACCAAGGCATTTCTAGATTGGATAGACTAGAAAAGGCTAAAGAAGTATTAGATCAAGTAGGACTAGGAGATAGATTGACCCATGAACCTAAAGAGCTATCTGGTGGTCAACAGCAAAGGGTTGCAATTGCAAGAGCACTTGTTCAAGATCCTGCGTTTATTTTGGCTGACGAGCCAACAGGAAACTTAGACAAGGAGTCTGGAATAAATATTTTGAACATCTTAAAAGACTTAAACAATCAAGGTAAAACTGTAATAATGATTACCCATAATCAAGAACATGCAAATACGTTCAATAAAGTAATTGAATTGGTTGATGGAAAAATAGTAAATTCATGAAGAGAAAAAAACTAAAAATTAGAGACCTTTTTTTTGTAGCTTTATATGGAGTAAAAGCAAGAAAAGGAAGAGCAACACTCACTTCTATAGGTATAGGTATTGGAATAGCTGCAATAGTTGCTGTATCTGGCATCTCTGCTTCTGGAAGGGCCGATCTCCTTTCAACTTTAGAGTCTTTAGGTACAAATCTCATAAAAGCATCTCCTCAAGCGGGTTTTTTCGGGACACAAGAAGATCTTCCAAAAGGTGTTTTAGGAATGGTTGAAAGAATTGGTCCAGTTCAAGAAGTTACCTCCACAACACAGACTGATCTTCTAGTAAGGCGAAGTAATTTTATTTCAGAGTTTGAAGGTGGTGGAATTTCAACAATTGTTACAAATGCAGAACTATTAGATGTTATCGGAGGAAAGTTAGTTGACGGAAGGTTTGTTCAGAG
This sequence comes from uncultured Candidatus Actinomarinales bacterium, assembly GCA_963979435.1. Classification (GTDB taxonomy): domain Bacteria; phylum Actinomycetota; class Acidimicrobiia; order Actinomarinales; family Actinomarinaceae; genus Actinomarina. Next base: position 11,918 of record CAXBVE010000020.1, on the reverse strand, counting down.
CGGATTATCAGACATTCCAGTAACAGTGCTAGGTAGTGTTACAGCTGAGAGACTTGGCATTAACAATTTATCTAAACCAACAAAAATTTTAATAGAAAATGAATGGTTTGGAGTTATTGGAATACTAGAAGAATTAAAGATTCATCCAGATTTAGATCGATCAGTGTTCATTGGCTATGGCGTAGCTGAGACACTATTTGGCATAACGGAAGAGCCTACAACTATTTATGTAAGAGCAAATCCAACATATATTGAAGACGTTGTAGAAGTGCTTGCCCCATCAATGAATCCAGAAAACCCTGATCAAGTTGAAGTCACCCGTCCATCAGATGCACTCGAAGCACAACAAGCAGCAGAAGAGGCTTTTACCAACCTATTACTAGGTTTGGGATCAGTTGCTTTACTTGTTGGGGGAGTTGCAATAGCAAATGTTATGGTCATGTCTGTTCTTGAACGAAGGATGGAAATTGGCGTAAGAAGGTCAATCGGCGCGACTAGAAGAGAAATACGATACCAGTTTCTATTGGAAAGTATTGTTTTATCGGGCATAGGAGGTCTTGTTGGAGTAGTTCTAGGTGCGGCGATAACCCTGGGTTATACTAATTACACGGGTATTGTATTCTCTATACCTGTATGGCAAATATTTGGAGCAGTATTAGTAGCTTTATTAATCGGAGCAATATCTGGTGTTTACCCAGCTATAAAAGCTTCAAAAATTCAACCAGCAGAGGCAGTGAGAAAGTAAAACTCTTTGGCCTATTAATCATTCTTTCTTCATGCACAATTGGTGAAGAACAGTCAGATGGTGTTGTAACCATAGACTCTACAACGGAAACTACAACCGTAACTCAAGAGATAACTTTTGAAGAAGGGGTGCTAGATTTTGCACAATGTATGCGAGAAGAGGGGATTAATTTCCCTGATCCAAGCTTTGATATAGATGGAAATCCTGAGTTTGATGATGTAAATATTGAAAATGATGATGAATTTGAGGCAGCTTTTGACAATTGTGAAAATATTTTAAGGGAAGCTTTACCCGAACAATTTGATCTCGATCCAGAGGTTGAAGCAGCTTTAGTTGATGCATCTTTAGAGTTCTCTCAATGCATGAGAGACGAAGGTATTGATTTTCCTGATCCTAAGCCTGGAGAATTTGGTTTTTTTGCTTTTAGAGATGCAGGTATAGATTTCCAGTCCGAGGATGTTCAACAAGCATTTGAAATATGCCAACCTGAAAATCCTCTTGAAAATCTTGACGAATAAGTAAATACTAGAAATCTAAAAAAGAAGATTCAGTATCTCAAGTAATTTATAAACATCTACATTTGTGGATTAACTAAAAATTTATTTCCTGTCTTTTGCTTGGCATATGCGTTTATTATTTCAGGTTGAAGCATTTCTTCGAAAGAAATTTCTTGACCATACCCGCTGGCAAAAGTTGTTTTGATTTCTTTAGCAACTCTCACCCTCATTTCTTGAATTTTTTCCATTCCAATTTTTTTAAGCACAGGCATTAAGAGCCAGCCACCTAAACCCCATGACATACCATAAGATCTCTTAAGAATGGTTGGTGAGGGGTCTAGCCCACCGTAAATATAGACTTGTTTGTATGTTTCGGAACCATATCTTGAATATTCACCAGAGCCTGAATTTGAAGCAATCTCCATAGCAGCTAAGATTTGTCCGGGTAATTCTCCATTATTACCTCCTCCAGTAGCATCAAAACCAAGTGTGGCTCCAGTTTCAATCAGAGCTGTAACTAAAGTTTCTTTAAAATTTTCTTCACTTGTATTACAAACATACTTTGCACCTATGTTTTTCAAAAGGTCTACTTGCTCTTGTGTTCTTACAATGTTTACAAGTGGGATGTCATCATCATTACAGATTTTTACAAGCATTTGTCCCAAGTTAGAGGCTGCTGCAGTATTAACAATTCCAGAGTGATTTTCCATTTTCATGGTTTCGACAAAAGACAGAGCAGTCATAGGGTTTACAAAAGATGAAGCAGCTTCAGCTGGGGTGGTTTCATCATCCATAACTAGACAATTTACTGCAGGAACACAGATATATTGAGAATACATTGCACCACCAGCTAGGCCAACAGTTTTACCCGTAAGGTGTTTTACATTACTTCCTGCATCAATAACTATGCCAGCTCCTTCATTTCCAGCCGGCATTGCTTGATTTAGTCGAGATTTCATTGACTTCATCATTGCTGGATGTACCTTCATTGAAGCTACAGTATTTTCTTCAGATCCAGAAATATTTATATTTGTGAGATCTCCTCCAAAAGTAATTAGCAGGGCTAAATCAGAGGGGCTAATCGGAGCAGCGTGTACTTCAATCAATACTTCATCATCAGTGGGCGTAGGTACTGGAACTTTTGTGATAGATAATTCGACATTTCCCTCACTTGTAACTGTTGATCTTATTTCTTTTGAATACTTCTCTGTCATGACTACTCCTCTTTGGTTTTCTACAATAATCAAAATATACAACTCTAATTAAAAGAAATATCAATACTGAGATAATCACCCCAACAACAATTTCAATTCCGAAGTTGTTTAGTATGTTTCCACTAGGTTACTTTACTGGATTGTTACCCATTAGGTGTTTGTATACAAATAAAGAATAAATAATTTACTGTCTAAACGCCAGACTCATAATAGGAAGGGGCAGTTACAGCTATTGTTAACCAGCAATCATTTATTGGGTTCTCAGGACATTTGTCTAATTGAAACACCCAAGTCACTTCAAAATAGGAATTATTACTGGCTAATATTTTGATCTCATAATGTTCATTATCTTCAGTTTCAACAGTTTTGGTAAAGCTATATTCTTTTAGATCAAGTATTGAATTGTATGGTTCTGAAAGGAGCATGTTCCTAAAATTCTCTTTTGGACCTGTTATTTCTTTATTATCAGGATGTGCGTAGTTCCAAATAGTATCTAGTGAATTTTGTGGAGAATTAGAAAAGTTTTGGTAACTTTCAAGAATCTCTGTGAGGATGGTATTAGATTCAACAATAGACGCTTCAGCTACAGTATCAATATTTTTTTCAGATACACTAGTTGAACAGCTTAGAAATATTAGAAGTATTAAGTATTTCTTAACTTGCAACTATAGAAGACACTACAAGATACATGTGAAGACAGAAGGCTATGCCCATAAATCCCCAAAAGATTCTTTTTTCAAATTTGCTCACTAGCTTACAATAGCTACTTTGTGAAATTATTCACAATGTAATCAAAGATTTATTTATTCTTTGTTAGCGTTTTCGTATGCTTGGCTATAAAGAATTAGAGTAGGCGCCCATAGTCCAATATAAATAGCTAACTGAGGGTCATCTAACACTGCATAAATGATAACTGAAGCTATCACAGAAACAATGCTTGCGTATAATCCGAGTTTTATCATAAGTATCCTTTCTCGAGTTATTATACCTGCTAGTTTTGTTAATATTAAATTATGATTGAAACATTAACGTCAAATCCATTCTTAGTAATATTGATATTTCCAGTAGTAACACTTACTATTTTTGTCATTGGAATCATCAAGATTGATGTTCAAAATTATAATAAAAGAGATGCTGAAGACGAATAAAATGTCTTACATTCCTGCTTAAATTTATTATATGGATCAGGAAAAACTAGAAAAATTATCCGAACAAGAATTATTTGATATACAGAATAGTATTTCCGACATCATTAAAAAAAGAAACCTTGATAATGGTGACATAGAAGCAATAACAGACAAATCTTTCGAAACGGGCTTTCCAAAATTTGATGGAGTAGGTCTAAACCCTTGGGTTGAGGGGAGTCTAATAGTATGTCCTGGTGCCAGAATTGATAAAACGCAAACCAAGCATATATGTAAATTTGTCGTCGCTGATGATGAGTGGTCATGGGAGTCACAACACATGGTTAGTGACGTAATTAGAAGAGATCAATCCTCAAAACATTTCAAGCAACACTCTATAACCTTAATCTCTCCATTTGAAGGATTAGTTCTTCAAGTAATTTCTCAAAAGTCTCAGCAGGGTAAACATCTTGTAGACGGTATTGAGTCATTTATCTTTGAGAATGGGAAACTTTCTAAGACTATGACTAAGACTTCAAGATCTAGAGATCATTAAATTAAAAGAAGAGCAATTCCCAGAAAACCTGCGAATCCAACAATATCAGTAATAAGTGTGAGAAAAATATTAGAGGCTAGCGCAGGATCGAATCCTAGTTTTCGTAGAATTAAAGGAATTGAAGATCCAAATAAATTACCAATAAAAATATTTCCAAAAACAGCAATACTCAAAGACAGTGCGTAGCTGTTTAAACCAACAAGGCTTAATAAAATAAATGAAAAAATAGCCATAAAGATGCCATTAATAACACCAATTAGCGACTGTTTTCCTATAACCTCGACAACTCTTGCCTCAGAGATATCATTTCTTGCAAGTGCCCTTATGACAATAGCTAAAGACTGTGCTCCAGAGTTGCCACCCACAAGTGCAACGACAGGCATTAATGCCGCAAGTAGAGCATCACTTGCTATTGATTCATCAAATTGAGAAATTAGCCAAGAGACAATAAAAGCAAGTCCCATATTCACAGCAATCCATGGCAGTCTAAGTTTTACGGACTTTTGAAAGGGTGTAAAAATCGTTTCTTCTGCACCAGCTCCAAATGATTGAGAAAAGTCTTCAGCAATCTCAGTTTGTATAACATCTAAGGCTGTACTTATAGTTGCTTGTCCGATAAGTTTATTTTTTTTATCAACAACAGGTAACGCAAGCAGCTCATATTGTTTAATTAATCTTGCGGCTTCTTCTTGGTCAGCTGTCGGATTAATATAAATTGGATTTGTAAGCATCACATCTTCAATAAGCTGGTCTTGGTCAGCAAAAACAATTTCTCTAAACGAAAGAACTCCAGATAGAGAATTATTTTTATCAACAGAATATACGTATACAATATCCTCAACATCTGTGTGTAAGGTTTTTAGCTCCCCTAGAGCTTCTTTAACAGTTAAGCCTGTAGAAATTTTTGCTACTTCTTCTGACATCAGTCTCCCCACTGAATCTTTTGGATAGGCTAATCTTTTATTAATATCTAATTTTGTGGATTTATTTATAATCTCCAACAAATCTTCAGCTTCATCAACAGTGCTTCTTTCAAACACATCAACAACATCTTCTGTATCCATCTGACTGAAAATTTCTTCAACAACTTTACTACTTAAGTTTTGTACAATTTCTATAATCGCTCTTGGTCGGAAAGATTCAAAAATCTTAATTGATACATCCACAGGAATATTTAAAATAAGCTCTCCTGCCTGCTCAGGTTCTAATTCTTCTAATGTATCTGCTGAGTCAAAAGGATCATTTAAAGCTATCTCATTCCAGAGATCATTATTTTGTGAGAGAAAATTATATGCTAATTCAGGATTTCTACGTGATAGCTCTCTTAATTCTTCACCACTTACTGGTTTTGATGTCTCATTTTCCATGGCTTCCTCGTTACCACTTTAACTACTATTTATAGACTTAAAAAGAGTTAAGATAAATGTTTTTTATGCCAATCAATAATAAAGTCGAATCTTTGTTGTCTATGTATTGGTTTCCCCGATCGACTGAGTTCATGACCTTCATTCGGAAAACGAATCATTGCTGATTCTACTTTATTTCGTTTTAATGCTGAAAATAACTGTTCCCCTTGTTCGATAGGACATCGATAATCATTTTCTGAATGAAGTATCAGTGTTGGAATTTTTATATTCTTGGCATAGGAGATAGGACTCTTTTTTCTATAGAGATTTATATTATTATCCATTTCATCAAGAAGATACATTTCAGGAAACCCTATTCCTATATCTGAAGTACCAACCATAGTTTCCCAGTTAATCAAGGCTCTTTCAACTATGGCGGATTTAAACATCTTTGGATAGTTTCCAATAATCCAAGAAGTCATAAAACCTCCGTAAGATCCACCCATTATTCCATAATCCTTACTTGTTATTTTTAATTCACGCACCATTTGTTTAAATACTGATAAAACATCATGAACATCATTAACACCCCATTTGTTACCGCAAACATCTCTAAGATACTTGTGCCCTCTTCCAGTAGATCCTCTTGGATTACAAGCTATAACATTGAATCCAGCTTCGGCATAAACTTGGAATTCATCAAAAAAGGTAAATCCATACTGACTGGCAGGCCCACCATGGATATTTAATAATGTTGGCCTGTCTTTTCCAACAAATATTCCCCATGTATCAACTTTAGATTTTCCAGTATCGAACCTTTTATAGGTATAATCGTACGTTGAAACTTTTTTATGAAAAGAATCATTTGTTTTAGATATTTTTTCTATTTTAGATTCTGTATATTTAAAGACTTCATCACTTCTTGTAAAGCTATTTGCGATAAAGAATAGATCCTTATCTTGTATTGCGAAGTCGGTAATTGTAATTTCTTCAGAAAATAAATTTTCTATACGATCTTTTATCATCTTTCCAAGTAATTGCTTTCCAGAATCTTCATAAAGAACATATATTGACTCTTCTGATGTTTTAACGTCAACAATGGTTCTGTCAAAATTTTCATCTATTTTTTTCGTATTTCCAGATTCGTTTATTTCATAGATGGATGTAGTAGTTGGCCAGTCAAATCTATTTTTTAACCCTACTCCGTGAAGTTTTCCATTAAAGGAAAATAATTTACCCCACATACCTTTTGAATGGATAGCCTCCAATCCTTTTGATGTTTTCTTGATAATCCTTTCTTCAAGCATTGTCCCCATGTTGTTATAGACGTTTGCTGTGAAATATAAATGATTAGCATGTTCGACAAGTGAACCAATAGAAATGAGATTTTCTCTATCCCCATCAATTATTTTTAAGGATTTACCTGTTTCAATATTTACTCTATATATATGACTTCTTTTATTGAAAATAACCCCTCTTGTATCAAACTTATGGGGCATGTTTTCTAGATAAAATGGTTCATCATTTTTATCTTCAATCTTTTTAAATTCTTTTTCCCAATCACTAACTGTAATAAATATAAACTTATTTGACTTACTCCATATATAGTTCTGAATACTTCCATCAGTCTCAAATATTCTATTGAGGGTATTTCCTTTTTTAGTGACAACTTTTTGTTTAGTTTTCTCACCTTTTTCAACCTCTATGAAAGATAAATATTTTTTATCATCAGAGTATTTAGGATTAAGATAATTTTTGGAATCAGTTCCTTTAAACTTCTTCCATTTTTTATTTGAATAGCTCCAAAGCTCTTGAATGTAGGCATTTTTATCAAAACTCATTCTTGTTGCAGTAAGTATAAGATTAGAGTTGTTGATATTAATACTACTCAGGCTTGTTAGCTTATCTAAATCCGAAGTTTTCATACGTCCTCCAAGTATTTTTAATTTATTTAGTTATTTTATTATATGCAACAGTCACAAGTATTGAAGAGACAAGTCCTACTAAAAAGGTATTCAAATCAGCTAAACCGTATAAATCTGTAGGGATAAAAACTCCTCCCGGATTAATTTCCATATCTATAAAAATAAATCTATACGAATAAGCTGAAGTTAAAGATATCAAAAAAGGTATCAATAAATATGATCCTGTAGATTTGTTTTTTAATTTATAAAATGTCGGAAACACTAAACAAACCGCAAAAAGATCGGCAACTAAAAAAACATTAAAAATATTGGAAACGTAAACAGAGCATAAGATGGAAAATACAACAATTCCCACAGTTATGAACCTGGCTTCAATCGCACCTTTTTTTACTAAGTCTAAAGATATTGTTGATGAAATTGCATTTTCTAAAGTATCAACACTTGATGCAACCAAAAGTGTACAAAGCACTAAAAGTAAAAAAGACATGGGGGTACTTAATTCAAGTTGCTGTATAAAGCTTAAGGTAGGATTCTCAATTCCTTTACCTGCACCAACCGCTCCAGCAATACCTAAAAGTAGAACTGTAATAAAACATCCTAAACCTGCATATACAGATGCAGATTTTATACTCTTAGTATTTTCAGCTGAGAAAGTTCTTTGCCAGTATCCTTGTGAAAAGACTTCAGCTGCAGTGACTGCGACAACAACAGCTAAAGCAGACTTGAAGCTGAAAGTTTCAAACGAATTTATTCCGCCAAGTTGTGAGTATGCAATAAGATCACTAATTGAGTTCTGGCTAAACCAAATAGCAAATAAAACACTAAGCAAAGCAATAATCCCTAATCCTTGAAATCGATCAGTAATATAAGATGCTTTGAATCCTGATTTATTTAAATAGAGGAAAGTAAAAAATCCGACAAGAACACTTATGGTTATGCCTGAAATTTTCACAATTTCGGGAAAAATAAAATTAATTGATGCAAACTCAGCTATTAGAAATGCAGTCATATATAAAACAGCAACAATCGAAACTAGTTTCTGAGCACTCGAACCATATCTTTTTTCAATAAATTGAGGTAAAGTAGCTCCATCTGGTGTTAATGATGCAATTTTTGGCCCAAAAAAATAAATTAAAATAAAAGGTGTAGCAGCTGACAGAGCATATCCATAAATATCAAAACCTAATCCATACCAGGCAACCTCAGCAGGAGAAGTTAGTATCCATAGACCCATTCCACTTGCATAAAAACTAAGAGAAAGACCAAAGACTCCCTCAGTTTTATTTAATACAAAATATTCACTATCCGAAGATTGAATTTTTGTTGTTCTTAGGTAGATTAACAAAAGAGTTGTTAGAACTACTCCGTATGCTAGAAAATTATTCATTTTTACCTCACTTTTTAATAAAGGGATAAAAGTCTGAGTTTCCTTCGTTGGAATTACCCAACAGGTTCAAACGGTCGGTTTTTACACCCTCTCAGCATTTAGCTCCCGATAGACAAATCATACCAGAAAGAAAAAAGATACTATCTTTTTTTAAACATTATGATTTTCTCAGTGAATAATAAAAACTTAAAAAATGAAACTCCAGTTATAAAAATCATTATAGGTATTTTTACTGCAGCATTTATGTGGGGATCAGGTAATGTTCTTTCTAGAAGCCTTCTAATTGAAGGAGTCGATGAAATCTTTTTGATAACTACAAGAGTATCAATAATTGGATCGCTCCTTTTTATACACTATTCAATTTTCAATAAGGACAAATTCGATAAGAAATTGCTTAAGGAAGCCTCTACAACAGCCCTTGCGTCTATTTTTTTTGTAGGATGGTTTTTTATATTTTCCCTTCAATACATTTCTTCTGGTCTTGTCACATTATTGATTAGCTCTGCTCCGGTTTTTACTATTCTTTGGTTAAAAATACTTCTTAAAGATGAGAAGATATCTAGACAAAAATACATATCAATTTTTATTGGCTTACTTGGAGTTTCCTATCTTTTTATCTCAAAAGAAACAGGTCTTGATAATCAAGGAAATATTTTTTTAGGCGGATCTCTAGCTTTTATGGGTGTTCAATGTATAGCTTTGGCAACAGTACTAAACAGAAAGTATGCTCCACAATACAAAGTAAGCAGCTGGTTAACTTATCAATACCCAATTGTAATTTTTCTATCATTGGCAATATTTTTTACTACAGGGACAGAGGTCCAAACATTAAACAGTTCTCAGATACTTAGAGTTGGTATTTTAGTATTTTTTAATTTAGGTGCATTTACTTCATTCACTTGGTTAATACAGCGAGTGAGCGCTTTGCAGGTTGCCTCAGTAGATTACTTAGTACCAGTCGTAGGAGTAACAGCAGGGGTTATTTTTCTAGATGAAACTTTTAATTCAAATCTTATCGTTGCAGGTATTTTTATATTTATTTCATTAATCATGAATACGAGGGAAGAGTTTTACACTTAAAGTAAATCCAACTCCTTTTTTACAGTTTTTAAATCCTGCCAAGTTAGCCATTTAGGCTTGCCCTTTTCTTTTGAAGGATTTCTTAAAAGGTATGCAGGATGAAAAATTGGCATAAACTTAATTTCATTTCTAACAATCCAAGTACCACGGATTTTAGTTATAGGATCTTTTATTCCAAGGTAACCCTCAACTGCAGTAGATCCAGCAAGAATAACAATAGAGGGTTTCAGATGACTTATTTGATCTTCTAGCCAAGTTATACACCTAGAGATCTCTAGACTTGTCGGCCTTCTGTTCTCAGGAGGCCTGCATTTGACTATGTTTGTTATGTAACAATCTTCTAGGGGGTCAATATCTACAGAACTCAATACCGTATCTAACATTTTTCCAGCTCTACCAACAAAAGGAAATCCAGTAATATCTTCTTTTTCTCCAGGTGCTTCACCGATTATAAATATTTTTGCCGAGGGATTGCCTTTTGCTGCTACAACATTATTTCTTGTTTTTGACAAATCACACATTTTACATTTTCTACATGCAGAGTGAATTTCTTTTATATCTAAATAACTCCTCATCGTTTAAGTGTAATCTGAGCTTTATTTTCATACGTCATTGTGAATATTTGATATTTCTTGAAAATTTTGAGAGTTTAGAAATGAGAAAACCCTTGAATACTCCGCTTAATCTGTTTCCAGACTTAACTTGCTTCAAGGGTTATCTCTAACCCTTCTTGTAATGATCCTCTATAAAGATTTTCTTCACAAAAAGTTAATTTAAATATATTCAGATAAGTAAAAAAAATCAAAATAAATTTAGTTAATTTTTCCCACTTTTATTTCTAAAGAATAAAGTACCTAATCCCGCTATTGCAAGAACCCCTAAAAGTGCGCTTAATGTAGTAGAGACAAAGTTATTATTTATGCTTGAAATACCATAATCTTCTAAAAGCAGAACTACACCATCAGTTTCTTCAAATCCAAAATCACTAGCTACTGATTCCAGACCATCTGGAGATGATGAGGCGTATGGAGTTACTAAGGTAAGTGTCAAGATAAGTGCGATGAAAACCCCATAAGAAGTTGAGAGTGTATTTGATTTATTTTTTTTGCTATTCACATACACTAAATCAGATCTCACTCTTAACAATAAAGATACAATAAGTGCTGTGATAATACCTTCTCCTAAACCAATTAATAAGTGGGTAGAGATCATAGCGATAAGTACGTTTCCTAGAGGAACGGACACAGTACCTCCAATTGCATACTCTAGGACAAATGCTATTGATGAAAAAACCACTGATAGTAAACCTGCAATGACAGATCCAGAAATTAAAGTAAATTGGGATTCACCAAATAACTTTTTCCAAAGAGTAATGGTGAACCATCCTGTAAGAGAAGTAATTATTGCCATATTTAGTACATTTACCCCTAAAGCACTCAGACCTCCGTCAGCAAAGAGAAGAGATTGAATTACAACGACAATAGATATACAGATTACACCAAGACTTGGTCCCAGAACAATTACAGCTAGTGCTCCACCTAAAAGATGTCCACTAGTTCCAGCTGCAATGGGAAAATTTATCATCTGTAGTACAAAAATAAGAGCAGACATCATTCCGGTGAGAGCAATTAATTTATCTGCAACTAAATTTTTAGCATTTCGTATATACGCCCACAGGGTTCCAAGACTAATTATTCCTGTAGCAGCTGAAACTTGAGCGTTAATAAATCCATCAGGTACATGCATATTAAAATTATAAACGAAAACCATCTTATTGCAAACTGTTTGCAATAGTGTTTATTATTTATACAAGTTTATTTTTTTGAAGCCAACTGAAAATTTCACTAAGAACAAATGGTCGTGTATCTTGATTTAATATTTCGTGCTTAGAGTTCTCAACTTCTATGAAAGTTACATTTTTAAGTTTTGAAATCTCATTACATCCAGAAATAGGAACTATTTTGTCTTGTTTTCCGTGTAAGACAATTGTTGGAAGTTCTAACTTACTGATGTTTTCATTTACATATTTTTGGGCTTCAGTTAT
>CAXBVE010000019.1:0-14154 GCA_963979435.1 uncultured Candidatus Actinomarinales bacterium | reverse complement strand
TGTTTCTCTGATTTAAACTTATTGAAAATGCCCGATTTTAGCTCGACATTTTTATCTCTATCTATGGTAAAAAGTGAATCTTCAATATTTTCTGGGTTTATACTTCTCTGATCATTAATACTGAGATGTTCGAGTGTATCCATAACTTCTCTGCCAAGAAGTCCCTCAAGGGCGACTATAACTTTCTTATCAGTTGGAAAACTAACTCCTGCATCCCATTTTTTTACTTCTTTAAGGTTTGCACCTGTAAAAGAGGCGATCTGCTTATTAGACAGTCCTCTTTCCTTTTTTAGCCTCATGAATAAAGTTGAAAAATTTTCCATATAAAGTAATTCTATTCAATATATAATTTTTTATACAATTAGTCTTAATAATGGAGGTGAATGAGCGCCTGGTGGGCTCCCCGGTCTTCAAAACTGGTGAAAGGTGTAAAAGTCTTTGGCGGGTTCGATTCCCGTCCACCTCCGCCAATATATAAAAATATATGTTTGATATATCAAAATCCTGGATAATCTTAAATAATTGAATCAAAGAAATAACAATCCAAATCAAACTGATAGACGCTTATTAACAGTATCTGATAAAGATATTTTTGTAACAGTACAAAAAGCCTTACTTGTTGGAATAATTCTTAAAAATCAAACTAGAGCTGACCGTGAAGAGTCTTTAAAAGAATTAACAAGTCTTGTAAAAACTGCTGGATCTAATCCAACAATAATTCAGACAAAAAGAATTGATCGAATTGATCCAAAGACATTCATTGGTAAGGGGTCTATTAATGAACTTGAAGAACTTTCAAAAGCCAATGATATTGATGTGGTAGTTTTTGATTGTGAACTTAGCCCCAATCAGCAAAAAGAGTTACGAGCAATATTTCAATGTGACGTAGTAGATAGAACTGGTTTAATTCTTGATATTTTTGCTTTACACGCGCAATCTAAAGAAGCAAACCTCCAAGTTGAACTTGCAATGTCTGTGTACCTAAAACCTAGACTTGCAGGATTAGGTAAAACATTAAATCAACAGGGTGGGGGTATTGGCACTAGAGGACCAGGTGAGGCCAAGCTAGAAACAGACAGCAGGTTAATTGATAATCGTATAAATAAGCTTCGTAAGGAATTAAGAAAAATTGAGAAACAAAGAGTTCTTCAGGCTAGCTCTAGAGAAAAAAATAATACACCTTTAGTCTCAATCGTTGGATACACCAACGCCGGTAAATCTACATTATTAAGATCATTAACAAATTCAGAGGCTTACATAGCAGATGAACTATTTGCTACTGTGGATTCACTACAGAGAGAACTTCCAATAAAAAATGTACAAGAACCCTTAATTTTGTCAGATACCGTTGGTTTTATACAAAATCTTCCAACAACCTTAATAGAGTCTTTTAAATCTACCCTTTTAGTAGCAACTAGTGCAGACCTATTAATACATGTAGTAGATGCAGCAACTGCTATACCTCAGATGCACATAGGTACTGTTAGAAATATTCTTGAGCAAATAAATGTTAGTGCAAATGAAATAATGGTATTTAATAAAATAGACAGGCTTGATAGGGCTTCATTAAATGACCTGACTGAGAGGTATCCTCAAGCTCTTTTTATCTCATCTCTGAAAAATAAGGGAATTGAAGAACTTGTAGAAAGAATTTCGAGCGAAATATATGGAGAGGTTCAACAAGATTCCTTTTTGGTAGAACCAAAAGATTTAGAAAAAGTCAATAGATTTGGTGAAATTTTAGAAGTTACAAATAGTTCTGATTTATTACTATTAGAAATAAGAATGAGAAGTAAATTAATACACAAATTATTAGATTTGAAACTTATGAAAGAATCCAATAATGTTAAGTGAAATTGGTTTGATTGGCCTTGGTGTTATGGGAAAAAATATCGCCCTTAACATTGCTGAAAAGGGTACCTTTGTAAAAGCATTCAATGGCTCTCAGGAAAAAATAGATGCAATTAGTGATGAATTTGGTGGCATGTTTTCTGGATTCACAAAATTAGAAGAGCTCATAGATAATCTTGAACGCCCCCGCAACATCTTATTAATGATTCCCTCTGGACAGCCTACTCACTCTGTCGTAAACCAACTTTCCAATCTACTAGATGAGGGCGATGTAATTATTGATGGTGGCAATTCATTTTATCAAGAAAGCGAAAACCATGGAAATATTCTTTCATCAAAGTCCATCGAATTTATTGGTATGGGTGTTTCTGGTGGAGAAGAGGGTGCCAGACATGGACCAGCTATCATGATAGGCTCAGCTAATAATCTCAGTGATGAATTGGTTGAACTACTAACCGCAATTTCTGCAAAAGCACCCAATGATTGTATAGGGTTTTACAAAGGCCATGGATCTGGTCATTTTATAAAAATGGTACACAATGGTATTGAATATGCAGAGATGCAGTTAATTACAGAGGCTTACTATCTCTTAAAGTACGCTGAATATAGCAATATTGAAATTGCAGAGTTTTTTGAATCCCTAAAAGGCAGAAATCAATCATCCTATCTAATTGAAATCACAAGTGAAATACTAAGAAAGAAAGATGGTGAATTCTTTACTTTAGATTTGATCAAACCTTTTGCTAACAATAAGGGAACCGGAAAACTAACCATAGAAACTTCATTCGAATTAGGTATTTCAGCTCCCTCAATATACGCTGCCTACGATGCAAGAGTCCAAAGTAATGCTGGTGACACTTGGAAAAAAGCTACTAATCAAAGTGAAAATACCATGTTAGAACTTGACCATTCATTTAATAAAATTATTAATGAATCAAACCTCAGCAAGGCTCTTTATTTTGGGAGAGTAGCTGCAATGGTTCAGGGGCTTAAAATAATTCACAAATACAGTGAAGTTAACAGTTTATCTATTAACTATTCGGATATTTTTAATAACTGGAGTGGAGGATGCATTATTAGATCTCAGATGCTTGATGAGTTATTGGAGATTAATAAAACAGCTGAAGATTTCTTAAAATCAGAATCTTTACATAATCTGTTGAAAGATAACTTAAGTGTTGTCAAAGATGTAGTTAGCAGTTCAATGTTAAATAATATTTCTCTACCAGTATTATCATCCAGTCTAAATTGGTATTTGAACTTAAGCTCTAGCAGTAATCCTTCTAATTTAATTCAGGCACAAAGAGATTACTTTGGAAGCCATACTGTACAGCTGTTAGATTCGGAAGAATACATACACATTGATTGGAGAGAGAATGAATAAAGCAATACTACCAAAGGTGGCAAAACCTGTACGCTACGAAGTCAAACTTGACATCGACTTATCCAACTTTAAATATACTGGTTCTCAAGATGTTGAACTTGAGATAATAAAAGAGACTAAATCTTTTGAAGTTAACGCCATAGATATTGAAATAATTAGCACACTACTTTTTAATGAAGATGGCAAAGAATTTGATCTTACTTTTGAATACTTAAAGGACCTAGAGAGAATATCTTTTACTGCAAGTGAAAATATACCTGTTGGGAAATACTCACTACAGCTTGAATTCAATTCAACTATTACTAATGATTTAAAAGGATTTTATAAAAGCCAGTTTTTAGATTTAAATGATAATGAAAAATGGATTGCCACAACTCAGTTTGAACCCACTTCAGCAAGAAATGCTTTTCCCTGCTGGGATGAGCCTGAATATAAAGCAGTATTTTCCATATCCTTAACATCAGACGAAAAGTACCTGAGGGTATCTAATGAAAAAGTGCTCAGAGAAAATAAATTAGAGGACGGTAGGGTTGAAACATTATTTGTAGATTCAATGAAAATGTCAACCTATCTTGTAGCTTTTGTTATAGGTGAACTTGAGGTTACCGAAGTAGGCAGCGTTGGTGATACGCAAATAAGAATAATTCATAGACCTGGTTTTTCTCATCAAACTAGTTTTGCGGGTACTGCTGGTATGAAAATCTTAGAGTTTTTTGAAAATTATTACCAGATCCCTTATCCCGGTTCAAAGCTTGATCTCATTGCTATACCTGATTTTGCCATGGGAGCTATGGAAAATGTTGGGGCAGTAACTTTTCGTGAAAGCTTGCTTCTTATTGATGAGTCCAAGGCTACTCGCCAGGAACTTTCAAGGTCAGTAAGTGTTATTGCACACGAGCTTGCACATATGTGGTTTGGGGATTTAGTTACGATGAAATGGTGGGATGGCATATGGCTTAATGAAGCTTTTGCAAGTTTGATGGAAGCAATTGCAGCTAATGGAACCTATCCCGAATTCGATCAGTGGAGTGAAATGAACCTTTCTAGAAGTGCAGGATTTGGAGTTGACTCATTAAAAAACTCTCGACCTGTTGAGTTTGAAGTAGAGACTCCAGAACAAGCTGAAGAAATGTTTGATGTTCTTACATATGAAAAAGGGTCGACTGTATTAAGGATGTTTGAGATGTTTGTTGGAGAAGAGGTTTTTCAAAAAGGTGTACAGCAATATCTAAACAAATATAAATTTGAAAACACTCATTCTTCAGATTTATGGGAATCTTTAAGTGAAGCAAGTAAACTTCCTTTAAATAAAATGCTGCCAACCTGGATTAAGCAACCAGGATTTCCAATTATTAATGTAAGTAAATCAGGTGGTAAATTTATTCTTGAACAGTCAAAATTTTTGATTGATGGCTCAACTGATGATTCACTTTGGGAAATACCTGTTAATGTCAGGTTTTTAGATACAGGAAAAGTTCATACACTTGTACAAAACTCAAAAACAATTGAATTAGACGCATTGGGCGAAATACCTTTTATTAATAATGGTGGCTGGGCTTTTTATCATGTTGTTTATGATGCCGAAATATTTACAAAGATAAAAGAAAGCTTTAATGAGCTTAATTCATTAGAAAAATATAGACTTCTAGAGGACACTTGGAAATCAGTAACTATTGGAAAGTTTTCAATTAATGAATTCTTAGAATTTTTGCCAATTTATAAGTCAGAAAGAGACCCTAATATTTGGGCTTATATAGCTGGAATAATTTCCTCTTTGTCTAAAATCCTTCCAAATGAGAGTAATGTATCTTTTGTTAATTATTTCAATGAACTTATTGATTCAATTAAAAATGATTTAGGTAAAGAAATAAAAGATTCTGACTCTATGGAAATTAAAGAGTTAAGGGCGACTGTTAATAAATTAATAGGAACAATAGAAAATGAAGAATCTTTTGTAGATTTCTATAGTAGTAAATTCAAAGATGGAAGTATCGAAAATATTGAAGATGGCAGCCTCTACAACACTACCTTATACATCTCTGCACTAGATCCAGAAATAAAAATTGAACATTTTTTGGAGAAATTCTTAAATGCAGGATCGCCACAGATTGAAGGAAGGTATAGGGCAATTCTAGGAGTAGTTAGAGACCCTAATGCTGGCAAAATCATTGTTCAATCAATGCTAGATGGCACAATAAGAGGGGCTGATTGTCCGTATATCTTGGCATCAATGATTGCAAATAAAGTTACAGGGAAAGACTCTTGGAATGAGATTAAAGATAATTATTCAGGTTTATTAGGAATTATGCCAGAATGGACAGCTTCAAGATTACTTTCTGGTCTTGATGCAATTTTTGACCGCGAGCTGGGAGATGATATAAGATCATTCATAATGGCGAATCCTTTACCGTCAGCAGAAAAACTTATGGCGCAAAAATTAGAAAAGCTTGAAGCTAATATGAATCTAGTGATACATATAAATAGTACTTTGGATGAAAGTATCCTTGAAAAATAATATAAGAATAGGAGATAAGAAATGAAACCTAGAATAGCCGTATTTTTACAACCTCAGCACGCTGAATATGATCAGATTAGACAGGCTGCAATAGAGGCTGAGGAAATAGGAGCAGATGCTATTTATAATTGGGATCATTTCTACCCTCTCTACAAAGAAGATGGTACTCAGTGGGGTGAAGGCGAAAGAAGAGAAGGAAAACACTTCGAATGTTGGACAATGCTATCTAGCTGGGGAGAGGTCACAAGTAAAGTTGATATAGGGCCACTTGTAACTTGTAACTCTTATAGAAATCCTGAACTACTTGCAGATATGGCAAGAACTGTCGATCATATCTCGAACGGACGAGCAATATTGGGTATTGGTTCAGGTTGGTTTGAACAAGATTATGAGGAATACGGTTATGAATTTGGTACTGCAATTTCTCGACTTCATGCACTCGAAAGATCTCTTGAAAGAATTGTTAAGAGAATGAAGGAGCTTAATCCCCAGCCTAAAAGAAAAATACCAATATTAATTGGTGGTGGTGGTGAAAAAGTTACCCTTAGAATCACTGCTCAATACGCTGATATCTGGCATGGTTTTGCTACAAAAACTGAAGAGAGATCAGGTATAGAAACTGTGGCTCATAAGAATAAAGTCCTAGATAATTGGTGTAAAGAAATTGGTAGAGATCCCAAAGAGATTAAGAGATCGATTGGTATTGATATAAAAAGAATTGATTTAGCTGATGAACTTATTGAAGCTGGAGCAACAGAAGTAACTCTTGCAGTAAATGGTCCTGGATATGATTTAACTGACGTTAAAGAGTGGATAGCCTGGAGAGACTCCAAGAATTAAAAATTAATGGATATTTTAATTATTCTCCTTGGCCTTGCTGTAGGTTTCATCCTTTTAGTAAAAGGTGCTGATGTAATGGTTAAATCTGCTGTTCAAATTGCGGTGAGGCTTAACATTCCCCAATCTATAATTGGTGCAACTTTTATTGGTTTTGGTACTTCAGCACCTGAACTTTTTGCAAGTACAGGTGCTGCTTTGAATGGGAATTTATCACTTGGTATAGGAAATATAATCGGTTCAAATATTGCGAATTCACTACTCGTGGTTGCTGTATTGTATCTTTTTATCGATAAGTCTTACAACAAAAAAATTAAGCTAAATCCTACTTCATCCTTCTGGATGATGATTGTTACAACAGTTTTTGTATCTAGTTACATGTTGATCAATGAATTTCCGCTAGTTCTTGGTGTTACATTGTTAGTACTTGTATGTGCCATAACTTACAAATTGGTAAATGAAGAAGCTATTGACGAAGAGGAATATTTAGATGAGGTTATTGCTAATGTGTGGCCAAAAGCATTGCTATCTCTTATTGCAACAGTATATGGAAGCTCATTGGTTGTTGATAATGCAATACAACTAGCTGAACTATTTGGCATTTCATCAATAGTTATTGGCGTTACAGTGGTAGCACTCGGAACCAGTCTTCCTGAGGTAGCTGGAACTATTTCTGCTGCGAGATTGAAAAAACCTGATTTAGTTTTTGGAAATATTTTTGGATCTAATTTATTTAACATTGGGCTTGTTGGAGGTGCTTCTATAATAATTCAACCAGGAAACATAGAATCTGATGTAACTATTCAGATGTTTATGATGTACTTTATCTCTTTAGTAGTAATTATAATTTCAAGGAGTACCGTTAAAAGAAGTCCACTGGTGGGTTATTCTATGTTGGCGGCTTACGCTTTATTTATAGTCAGCCTGTTCTAATATTCTTAAATCTTAAAAAGACAATCAATCCTATAACAGCAAGCGTTGCTCCTCCGATTTGATTCCATGTAAAGTTACCAATTGTTGCATCACCCATTCCAAATCTTAAAGTATCTAATATCATTCGTTGTACCCCGTACCATATTGCCCAAAGACCTATCCATGAACCACTTCCTAAATTTAGATTTTTTTGTAAATACCTAAATATGAAAAAGAAAATTGTTGCAAGAATTAAATCATACATGGCAACATGATGAAAAGTACCACATGAAACTTCTGGTGCTACACACTCGAGTGCATTGTGTTGGGGGGCAACGTCATAACCAGGTTTAATCTCATATCCAAAAACAAAATTAGTTGCTCTACCTAGATGCTCTACGATTGCAAGATCTCCTATTCTTCCAATTGCAATGCCCATAATTAAAGCTGGAGCAGCATAATCACTATAGGTATTAAATTCTGCTTTACCTATTATTACAATTCTTAAATACGCTGCAATGATTCCTCCCGACATGCCTCCCATGATTGAATAGCTACCGGCCACAGAAAATACATCATCTAAACCGTATCCTGGATCTCCAATATGAGCGGGAATAGTGAAAAACCTAGCGCCAATAATTGCACCAAAGATTGCCCAAGTAAATGCATCTGAAAACAACTGATCATCATGTCCATCCTTTTCACACAACTTGATGGCATACGTAGATCCAAAATAAAATCCTACTGCAGCAAATACTCCGTGCAGTGAAAATGCCACTGGTCCTAGCTGTGTAATTGGGATTGGAGGGTATGTAATGGCAAGGAATATTTCATTCATGTAACAACACCTCTTAAAGTCCACATTATGTCTGCAACTATTCCTAAAAATATAACAGCAAGATAAGTATTTGAAAAGACAAAATATTTAATTGGTTGTATATTTTTTTTATAAAGGCTGAAAGATTTATACATAAGATTTGTTCCTAGAGAAATCGATATTAACAAATACACAATACCTAGTTGTAAAACTGGAGCCGCCGCTATTGATATCAAAACTGTAGCGCAGGAGTAAATTGCAATATAGATAGATGATCTTTCGTGAGTTTCTTGGGTGGGGAGCATTGGAAAATCTGCATTTTTGTAGTCAGACTCATTTTCTATAGAGAGTGCCCAAAAATGTGCAGGTGTCCACATGAAAACAAGTAGAAAAAGTAACCAAGCTCCTACGTCAAGTGTACTTCCTGTTGCCGTCCATCCAATTAATACTGGAGCTGCTCCTGCTGCTCCACCTATTACAATATTTTGATTTGTTCTGGGCTTTAAAATCAATGTATAAACAAATATGTAAAACTGATTTGCAATAAGACCTATTAATGCTGCTGTTGGGGTAGTCAAGAAATATAAAACCATAAAACCAATTACACCCATCACTATGGAATAAATTATGGCACTAGACTTTTTCAGATCTCCGGTGACGAGGGGTCTATCTGAAGTTCTTGTCATAAGTTTATCTCTATCTATTTCGAATACCTGATTCATCACATTTGCGCTTACTGCTAGCAATGTTCCTCCGATTAATGTGTAAGCAACCAGATTTAATGGGGGCATAGAGTAGAGAGAAACAATCATGCTGGGGACAGTCGTAACGAGTAGCAGCTCTACAACTCTTAATTTAGAGAGTTTTATATATTTTTTTACCAAAGAAATTTTGTTTGATAACATTAACTCATACTACTTATGATTACACTATATATAGTTTGAACGCTATCCTAAAGGGTTGTTTGTGAATAAAATGTTTAGACATAAGAAAATTTATTGGTTGAGTTTTATCTTTCTATCCTCGTGTATAGAAGATGCTCCACTTGATTCATTGAGTCCAGCAGGTCCTTATGCGAGAAGTATAGATGAACTTTTCTGGCTCACCTTTTGGATTGCCGTAGGCGTTTTCGTAATCGTTCAAGGTGCATTACTTTTTTCGGTATTTTATTTTAAAGAAAGGGAAGGAAGCCCTGAACCAAAACAAATTCATGGAAATAACTTTTTAGAAATACTTTGGACAATAATTCCAGTTATGATCTTAGCTGCCATAGCTGTCCCAACCGTACAAACTATTTTTGATCTAGCTCGAGAACCTGAAGATGCATTAAAAATTGAAGTTATAGGACATCAGTGGTGGTTTGAATACAAATATCCAGACTTTGGTATTACAACTGCCAATGTTTTAGTGATACCAGAAGATCAACCTGTGAGACTTGAGATGTGGTCAAATGATGTATTACACAACTATTGGGTTCCAAAGTTAAATGGGAAGAAATACTTAGTACCAGGACAAAAAACTTATCTTAATCTTCAGGCAGATTCTCCTGAAGAATTTTGGGCTCAGTGTGGAGAGTATTGTGGTTTAAGTCACTCAAAAATGCGCGGTCGTGTAATTTCTATGACTGAAGCGGATTTTGCATCTTGGGTTGAAAATGAACAGTCTTATGCTGAGAAAGAATTACCTGAGTCCTCATTGGCTGCTGAGGGGCAACTTGTTTATCTAAATGCAGGATGTACACAGTGTCACGTAATTGATGGTGTATGGGATGTCCAAGGAGATAGAATTGCTCCAAACTTGACTCACTTTGCAAATAGAAATGTATTTGCTGGCGCAGCATTAAAAAACAATCGAGAAAATCTAACAAAATGGCTTGCAAATCCTGCCGAGATAAAACCCGGTACTTTCATGCCTAATCTAGAATTAACTGAGAAAGAAATAAATGCACTAATTGCATATTTAGGAACACTTAAATGACAAAGATTATACAACCTAACAAACAATCTAATATTTTTAAAAGACCCTCTTCTGAAACAGGTATTTGGAGCTGGATAACTACTGTCGACCACAAACGTATAGGAATAATGTACGGCTATGCAGCATTTTTCTTTTTATTAGTTGGAGGAATTGAAGCTCTTTTGTTGAGAATACAGCTTGCATCACCTGATAATAATTTTTTAAGTGCGGCTGAATATAATGCAATGTTCACCATGCATGGAACAACCATGATATTTCTTGCAATCATGCCAATAAGTGCAGCATTTTTTAACTACTTACTTCCTTTACAAATTGGAGCCAGAGATGTTGCTTTTCCAAGATTGAATGCGCTTTCTTTCTGGATTTTTATATTTGGTGGTGTATTTCTATACTCAACTTTTCTATTCGGAACTGCTGGAGCACCAGAAGGTGGCTATCTAGCAGAAGAGGTAAGTCGCCTCGGCTCTGCTCCGAATGGAGGTTGGTTTGGCTATCAACCTAATGCCGGAATGAAGTACTCTCCGGGTACAGCTATGGACTATTGGGCGATTGGATTACAAATACTCGGTATTGCTTCTTTAGTTTCAGCTTTTAACTTTATAACAACAATTCTTAATATGAGGACAAAAGGGATGCGATTCATGAGGATGCCAGTTTTCACTTGGATGACCTTCGCCGTTTCTTTTTTACTAGCATTTTCTCTACCAATAATTGCAATAGCTTTATTCTATGTAACTTTTGATAGACAATTTGGAACAACTTTCTTTTTGACAGAAGGTGGTGGAGATCCAATACTTTGGCAGCATTTATTCTGGCTCTTTGGTCATCCTGAGGTTTATATCCTAATACTTCCTGCCTTTGGTATTGTTTCTGAAGTACTCCCTACATTTTCCAGAAAACCACTCTTTGGTTATCCCGCAATAGTATTTGCTGGTTTCGGAATTGCATTTATTGGATTTGGAGTCTGGGCGCATCATATGTTTGCTTCAGCAATAAGTCCAGTGGCGCAAGCTGGGTTTGGTCTGTCAACAATGGTTATTGCTGTGCCAACGGGTGTTAAGATATTTAACTGGCTTGGAACTATATGGGGTGGCAAATTAAGCATGAAAACTCCTATGCTTTTTTCTTTAGGATTTATTGGAATGTTTTTAATTGGTGGTTTAAGTGGTGTCACTCACGCTATTGTTCCAGCTGACACACAACAGACTGATACCTACTATGTAGTTGCCCACTTTCACTATGTTTTATTTGGTGGTGCAATGTTTGGTATCTTTTCAGGTCTTTATTATTGGTTTCCAAAAGTTTGGGGAAAAATGTATAACGAGACCCTTGGAAAAATACATTTTTGGCTCATGATGATTGGGTTTAATCTTACTTTTGGACCAATGCATTGGCTTGGGCTACAGGGTCAAGTAAGGAGAACCTGGGTTTATGCAGAAGAAACAAACTTAGCATTCTGGAACTTAATAGTTTCTATAGGTGCATTTATAATTGCTCTTTCAATTTTAGTATTCATGGCAAACTGGATTTATTCTAGAAGAAAAGGTCCTGAAGCTGGTTTTGATCCCTGGGATGCAAGAACAATTGAGTGGAGTATACCTTCCCCTACACCCGTATGGAACTTCTCAAAAGCCCCCGAAGTAAAGTCTCTTGATGATTTCTGGCACATGAAATATGACGAAGATGAAGAGGGCCGACCTGTTAAAAGAGACACAACTGATGCTCTTTTGCTAGAACTCGAAGAAGAAGGGTTGAATCCAAAAGAAGATATAGAACTTCCAAACCCATCATATTTTCCTATAATTCTGGCGTCTGGTTTACCGTTTCTCGGATATGCTGTCATTTATAAGTCCCTTCCTTTAGCAATAGTAGGTGTCTTATTAATACTTATAGGTAGTTTTGGTTGGGGTACAGAGCCTCTCGAAGAAGAGTTTACAGAAGATACTGAAAATGAGTGATTCTCACTCTTACCCACATGAGCCTACAGGGGTTGAAACCAGAAAACTTGGGATGTGGGTATTTCTTTCTACCGAAATATTATTCTTTGGAACGTTAATAACCACATTTATGATTTTTAAAGGGAGAGACTTTCCAGGGATTAAACTTTCTGATGTTTATGACATACCTTTTACCTCTGTTAGCTCTTTCGTCCTATTAATGAGCTCTTTGACTATGGTCCTAGCTCATAATGCTTTAGAGAATGGTGATCAGGAAAAGACAAGAGTCTGGTTACTCTCCACTGCAATGTTAGGTGCTGTTTTTTTAGCTGGGCAAATCTATGAGTTTACGGAGTTTTATCATAAAGGGTTCGTGCTTTCTTCAAACATATTCAGCTCGACTTTTTATGTTTTAACGGGTTTTCATGGTCTTCATGTATTTATAGGCGTAGTTCTTCTCATCGCCCTCTGGAGCATAGGTCAAAGACAAAATGGACTTTCTTTAGATGGTGGTATGAATCTAGAATTTGTAGCCTTGTATTGGCATTTTGTTGACATCGTTTGGATTGTACTTTTTACAGTTGTGTACTTAATATAATGTCTGTTGATCACAAACCCCATCCAAAGCCAGTTCAGTATGTTCAAATAGCTCTAGTTTTAGGTGTATTAACAGCTATCGAAGTTGCCTTATATTACACCGAAGACGTAGTTGGAGTATTTACTGATCCGTTGCTTATAATTTTAGCTGTTGGAAAATTTGTCATTGTAGTTGGCTGGTTTATGCACTTGAGATTTGAAGATTCATTAATTAATAAATTTTTCACAGGTGGAATGATTTTAGCTCTTATTCTATTTGCTATTGTTATGTTTGAAAGAGCAGCAGCAAACTTTATTTAATGGAAAATCTAGTTTGGCACCCTCATTATGATGTCTGGGCACTTATTATTACACTTATAATTTTTTTTGAATACTCCACTGATAATTCTTCAATAAAAAAGAGCAAAAGAAAATCATGGTATTCTGGTCTTTTTATTTTATGGCTTTTTACGGATTGGCCAATTCATGATATTGGTGAGAAATACTTGTTTTCGGTTCACTCAGCTGAGCACTTAGTTTTAGCATTGATTGCTCCCCCTCTTTTGCTTAATGGTTTAAATAGTGCTCAAAAGAAACTCATTTCGATCAGACCTTTAATTGCCTTATTGCAAATTACTACCAAACCTGTTGTTGCATTTTTCTTATTTAATTTCGTCATGGTTGGAATGCATTGGACAACGGTTATCAACCTTATGGTTACAAATACTATTTTTCATTTTTTTATTCATGGCGTAATGCTTTTAGTCTCTCTAAATATGTGGATTCCTGTTATTGGGCTCACCAAAGAAATTAAACAATTAAGTAATCCTGGAAAAATAGCTTACCTTTTTATGCAATCATTACTACCAACAATTCCCGCTAGCTTTTTAGCTTTTGGAACTGAACCACTTTATTCTGCATACCTCGAAGTTGATAATATTTTTGATGTTTCTGTAATTAACGATCAAACCATGGCTGGTCTTGTTCTAAAGCTTGGCGGAGGATTGATACTCTGGATCTTTATACTTATAACTTGGATGAAATGGTACAAAACTGAAAAAACCTTTGATGATGTAGTTAGAACTTCCACTAACGACTAAAATTTGATAAGAGCATTATGGATGAAAAACTTATAGAAGAGATTAGCAACACTACTGGTGTTCCTCAAATGCTTGTCTCTAGGTCAGCCCAGGCAAGAGCAGAAGCAAATGGTACAGATGTAAATGCAGTTCTATCTAGCTGGTCAGGTGGTACACCCACAGAAGTTGCCCCAGCACCTGTTATCGAAGAAGCTGTAGTAGCACCCGTTATCGAAGAAGCTGTAGTAGCACCTGTTATCGAAGAAGCT
>CAXBVE010000018.1:0-17622 GCA_963979435.1 uncultured Candidatus Actinomarinales bacterium | reverse complement strand
CTTGTGATGAGATAGAAAAGTTATTATCTAGAGCAGGTATCTATGATATTCATGAATTTGGAGATGGTAAACTTTTATCAATTGGCGGAGTCATTTCGGGATCCTCTCCTTTATTAAATAATAAACTCAGTAACATACATGAATTTGGAGGAAGAGAAAATTGGCTTGTAACTGCTTTTGTTCGAGATAATGAATCCAGCCTAGCTAACGGAGATACTGAACTTGCAGAAAATGATCATGTTAAACTAATCGTTAAAAATGGTGATATTCAAACTGCATTGTCTCTTCTTGGAATTGAAGAAAAAAAAGAATTAAGAAAAATTATCATAATTGGTGCCTCAAGAGCTGCAGAATTATTAGCACAAAGATTACATAAAAAATACGATGTTGTTGTCATTGATGACAACGAAAAAGATTGCAATCGGATAGCTGAAAATAACTCTCATGTGATCGTTGTCTGTAATGATCCAGAAGTTCCTAATAATCTAATCGATATTGGAGTTGATGACGAATCAGCAATTGTTGCTTTAAGTAAAGACGATTCTAAGAATATAGTTTGCTCACTTGTAGGTAAAGCTCTTGGTGCAACAGAAATTATTACACGAGTAAATAAAATTGACTATTTGGAGTTATTAAAAGATTCCTCCATACAAGCAACTATCTCGACAAGAATTTCTGCTGCTAACTCCATCCTGAAAGATGTGAGATCTTCTCAAGTAACCTCTGCATTGACTTTTGAAGATACTGATATTGAAGCGTTAGAAATTATTATAAGTGACAAATGTGAAATCTTAGACAAGTCAATTTCTGATCTTGAATTACCAAATAATTGCCTCATTGCTGGTGTCACAAGAAGAGAAAATACCTTCATCCCATCTGGAAGCTGGAAATTTGGTGCTAAGGATAAATTAGTTGTTTTCACCCATCCAGAAAGTATTGAAGAAGTAGAAGAATTATTCTGTTAGATTTTAAATGTTAAAAATTATAATATTTATTAGTTCTGCTGTGTATCCCGTTCTAGCTGCATCATTAATTCCAACTATGCTTTATGGTTTTTATGAGAAAGATTATTTCTATGCAAACTCTCTTGTAATTCTTCTGGTATCTACATTAGTTTTTTCATTTCTGATAAGGAAAAATATTTTACCCACTAGAAAACTTACGACAATACAAGGTTTTGGAGCTGTTGGTATATCGTGGATATTAATTTCAGCATATGGAACTATCCCTTACTTACTTTCAAATATAAATTTGTCATTTATTGATATATTATTTGAGACTATTTCAGGTTTTACAACAACAGGATCTTCAATACTAAGTGACATTGAGTCTGTAAGTGCCTCATTACTTATATGGAGATCAACTACTCAGTGGCTGGGTGGAATGGGAATAGTGGTCTTGACGATAACTGTTCTTCCATTACTTGGCTCAGGTGGAATTAATCTCTTTAAAGCAGAGTCACCAGGACCTACTGCAGATAGGTTAACACCTCGATTTCAGGATACTGCGAAACTATTATGGGTAGTTTATTCGGGATTAACTTTGCTTGAAACCGTCATGTTGTATTTCAGTGGGTTATCGTTCTACTCAGCTTTAAACCACTCATTAACAACACTGTCGACAGGAGGTTTCAGTGTTTTAAATTCATCAGTTTCTGAAATGGCTCAATCAGCAAAGTGGATAATAATATTATTCATGTTTATTGCTGGAATTTCATTTACTCTGATATTCAAAAGCTTTAAAAGTTTCAAAAGCTTAATTGAGAGTACAGAATTTAAATTTTACCTATTTATAGTAATTTCTTCATCCTTAATATTTATTCCTAAAACATTATCTATCAGTGAAACATATCTAGAAGCTATCAACTCTGCACTATTTACGTCACTGACATTAATAACAACAACTGGATTTACGAATATTGATTATGAATTGTGGAGTGTAGACTATAGAGCTTTCATTTTAGGATTAATGTTTTTAGGTGGAATGGCTGGGTCGACAGCTGGTGGATTAAAAACAATTAGGGTAATAGCTCTTTTAAAATCAGTAAGAAATGAGATACGTAAAATACTTTACCCTAATGCAATATTTAAAATTCGGATGTCTAAATCTGCGCTTCCAGAAAAGATGATTGAATCTGTACAAACGTTTTTTATTCTATATGTTGCTATTTTTGTTCTTGGTACATTTGCACTTAGCGCAACAACTAGTGCTGCGGGTCTTAATTTATCTTTTGAGGGAGTATTAAGTAGCGTGGCTTCTGCCATGAATAACATTGGTCCTGGACTTAATGAAGTGGGGCCAATTAGAAATTTCTCTTTTTTAGATTCACCATCTAAATTAGTTATTTGCTTTTTGATGATTGTTGGAAGATTAGAGATTTTTCCTATCGCAATTCTTTTTTATAAAAAGACTTGGAAGAATTAATAAAGGTTATTTTTAGAAATATAATTTAATACTCCTTGGGGGATTATAGAATTTAGGTTAACCCCATCTTCATAACTCTTTCTTATGTTTGATGAACTAATATCAAGCTCCTCCCCTTCTATTAAGTTATATTCAAATGGAAAAAGGTCATATAATAATTTTTCATCTATATGATTTCTAGGTGCAATTAAAAAGTTGGTGAGTTTCTCAAGTTCTTCATATCTACTCCATGTCTTAATATCTACAGCTACATCTGCACCAAGAATGAAATACAGTTCATTTTTAGGAATTGAGAGCTTTTTAAGAGTATCCACTGTATAAGTCTTATTTTCATTCAATTGTTCAATATTACTAACTTCTATATTATTAAAATCTTGAACTAGTAAAGAAGTCATATTGAAGCGATCGATATAAGTTGTAGAAACATCTTTTTGCCAAGGATTTTTAGACGGAACAAAGTAAATTTGATTAAGGTCATACTGTTCTATTGCTCTATTGGAAATTTCAACATGTGCTTTGTGCGGTGGGTCAAATGTCCCACCTAAAATGCCGATACTCATAGTGATAATACCTTTTTGAGATCTATTTCTTTAATAAAATCTTTTAACTGTTTATAGTTTCTCACTTCAACAGTCTTATAGTTAATTTCTTCAAACTTTTTCATTTGACTATCACCAGTATTCCAATATTTACTCTGTTCTGGATTTATCCAAAATATTTTTTTATATTTTTCATCTAAGTCTTCAATAAGATCTTCAGATATGTTTCTATAATTATTTCGGGCATCTCCAATAACAATTAATGTTCCCTTTTCAGAATTGTCGATTTGAATGAGTTCCTGAAGCGACGTTTGGTAGTCCGAATGCCCATCAGATTTTACAAAATCACCCCATCTGGAAAAGATTTTTTCAATTTCATTTTTTTTAATTAATCGTAGAGTTTTTGATATTTCAGTTGCTCCATCTATGAAGACAAACGCTTTAATAGATTTAAACTTACTAACCATCCCGTAAAGGAGTGTTACACCAAATAATGAATTCAGTGCCATTGACCCACTAATATCACATAAAATCGTTAGTTTTGGCTTTTTTTTAATCCGAGGTTTGAAAATAAGCTTTTCAAATGAACCTCCAGATTCTAAGGATTTACGAATAGTTCTTCGGAAAAATAGGTTTCCTTTATTTGAGTCTTTTATAAATCGCTTATATTTTATTGCTAGTTTTTTCCCTAATTGATAGGTTTGCTCTAGTAATAATTTACGTTCCTCCTGATTGGTAAATAAAAAATCTTTTTCATTAAGTTGTGTTCTTGGTTCAAGCTCTGAGGGCTTATAAGCGGTTTTTTGTTTATTTCTTTCCTCTATAATTTTTTCCAAAATAGAGTTATCTAATAATCTCTGCATATTTTCTTTATTCAACTGATTAGTGAGTTCTGAGAAATTAGACATTTCCAGATTATTAAACATATCAAAAAATTCTTGATATTTTTTGGATTTTTTAATTTGATTTAACCAATATAAGTCTGATACTGGTCTCGTAAAATCAGCATCTATATCGTTCATAATAAGATCTACAGACATACGTTCGAGCTCTTCTAAATTACCTAAATTTATGTCTTCAAGTAGTTCAAGAAGTTTTTCATTATTGTTTTGATATTCATCGATAATATAAAATGTTGCGCTATTTAAGTCTTCAATCACATAATGAAAATATTTATAAATTAAGCTTTTAAGAGTTTGTTGGCTTTCGTAATCTTTTGGTAGTAAGTAATATAAATATTTTATGCTGTCTTCAAGTGAATTTAAATCCTTTTGTATTTTATACTTTAAAAATATTTCGCTTGATTCTACAGGAATGTGAAAATTGTTATCTTTGCAAAAAGCAGAAAATTTAGCTAACTCATTTGTTGTTAGACTCATTAAAATGTTCCATACTTTCAAGGTATAATTTATGATCTGACTTATCTTTAAGTAAGATACCTAAGTTTTCATCAGTTTGACTTTTGCTGAAAATATTAAATTTTACCCATTCAATAGATTCAATTAATGACGGTATTTTATTTAAGTTGAGATTTCTTACAAAAGCAATGAGTGAGGCATATTTAATAGCTTCATCTTCTGATATTCCCTCAACAGTATTCATTAGTACCTTTTTTTCTATCTCAATGTTTGGAAAATCAAGATATAGATATATGCATCTTCTTCTTAATGCATCTGATAACTCTCTGGTGTTATTAGAGGTCAGTATTATAACCTTGTTCTCTTCGCCGGTAATGGTTCCCATTTCGGGAATTGTGATTTGATTTTCTGCAAGTATCTCTAGGAGTAATGCTTCGAATTCTTCATCAGCTCGATCTATTTCATCGATAAGAAGTAAGTTATCAACTTCAGAGGTCAATGCTTTTAATAGGGGTCTTTTGATAAGATACTCTTCAGCAAAAAGATTACTCGTATCAGATTTAGTTTGAATAGATAAAAGTTGTTTTTTATAATTCCATTCATATACAGCTCTGTCCTCATCAATGCCCTCATGACACTGGAGACGGATTAATTCCAAATTAAGAATCCCTGAGAGGGTTTTTGCTAAAAATGTTTTTCCGGTACCTGCTGGTCCTTCTATCAGTAATGGTTTATTTAAAAAACGGGCTGCATTAACTACATCCAGTAAGGCTTGATCAGCAAAGTATCCACTTTTCTGTAAATCCTTAAGACTCAAATCTTCCATATTCACTTTCTAATTATCCCTTCAGTAGTTACAACATACCTTTCGGTGGTCAACGCTTCCAAACCCATAGGCCCTCTTACATGAAGTTTTTGAGTACTGATGCCCACTTCTGCTCCAAATCCAAACATTTCTCCATCTGTAAATCTAGTTGAGGTATTAATGAAAATGACAGAGGAATCAATACTTTTAGAAAATTTTTCAGCGGCTTTTGTAGATTCGGAAATGATACCTTCTGTGTGTCCTGAGGAGTATTCCTGAATATGCTCTATTGCTTCGTCTAGTGTGTCTACAATACCAACTGCCAATTTTAGATCATGGAACTCAGTTGCAAAATGAGTTTCTGTTACCTCTTCAAGTGATGGAAACTCATTCTTAATATCTTTATCAACAAATAACTCAACATCGTTGTTGATTAATTCAGAAATGATTTCTCTACCAATTTCATTGTAAACTTTACGATTGATTAAGAGTGTCTCAAGTGCGTTACATACTCCTGGTCTCTGGACTTTAGAATTAATGATGATGTCATTAATGTATTCTTTTTTGGCATCATCATGAATGTATAAATGAACATTTCCATCGCCATCAAGTATGAATGGCACCTTCGCATTTTCAACAAGAGTATCGATAAGACCTCTTCCTCCTCTTGGGACAATCAGATCAATATACTCCTTCAGCTGCATAAATTTAATTGCATCATCCCGATCTTTACTCTTAATTAGTTGAATCGAGTTTTCATCCACATGGTTAGATTTAAGGGCTTTTTGTAATGATTTCAAAATTGCATTGTTTGAGTCAACACAGTAACTTGATCCCTTTAGTACTACGGCATTGCCTGATTTCAAACATAATGCTGATACATCACTTGTTACATTTGGTCTAGCCTCATAAATAACACCAATAACTCCGAATGGAGATCTTATTTTATCTATATTCAGTCCTTCTGTTGTTTTCCATGATTTAGTGACTAAGTTTACAGGATCTTCTAAATCTATAATTTTTAGAAGTCCCTCACTCATACCGACTAAACGCTCTTTTGAAAGTGTCAACCTATCAACTAAGGCACTTGAGAGATTTAAATTTGAGGCATTTTGTAGGTCTTGATTATTTGCATCAAGTATTGAATCCTTATCTTCAAGTAGTTGACTTGACATATCATCAATAATTTTATTTTTTAAATCTGAATCAAGTGTTTTTACCTGTTCAGCAGCTTTTTGAGCTTTAATACCTATATCTTTTAACACATATCAAGTTTATTTGATTATCGCAATAATAAAAATCATTTTTATAAGATTAATAAATTATCTTTATGAATGACAATTTCATTATTTTTATTAGAGATATCTGAACTATGTATTTTTGATATTCCTTTAGCAATGAGATTATTTTGATCATCAAAGATCTCGACGCCTTCATTATTATCGAAGTTTTTTATTATCTCTTTGATCCCTATTGACAAAAGGGATGCATCGGAACTTATTGCTTCTACAGCTCCAGAATCTATTATTATTTTTCCAATAACTGGCAATCCATAAGCAATCCATAATTTTTTTAACTTCACTTTTTTTATTGATGGCTTGATTAAAGTACCTATTTCTACCTCGTTAATACAGTCAAGAACCGCTTCGTCAGTCCAAGGAATAATTTGTGTTGGTATACCTGAAAATCCAGCCATTTGAGCAGCCATTATTTTTGTAGAAAATCCACCCATACCTCTTCCAGATGATGATTTTTCTATTAAATTTCTAAGCTCCTCTGAGTCAAATTCGATATAATCAATTTTTTGAGCATCTTTAGTTGAGGTTGGATCTGCATTGAATAAACCCTCTTGGTCAGTAACAATTATTAGTTTGTCTGCCTTTGTGATAATCGCCACTATTGCAGAAAGTCGATCATTATCTCCAAATTTAAGTTCTTCTGTTGCGACGATATCATTTTCATTAATCACAGGAATAATGTCTTGATTTAAAAGTTCATTTAAGGCCTCCGTAGTATTCACAAATTGGAATCTATCTTCTAATACGTTCTTAGACATCAGCACTTGTCCTATTTTTAAATTATGGTTATTAAAAATACTTTTAAAAGAATTTATTAATTCAATCTGGCCAACTGAAGAAGCTACTTGGAGTGATTTTAAATTGGTTGGTCTCTTTTGAAATTTTAATTCATTTGCACCTAGTTGTACAGCTCCAGAAGTGACAATAAGAGTCTTAACCCCCTGTGATTTAAGTAACTTTACACTTCTCGCCAGAGAATCTATAAATTGTTTGTTTAGCAGTCCATCTTTAATTATGGAGGTTGTTCCGATTTTAATAACAATATTTTTTTTAATTTTCATATATAAACTCAAAACTGCCCAATTTGATAGTACTTCCTTTTTTAACTCCTAACAATTTTAATTCCTCTGGAATGACAGAATTTTCAAATCTATAAGAGATTTCATTAAAAACATCATTCTCATTTCCCAATAAGCCAGTAATTCTATCTACTTCAGGACCCTCAACATCCCAGTAATTAGCAGATGATTTTTGAATACTAAAATTATTTTTATGTAGTTCTGTTCTTAAAAAACTTCTGTTTAGTGTCTCCAGATTATTGATATTAAGTTCTTCTAATTTTTGAAGTAAAATATCTATGTTAATCTCTTCCAATGCAGATATGTTTAGCATCCCATCTTCCCTTACATCTAGGTCTGCTTTATTAACAATATGTAAAACAGGAAGCTTTTCTAATTTTTCATCATAGCTATATACTTCATTTTGGAGTAATTTAATTTGCTGATCTGTATTTAGTTCTATATTTGACGGATCAAGTAAAAAAATAAGTACTTTTGTGTTAATTAGATGTTTCAAAATTGATTTACCCAGCCCCACTCCTGTTGCTGCACCTTTTATGAGGCCTGGAAGGTCACAGATTATATACTTCCTTTCTAGATTTTCTATGACTCCTAGGTTTGGTGATACTGTCGTAAAGGGGTATGAATCAGTTTTAGCATTTGAGTTTGTAATTTTTTTAATTAGCGTGCTTTTACCTGAGTTGGGTAGCCCTAAGATTGCGATATCTGTAATTAAACTTAATTCAAGTTTTATTTCTTTTTTAGACCTTTTTTGACCTTGCTCGGCAATTCCTGGATTAATGTTTCTGGTAGATTTTAACTCCCTATTTCCTAAGCCACCTCTTCCACCTTGTAGTATTTTTAATTCTTGATTTTCATGAATTAATTTGGCAACTAACCCTTCACTATCAATAACACTTGTACCTAATGGGACCTCTATTATTAGATCATTGGCATTTTTACCAGATTGTAAATTTTTAGATGCATCACCACCATTTTCGGCTTTAAATATACTTTTAGAATAAATATGGCTGAAATCAAATAGCTTTCTATTTGTTCTTATGATTATCGATCCACCTTTACCACCACTCGCGCCATTAGGTGAAGTTTTTGAACTTTTTGAACTAAAGCTTATTGAACCTGATCCGCCAGAGCCAGAAAAAAGTGTTAGATCAATCTTGTCGATGAACATTGCTTCATTTTGGAATGATATTTACTAGTTTTCTACCATTCCTTGAAGAATACTTAACTACTCCATCTATTTTTGCAAAAAGAGTGTCGTCCCCACCTTTGGAGACATTCTCTCCAGGGTGGATTTTAGTTCCACGTTGTCTAATTACAATAGAACCTGCAGAAATATCTTGACCATCAAAAACTTTTGTGCCTAATCGTTTGGATTCGGAATCTCTACCATTTCTTGTTGAACCACCAGCTTTAGTTTTTGACATTTTACTCCTCTTCTCCAAATTCAGAATTAGAAATAGCGGTTATCTTTATTATCTTTTTGTCTTCTCTATAACCCATTTTTCTTCGGTTACCAGTCTTATTTTTATACTGGAAGATATTTATTTTTTTACTTTTAGTATCACCCATAAATTCAAATTCGACCAGTGAATCTTTTAAAGAATCTTTATCAGCTTTTATACTTCCCTTGCTAGAACCCATAAAAATTGGCTCAATAGCTTCATTAGGGAAGTTGTGAGGAACTTCAATTGTGTCCCCTACTGATACTCTTTGCTGAATTGCTCCAACTTTAATTACTGCATATATACTCATAACTAAATCACTCTACTACGGCTTCAGATTCAAGTATATTATTTTCTTGTGAATTATTTGAAAAGATATCATTTATAATTAGACCTCTTCCATTGCATTCTTCACATTCCTCAGAGAATGTTTCAATTAGACCAGCTGCTACATTTTTTCGTGTCATCTCAACAAGCCCCAATCTAGAAACTTCAAACACCTGTGTTCTTGTTTTGTCTTTTGCTAGTTCTTGTTTTAATTTAGTAAGTAAACTTTGTTGTTTTTTAACTGATTCCATGTCAATAAAATCAATTACAATAATTCCACCAATATCTCTTAACCTAAGTTGACGAGCAATTTCCTCCGCTGCTTCAAGATTATTTTCATAGACTGTTTCTTCCAGACTATCCTTACCAACAAATTTACCCGTATTGACATCAATAACTGTTAAAGCTTCAGTAGGATCAATTATCAAGTGACCTCCTGATGGTAACCATACTTTTCTATCTAGAGCTTTTTGAATTTGATCTTCTATGTGATACCTCTCAAATAGATCCAACTTATCGTCATAGCTCTCGATTATGTTTGTGAGTTCTGGAGAAGTGTCCTCTACATATTTTTTAACATTATCAAAATTTTTGTTCTTCTCAATTAAAAGTTTTTTAAAATTTGAGTTCAAATGCTCTCGTATTACTTTGATTGATACATCAGGTTCCTCGTGAATGAGAACAGGAGCAGTACCTTGATTGCTTGAAGAAACAGCAGCCCATTCATCGGCTAATTTATCAATATCATTTTTTAAAGAAGATTCAGAAACACCCTCAGCGGCTGTTCTAACAATAACTCCGAAGCCCTCAGGTTTAATTTTTCTAATTATCCTATCCAGTCTTGACCTTTCTTGCTCAGGGAGTCTTCTAGAAATACCCTTTGTGTTGGAGTTAGGAATTAATACTAAATATCTTCCAGGAAAAGAAATTTGACCAGTTAATCTAGCCCCTTTCTCCCCCATTGCATCTTTCACAACTTGTACTAAAATTTCCTGCTCAGGTTTTAAAAGATGTTCAATTTTTGAATTTCTTTTTGAATTTGAGATATCTGCAACATAAATAACACCATTTTTTTCTTCTCCGAATGAAACGAAAGCAGCTTCCATTCCTGGTAATATATTTTTTACTTTTCCTAAATAAATGTTGCCTACAAGAGATTTTTTCTTATCTTGCGCAGAATAATACTCTACAAGAGATGCTCCTTCAAGAATT
Source organism: uncultured Candidatus Actinomarinales bacterium (assembly GCA_963979435.1). Lineage (GTDB taxonomy): Bacteria > Actinomycetota > Acidimicrobiia > Actinomarinales > Actinomarinaceae > Actinomarina. Next base: position 7,135 of record CAXBVE010000018.1, on the reverse strand, counting down.
GCAATCTTCGAAGATCCTCCCTTGAAACTGATAAGCATTTGTTTTTTTTCTACATTTGGGACTGGTAAAGGCGCTTCTTTAAACCATGTTTGATTGTTAGACCTATTGTTTCTGTAGTTTTTTCTATTAGGCCTACTTACAGTAGTTCCTGTTTTAATCTTTACTTTTTGACCTTTAAACCATTTAGTTTCTGTCTTATTTAATGGTTCATCACTTTTTCGTATTACTTTTGATTTTTTGAATAATCCAAACATTAAAACCTCCATGTTGATGTGAAAATGTATTATAAAAACTCATACTCTAAGAGTAATAGGTATTGAATATTAAATAACTACGTTATTTTCAATAAAGATTCTATTTATAATTCCAAAAATAACTGCAGTAGCAATTATAGAAGACCCACCTAAGCTTAAAAGAGGAAATGGCATTCCAGTAACGGGTATAACCCCAATTACTGTTGATATATTAATAAAGATTTGAAAAATTAATGAAGCAGAGAAACCAGCGAGAACAAATTTTTCAAACTCAGAATTAGTAGTTAATATTATCCTCGCAACACGATAAAAGAAAAATATCCAGAGTCCGAATAATAAAAGAACACCTAGGAATCCAAACTGATATGCAAATGCTGAAAAAATAAAATCAGTGCTTTGGACCGGTATAAAAATCTGATTAATCTTATCGACTTCAAAAAACTGTCCAGTAATTCCGCCACTCGAAATTGCTAATCGACTTTGTGACTGTGCAAAATCAACTGTCTCGAAAAAGTTGGTGACGCGATTGAGTTGATATTGATTAATTAATCCGAATTCTAGAAAAATAAAGAAAAATACGCCACCAAGTAATAACAGAAATAAAATACTTCGAATTTTTATATCAGATACGAGAAACATACTTAAAGTAATGACTATGAGTAAAGTTGTCGTACCTAAATCAGGTTGGAAAAAAACAAGGGAAATTGAAAATAATGAGAATATACCAATATAAACTTTATTATAATTTTCAACGAAACACTTGGATATAAAAAGTACAAGCGCAATTTTTATATATTCTGAAGGTTGAAAATCTATTACACCTAAGTCATACCATCTACGAACCCCCTCTTTTGGGTCTGTTGTAAAAATAAAAATAAGCAATATTGTTATAAGTCCAAAAAATGGAAATGTATATTGATTAATTTGATCCATTGATATGTACGTAATCGCAAAAAATAAAATAACCGAAAGCAAAGTAAAGACTATTTGCCTAAATAGTGAGTTATTTAAATCTAAAGATAAGCCATCAGAGAGAGTAAATAGAGTTAACCATGAAATAAAATTAAGAACCAAAAAGATTACTAATAGTGTTAAGTTGGTTCCCTCTGGACCCAAAAGAGTAATTTTTCTATCTCTCATTCGGTAATCTCTCCAAATTTAACTGGTGTTATCTCCATCTCTCTTAAAGACTGTATTACTCTTCGAGTGACCGGTGCAGCTATGGCACTCCCAGAACCCCCTTCTTCTACAACCGTGGCAATAATATATCTTGGGTTACTTACTGAATCTACGCCAACAAACCATGAAGTATTATTTTTATCTCCTGAGTTTTGTGCCGTTCCAGTTTTTCCACCTACATCTTTGACTTTGTTACCAAGGATTGAAAAAGAAGCATGTGCTGTGCCACCCTCGTTAGTTACAGAATTAAGATCTTTAAGTAAAAAATTGACAAAATCTTCAGTTACTCCAATAGATTCCTCTGATTGGCTCTCTCTATTCTTATTAATGTATGGGTAGCTTAAATTACCAGAAATCAGAGTTCTGTATGCATTTGCAACCTGGATGGGTGTACTTGTTATAGCTCCTTGACCAATAATAAGGTTCATTAAATCTCCACCTAACCAACCCTCTGGTCTAACACGCTCTGGTTGAGATATTGCCCAGTTTTCGAAAAGCTCTCTATCTGGCACTACTCCGTTTGCTTCGTAGGGTAAATCAATATTTGTGGCTGTACCAAAGCCCAAATTTTTGGCGTACTGCTGAAGAATTGACTCCGCTGTCGTACCTTCATAGTCTCTCCATATTTTTAGAGCAATGTCCCAGAAATAAACATTACAAGACTGCTTAATAGAAGATCCTAAATCTACATTTCCATGACCGTCTTCTTTCCAGTCATTATAAACCTGTTGAGACCCGTCATCGAAACCAAATGAAAGACTACCTTTGCAGTTAATTCGCTGATTTCTTGAGGATAAGCCTTCTGGAAAGATATTTTCTTGCTCTGCAAGCCAGTATGCAACTACTTTAAAAACTGATCCTGGAGGATATTGACCTTGAATAGGGTAATTAATAAAAGCCCCTGATATATTTAGTTTATTAAAATCTGTTTGAGATATCCCATCAACAAAATTGTTAGGGTTATAATCAGGAAGGGAAACAAGGGAGATTACTTCATTTGTTCTGATATCTAGAACGACAATAGCCCCTTTTTGTACTTTGTTTTTTGTCTCATATTTTTCATTTGCTAACTCAATACCCTGTAATAAAGACTCTGTTGCTATTGTTTGAAGCTTGATATCTAAACTTGTAAATATGTCTTTTCCAGGAGTACCCTTTATAATTTGGGCTATTTCATCATCTTTGAATATTATTTCGGTAGGTTGGCCTGCTAAATCATCTTGATAATATCTTTCCAAACCGCTTTTACCTACTATATTTGATTTGACCGAAAGAGGGAAATCTTTAGCATCTTCGAATGACGGTTCTCCCAAGTAGCCTACAATATGCGATGCAATATTATTATATTCATATTTTCGTACGGGAAAATCAAAAATTTCAAATGCCTCTAGCGAGATCAAGGTTTGTCTGTTATCAAAATTAAGGTCTTGAATGTTGACAATTCTTACTAATAGATCTTCACTTTCGAATATCTCATCAATTAGGTCTTCTCCTAAATCAACAAAGTTATATTGTATATACTGTTCATATTGGCTTCGATTGTTAGCATTAATTTTTCTTAGATTTAAAAAAAGATGTGGCTCTAAGGAGGAAGATACAAGCTTATTATTGTTCGTATCAAAAATTTCACCCCTTGGAGATGGAATATAGAATGTATCAAGTGTTTGTTTATTTACCGATACTAAAGAAGCTTCCCTATCAGATGTTTGTAAATTGTAAACATTAAAAAGTAATGTGAGAAAGATTAAGGCTATTAAAGAAGTAAGTAGTCTAAATTTTTGCTGAAAAAACATCTCTTCTAAGATTACTGTTCAATGCTCTAAATAAAAGGAAATTAGGTAAACAAATAACTAAATAATAAAATAGTGACATACCGATATCTGTAACAATCAGCTCATATTTATAAAGTAACAAACATATAAAAAATAATAAAAAATTATTAAAAATATTCGTACTCAATTTTGTTGAAATGAAATGGGTAACAATACAAATAAATAAAAATTTTATTGAAGTTTCTCCTAAAAAGTTAGAGGTATAAAATATATCATAATAAAAACCATTTAAGACAATAATCAATACAGAACTCCTTGAGAAATAATTTGTTGAGACATGAAAAAGATAAACAAGAAAAGGATAAAATTCAAAATACACGTTATTAGTTAGAAAAGTATTAACTCTTGTTTCAGTAAATATTAAAAAGAATGTTGCAAAAGTTAAAATGAGATTCTTAAGGTACGTCATTTTGTTTTCAATAAATAAATATTTGAAAAGTAATTGATATTAAAATCTATCTCTTGTTCAGCAGTAATTTTATTATTGGCGATATTCACTGACGTGGAGGACAAATCAACAATTGGGAATTGTCCAGGATGGCCAAAAGTAATATCTGTATAAATGTACTTTATGTCAGTATTTTCTTCCTTTAGGTTCGTTGAATTGACATATAAGTTTTTACTATCTGAAGTTATTAAATACTCATTTCCATATTTATCGATACCTTCAATTGAAAAAGAAGGATTAAGAATTGTAGAAACAATAGATCTATCTTGTCTTACTTCTGATATGACACCAACTACGTAGGAATTATCGTTTATAACTAAATCTTTTTCACTAAGGTTAAGGTTTTCTCCACCTGAGATAATGTATTGGTTTGTGAGAGTTTTAAATATAATCGAAGATTCAAAAATATCATAAATTGAAGAATCAACTTCTTTAACAACAAATTTATTTGCCTCATTCTCTATCTTAAGTTTTTCGTTTTCAACTTTGAGTTTACGTAATTCAATGACTTCATTTTTTAATCTAATATTTTCATTTATTAATTTACTCTTACTTTTAAATATTTCGATTTCAGGAAAACGGAAATTTGAACTTACTAGTGGTGTAGGTGATAATACACTCAATTTATTACTTAAGTAGGTTGATACACTTTTGTCAGAAAAAATATCAACTGTAAGTACTGTTGCAGATAAAAGAATACCCAAAATGTAAAAAACATATACTCGTCTTTTAGGACTGTTGTTATTAATCATGGTTTAATTTGGTTTTGGTGATGACTTCAACACTGTCCTAAAATCTTCAAACCTTTCGAGGCAAATGCCTGAACCTACTACGACTGTGCTTAGTGGGTCATCTGTCATATTTATTGGAATACCTAGCTCTTCTGCAATTTTTCTATCAAGCTGTTTTAGAATTGACCCGCCACCTGTGAGCCAGGCACCATCTTTATCAATATCAGAAACTAGAGCTGGGGGTGTTTTAGATAGTGAAATTCTTATAGCCTCAATAATTTCATTTACTATTGGGGCCAAAGCATCTCGTACATCTGAGGCCTCTAGCAATACCTGTTTTGGTACACCTTTCACTATATCTCTACCTGTCACTGTAACCTGTGGTTCCTTGTCGAATTGAAAAGCAGATCCAACAGCATGTTTAAGTGACTCTGCAATTCCCTCATCAATTAACATTGCATGTTCACTTCTAAGATATTCAATTAGTCTCTCTGTCATATCCTCTCCGCCTATACGAACAGAGTTAGCATTTACAACATCACCCATGGAGATCACTGCAATTTCAGTTGTACCACCACCAATATCAATAACCATATTTCCGACTGGTTCAAAAACTTGTAAGCCTGCACCTATTGAGGCTGCCATTGGCTCTTCTATAGTAAAGACTTCAGATGCACCTGTGGCATGAGCTGCTGTTTCAATTGACCTTTGCTCAACACTAGTTACACCATTTGGAACGCATATGACTATTCTTGGTTTTGAATAAGCTCTACCTATTGCCCTAGTTAACAAGGTTTTGACTAGTTCCTCAGCCATTTCAATCTCTGAGATTACTCCATCTCGCAGGGGTTTTACTAGTTCAATTGAGTCTGGAACGCGTCCAATAAGCTTTTTGGCTTCATTTCCAACAGCTAAAATACTTCCATCACCTTTGTTTATGGCAAGTATTGTAGGTTCATCAACCACTACGCCTACACCTTTTACATAAATAAGGGTATTTGCGGTTCCAAGATCTATTGCAATATCATTACCGCCAAATAAAGTTCTTCTAAGATTTAATCCTGCCATGTATATTCAGAATAATAGACTAAATATTCAAGTGAAATAGAATTTTTTTAGTTAAAAAATAGTCCCAATTCTCTTGTAGCACTCTCTTCAGAGTCAGAGCCGTGGACTACATTTTCCTCAAGCTTAGATGCCAAATCTCCTCTAATTGTTCCAGGTTCAGCATCTGCCGGGTTTGTTGCTCCCATGAGTTCTCTAACAGCAAGAACAGCATTATCTCCCTCAACTTGCATTGCAACAACTGGACCGCTGGTTATAAAAGTGACCAAATCACTAAAAAAAGGCTTTTCTGAGTGCTCTGCATAGTGCATTTCTGCTAGTTCAGTAGAAATTTGCATCATTTTCATCTTTGTAATTACAAAGTCTTCTTTTTCAACTCTATGGACAACATCGCCAATAATGTTTCTTTTAACTCCGTCGGGTTTAATCATAAAAAATGTCTTCATTTGTATTCCTTTATATATTCTCCAATTAAATATAAACTACCTAACAAAATAGATGGCTTGTTAGACAAATGAAATTCTTTTAATGTACTTTTTTGGATATCTTTATTATTAGCTATAAAAAATTTTTCCAACGTATAAGTTTTTTGTTGTTTAAAAAAACTACCATCTTCCAGAACCTTGATATTCAGATAATTCTTTAACCATATTGTTTTTAGCATTTCCCTATAATCCTTATTTTTATTGAAGCCGACATAACAATCAAAATTTTTAACATCATCTATATTGTAGGAATATTCAAGTAGATCAAAAAAAGCTTTAATTCCTGATGGATTGTGCGCGCCATCGATAATTTTTAGACTAGGGAGATTTTGGATTACCTGAAACCTACCTTCTGTTTTCATTTTGTTAATTTTTTTAAGATATAACGGATCATTGTTGAAATTATCAGATTTATTGAGATTACCGAGAATAACTTTCGATACTTTAATAGCGTTACTTTGATTAGATTTCAAATAATTTGTTTTAACAATACTTGAAGAATTAACATAATCATCAGCTATAAAACCTAAATGGTAATCTTCATTTTTTACTTCTAGGAACTCTTTGATGTGATGTTCATACTTTGTATGTATTTCTATGCTTCCGTTTATGAATTGTTTTACATTTTCTGATACCAATATTTTTTCATGTAATATTTCTTCTATAGTTGTCCCTAACAGTTCAGTATGATCTAAACCAATATTGGTTAAACACACTATCTGGCTATTTAGTATTGAAGTTGTATCTAGCCGTCCTCCAATACCAGCCTCAACAATAAAAATATCTAAATTATTATTTAAAAAATAAGTTGCAGCAATTAAAAAAATAGACTCAAAATATCCAAGAGTAATTTTATTTGTAGCTTCAAATACTCTTACCTTCTCCATTCCCCTATCAAGATCAATGTCTTTTATAATTTCTTTTTTAATTTGAATCCTTTCATTCACATTAACTAAGTGAGGGGAAGTAAAAAGTATCGTACTTAGACCATTTCTAGATAACAATTCATTTAGAACAGTAGCCGTTGAAGTCTTACCATTTGTACCAACTATTGAAACCGATCTCTGGCTTAATAGTTTTTTCTCTTCTTGGGAAAAAAAATTTGGTAATATTTCTAAGTTCTTGTTTGAATTAGATGATG
>CAXBVE010000017.1:0-19037 GCA_963979435.1 uncultured Candidatus Actinomarinales bacterium | reverse complement strand
TTAATGATGCAAAATTAATCATGTTTGTAATAGACGTGCACACCACAAATTATTCTGGATTAGATAAAATACACAGCCTTCTACAAAAGAATATAAATAAAGAACAAAAAGTCATAACAGTCTTTAATAAATGTGAAAACTTTAAAAAGTTTGAACTGAATACAGAGTTATACAAATACATTTACGATTCAGACTATTATGTCTCATCTATTCATAAATTGGGTACTGAAGAATTAATGGAGGCACTTACAAAAAGCATGTCATCTAATACGGATTCGATTAAAAATACCTACAAATCAATAGCAATAATTGGAAAGCCAAACTCGGGTAAGTCCACATTGTTTAATAAGCTCTTGAATGAGGAAAGAGCAATTGTTTCAAGTATTTCGGGTACCACAAGAGATAGATTAGAAGAAACAATCAAGTTCGATTCGGATTCTTATAATATTATTGACACCGCTGGTGTGCCACGTAAAAAACAAAAAAACCAGATAGATAGATACGCATCATCTTTAGCAGTTGGTCAATTAGAAAATTCTGTAATAGCTTTTCTTGTTGTAGATGCAAAACAGGGAATAAATTTTGAAGATATGAGATTAATTAGTGAATGCATTGAAAACAAAGTAACACCAATATTAATTATGAATAAGTGGGATCTGTTAAAAGAAGAAGAGAAACTTTTTATAAACAAAAACATTGCTTCATTGCTAAAGAAATATTCATGGTTAAAGATTTTAAGAATTTCAGCTCTTAATGGTAAAGGCGTAAAAAATCTCAATACTGTAATTTACGAGTTACAAAAACAGCTTTCAACTCGTATTACAACTCATGAATTAAATATACTTTTCAGAGAAATTTGGACAAAAAAACCACCTCATCCATTCAGAGGAAGGAGAGCGAAGTTAAAATATGTGACACAGTACGATGTTTACCCTCCTTCTTTTAGTTTTATTTTAAGTGGTAGAGTCCCAATTAATTATCAAAACTTTATAGATAATAGACTACGAGACACATATAATTTTGACAATATATGTTTGAACATAAAATTTAAAAATTAACATGGAAAACTTTGGCTTCAAAATAGGAGTATTCTTGTTTGGGTTCTATCTGATATTGAGGTTATTTCAGTTTTTAATCAACTTAGTCATTTAAGAGAAAATACAACCTATTTATAATAAAATCAGACTTTTAGATTGAAATGCCTATAAATACACCTAATATTAATACATCCACACTTACGTGTGGATTTTGTATACAAAAGGAGAAAAATTGAGTAATTTCAAAGGATCCAGAAGTTGGCGCCTTATCTTACTTTTCTCAGTTTTTGCATTAGTTGTGGTTGCCTGCGGAGGCGACACAGCAGAAGAAGAAGTTGCTGTCGATGAGACAGAAACAACTGAAGCTCCTGCTACAACTGCTGCGGCAGCTGAAGAAGCAGCTCCATCAGGACCTGATGGTGTTTATAAGATGGCGATCTTCTCAGATCCACAAACACAAAATTACTGGAATTATCTTGATACAGAAACAGATGTGTGGACACAATACGTGATGTCCGGACAAGCTGTGTCATTATTCTCTATTTCATATCCTAACTACCAGTTAGTTACAGGTATCGCAGACGAACTTGTTGAGACCTCAACTAACAACGGTGACGGAACATGGACTTATAGTGTTCCTATAACAGAAGGATATAAATGGAGTGATGGTTCAGACCTCACAGCCAACGATATGGTATTTACATATAATACCGCAAAAGATCTTGGCCTCTTAAGTAACTGGGAAACAAACTACCCACAAGGTAGTGGAACAGACCCAGCTGCTGAGGGATATGCACAGGGTATTTTAACCCTCGTTGCTAGTGATGCTTACACTGTAGAGATAACTCTAAACTTTGATGCCGGGTTAGCTTCATGGCAGTATCAAATTGCACAAGCACCAATACTTCCAGAAAGTTATTGGGCGCAATATGCTACTGACAGAGAAACCCTTTTAGCAGCCTCAGGAGCTGACGCTCCAGTAGCTAGCGCTTTCGTCTACAACAAAGTAGAACAAGGTGCTTTTTACACATGGGCATATGATGCTAATACAATGTGGGATGGTGGAACCACCACAATTTATAAGAGTGGTACCACAGTCGAATGGGATAATGGAAAAGCTCCAGCAATCAACAATTCATTTGGTGATACAACTGGCGATTCATTCTCATACACAGCAGGACCTTATGTAGGAACTGTTGAGTTCACATTATATGGTGATCAAGATGCTGCTTATCTTGCATTCCAAAATGGCGAAGTTGATTTCGTTCTTAACCCATTAGGTGTTAAGAGAAATCTTTTTGACCAATTATCCAGAGTTCCAGGTGTCGAAACTGTTTCCAACTTAGGTAACGGTATGCGATACATGGCATTCAACACTAGGGTTTTCCCTGGAAGCGACAAATCTTTTAGACAAGCTGTTGCATGTATTTCTGATAAAGAATTCGTGTTAAACAACATTCTTCAAGGTGTTGCTGTAAATATGGATGGTCAAATGCCTGAAGCGTTAACAGCTTGGGTTGCACCTGTAACAGGTGTCCTTGCTGATTGTGCTGGCCTTAATGCTGAAGAAAGATTCAACAAATCAGTTGAAATTCTTCAAGCAGGTGGTTGGACAGCTTCAGACTGGGGTTCCCATGCTGGTGGTGCTGAAAGAGCAGTCGCTCCAACAGGAATTAAAGGACCAGGAGGAGAAACACCTCCGTCAGACATGTTGCTATATGCACCAGGTGCTGGTTACGATCCATTGAGATCAACAATGTCCTTATTTATTGCTGATTGGATGCAACAACTTGGACTTGACGTAACAGCGAGACCTACCGGTTTCAATGTTATTGTTGACAAGGTGTTCACACCAGAGACTTGTGAGGATTGGTATTTCTACATGCTTGGTTGGGGTTTAAGTGCATTCCCTAATCACCCTGGAGATTTCTTCAATTCCAAGAACGACACATGCGAAGGTGGCTATAACACACCTGGTTTTAACAACGCAGAATTTGACGCATTAGATGCTGAATTCCAAGCTGCTAAAACAATCAGTGATGCTATTGTCCTATCGCAAAAAATGGAAGCTATATTATTTGAAGAAATGCCATATTTGGTATTATTCAACGTACCTACATTAGAGGTATATAAAGATACTGTAGAATTTCCATTCACAGATGTATTAGACGGATTAACTGGAACAGGTGGCGGTTACGCTTCACTTGTAAAAGTACAGAGCTAATAATATAACTTGAACATGGGTAGGCTTCGGCCTACCTATGTTTTTTAAATGTCTAAAATAGGGTACGAATATGGTTGAATACATAATTAGAAGAACATTACAAATGATTGTGGTTTTTTTTATTTTCCTAGTCAGTTCTTATTTGTTATTTAATGCTATTCCAGGAAATGCATTTTCTAATCTACTTCTGAATCCAAATTTACCACCAGATGCATATGCAAAAGTACTGGAAACCTATGGACTAGACAAACCTCTTTCAGAAAGAGTCCAACTTTACGTAGTAAATTTCTTTAAAGGAGATTTTGGATATTCATATAAATATTTTCCTAAAACTCCCATTGAATTAATAGCAGAAAGATTACCTCGTACACTTATGTTGTTTTCTGTTGTAAACATTGTTGCTTTTTATACTGGTTTCTTTATTGGTAAAGTCCTTGCTTGGAGAAGAGGCTCCAAGTCCGAAACATGGATCACTATCACTTCAGTATTTTCATACACAGTTTTTTACCCTTGGTTTGCATTAATGATGTTATGGTTCTTTGGTTATAAACTGGGCTGGTTCCCGATAGGTAAATTCTTATATCCTGAAAAATGGTATGACGCCCCTTTTGATAGTGATGTCATATTCTCAATGATGATTAAATTTGTAGTGGTAGTTTCTTTGCTACAATTCGCAGCGTACACAGTGACTAGAGGTATAGAAGCTCTTTCCACTAGAAGAAATGTAAGGTTTGCAAGTCTTATAGCAATATTTATCGGCAGCTATTTTTATTGGAATACAGGAGAAGCTTTAGCTAGAAAACCATATGCGGCAGATATCGCTTATCACATGATTCTTCCTGTGCTTGTGGTTACGATCGTAGCATTTGCTGGTACCGCTCTCCTTACTCGTACTACGATGATGGAAGTTTTAAAAGAGGACTATATACTTACGGCAAGAGCAAAGGGGATAAGTCAAAAAAGAATTAGGGATAGACATGCTGCTAGAACAGCACTTTTACCTGTCGTAACATCTTTCATTTTCACAATAGTTACAATTATTGATGGTTCCGTTCTCACAGAACAAATCTTTTCATGGCCCGGTATGGGGCAGTTACTTCTTCAAGCTGTTTTGGAAGAGGATATACCCGTTGCAATGGCTGCATTTTCTTTTGTAGGTGTTTTTGCCCTAATTGCTCACTTAATTGCCGATATTTCATATTCATATTTAGATCCAAGAATTAGAGTTAAATCACAAGGATAAAATATGGAAATTGATGAATTAAAAGAAAAAAAGTTACAAAAACAGCTTAGAAAAGAAGCTATTAGAAGAAATTGGAAATTATTTTCACAAAGTAAATTAGGTATGATTGGATTGGGAATTGTCCTATTCTTTCTTGTTCTAGCATTGTTACAACCTTTCCTTTTCATGACTGGATTATGGAATGAAAGTATTTATCATCCAGTAGTTGGTTATGATCAAATTATTGAAAATAAATTAGTAGTTGAATGCCCTAAGGAATATCCAACTCCTCAATATGAGACTTTTCTTGATTGTCCTGGAGACGGAGAAGTACAGAAAAAAATGCTTTATCTTGCTAAAGGTGTAGAAGTTGGGGATATGTACGACGTTTATTTACAGCCAGCACCTCCATCAGCTAAACATATACTGGGTACAGATTCACTAGGTAGAGATGTATTTTCTCAAATAATGGAGGGTAGTCAGGTAGCTTTTGTTTTGGGCTTACTCAGTGCAACTTTGGGTGTAGGAATTTCAACGATACTTGGAACAATTGCTGCTTTTTTTGGCGGTAGAATCGACGCATATTTAATGAGACAATCCGACCTAGTCCTTATGCTACCGACATTACCATTACTATTTATTATTTCTGCTTTTGCAGAGTTGAAGATTTGGCACCTTGCTGTTGTTTTAGGAGTACTTGGTGGTCTTGGAGGGTCAGTTATAACTATTAAGTCACAAGCGCTTCAGGTAAAAGTAAAACCATTCGTAGATTCAGCAAGGATAACAGGTGGTTCGCAAAGAAAAATTATGTTCTCACATGTTTTACCAAACGTAGCACCTTTAGCATTACTATTTATGGTTTTTAGTGTAACTGGTGCAATTGCATCTGAATCCGTTCTGTCATTTCTAGGTCTGCTCAACATTGATATGAGTTGGGGATTAATGATATACCTTTCGCAAACTGATGGATTTATATTTTCTGGCTTAGAATATTGGTGGCTAATATTACCCGCTGGATTATCCGTTACATTTCTTGCTGGAGGCTTTTATCTTGTTGGTCGAGGACTTGATGATGTATTTAATCCACGATTAAGGAAAAGGTAATATGTCAAAAGATATTTTGATAGTAGATAATCTTAACATGCATTATGAGACACTAGAAGGTAAAGTTATGGCTGTCAATAATGTTACTTTTTCTGTAAAAGAGGGGGAGTCATTTGGCCTCGTTGGAGAATCCGGTTGTGGAAAATCATCAGTTGCTTCCACATTATTACAGTTGCAATCTGACAACGCAGTAATTTCATCTGGAAGTATAAAATTAGACAATCAAGAACTAGTTGGCATGACAGAATCTGATTTACGCAAAGTACGTTGGAATGATATAAGTATTGTTTTCCAGGGTGCTATGAATGCTTGGAATCCTGTTATTAAAATTGGAGAACAGATTAGAGAAGCTATCAGAGAACATCATCCAAATAATACTAAAAAAGAAAATACAGATAAAATTTCTGAATTATTTAAAATAGTAGGACTTGATGATTCAATAATGGATAGATTCCCACATGAGTTATCAGGTGGTATGAAACAAAGAGCAGTTATTGCACTAGCTTTATCTTGTGATCCAAAAATAGTTATTGCAGACGAACCGACTACTGCCTTGGATGTTGTTATTCAAGATCAGATACTAAAAGAAATAAAAAAAGTTCAGGAACTATTGGGTCTTAGCTTAATTTATATTTCTCACGATATAGCTGTTATTGCAGAGATGACTGATAATATGGCAGTAATGTATGCTGGCTCAATAGTTGAAAAAGGTCCTACAGCATCAATCTTTTCAAACCCAAAACATGCTTATACGAGACTGCTTCTAGAGTCTACACCATCTGTTGTTGGTGAAAAAAAGAAGTTAAGAGCCCTAGATGGAGAGCCACCAAGTCTTATCAACGGTCTAGAGGGTTGTGCTTTCTCACCAAGGTGTCCAGAACCATCAGAGGATTGCAAAAGTAAAAAACTAGATATGGCATTAATAGAGGTAGAAACAGGACATTGGGCAGATCAATGTTGTGTAAATTGTGGGTGATGAATGGATAATGTAATAGAAGTAAATAATTTAGTAAAGAATTTTGATGTTTCTAACGGTTTTTTCTCTAGAAATAAAAATATTGTTAAAGCTGTCGATGGTATTAGTTTCAGTATCCCAAAAGGGGAGTCGTTAGGTTTAGTTGGTCAAAGTGGCTGTGGTAAAACTACAACTGCCAGAGCACTGTGTTTACTTGATCCCAAAACATCCGGTGATGTAAAATTTTTCAATCCAGAAGCTAATGAGATGCAAAATCTAGATGACTTATCTGATGATCAGGTAAAACAATTCCGCCGAAATACACAGATGATTTTTCAGGACCCCTATGAATCTTTGAATCCAAGATGGACAATCAAAGATATAATCTTAGAACCACTCAATATACATAATATTGGCTCTCTAGAAAACAGAACAGAAGCAGTTATTGAAATATTAAAAACTGTGGGTTTAACGCCACCCGAAAATTATTTGCCTAGATACCCTCATGAGCTTTCTGGAGGTCAAAGGCAACGCGTATCTATTGCACGTTCATTAATCATGAATCCAAAGTTTGTCATATGTGATGAACCAACTTCTATGTTAGATGTTTCAATAAGAATTTCAATTATGGATCTCATGTTGGATCTAGCTAAAGACTTACAAGTTTCCTATTTATACATTACACATGATCTTGCTGTTGCAAGATATATGTGTAACAGAATTGCTGTAATGTTTAATGGGAAAATTGTTGAAATTGCAAAAACTGAAAATCTCCTTAGTAACCCTATACACCCATATACTAAAAGACTAATCTCTTCAATCCCTGTTCCAGATCCTAAATACAAAAGAACTAAATATGAAATTGATTTTACCGAACTAGATGAAATTATTGCAAATAACAAAAATAATTTACCAATGGTTGATATTGGTGACGAACATTTTGTTGCCACACACGATGTTAAGGACTTACTTATTTGAAATTCAAAGATATTTTATTACCACCAAACCTAATCACTCTTTTTAGATTATTTGCATCAATATATCTTTTTCAAAACTTTTATCCTCTAGATATTAACACTTATGTATTAGTTACAACCATTGCGGTTGTGGGTCTTAGCGATTCCCTTGATGGGATAGTTGCCAGGAGATTCAATATGGTAAGTGAACTTGGCATAATTTTGGATCCTTTTGTCGATCGTACTGTATTTATCTTATTAGTAGTTTGGCTACAAGATTTATTTCCAAGTATTTTCTTTAAAGCACTTATAGCTCGTGAGGTATTAGTTCTACTTGGAGGTATATATGTGCTACTTTCAAAAAAACCCATTGAAGTATCTAAAAAGGGAAAACTAGCTACAGTCTTTATGTTTATTACAATATGTTTATATGTATTAGACGTCAGTTTGAACACCGGATTAATAAATTTTATTGCCTTTCCAGTCATGGTTTTTTATTACTTTGTTGCATTAGAATACCTTTATTACCTAGTATTTAATTATGAACAATGAAACAAGACCATTAGAAGATTCGCTAATCTTTAGTCAAAATTGTAAGTATATACTTTCATTGCTTAATGAAGAAGTTTCTTCAACATCATGGTTCTTATCAAATGGCATACATAAAATAGGCAGACTTCCAGAAAAAGAAATAATCTTAGATGATGTTACAGTATCCAGACACCATGGTTTTATTACTGTAGATGATGAAGATATCTCCATTACTGACGAGCAATCAACAAATGGCATTTTTATAAATGGAGATTTGTTAACTGAATCATCTCTAAAAAGTGGTGACAGATTACAAATTGGTAAATATTCTTTAATAGTTACCAAGACTGAGTAGCTATGGATATTTCTGCAAGCATTCAAGCTGCAAATCAATTAGATTTGTTAAGAGATATTGAAACAAATGCTAACAAATTCGATCAACTACACATAGATATTACTGATGGACATTTCACTGACAATATAGGTCTTTCATTGGATATTGTCTCGAAGATGAAAAAAAATACATCCTATAAACTTGATGTTCATTTAATGCTTCAAGAAAATACTAAATTTGTTGAAAGAGTAATTGAGTATGGAGCTGATTTAGTTACAGTACACTGTGAATCAACAGATATAAATGAATTTAAAAACTTAACAACTAATTTTGATAATATTGGGATTGGCATTTTGCCTACAAGTAATATTGAAATTTTGAAATCTTATGCTGAATATACCTCCATTTTTTTACTCTTAACTGTCAACCCTGGATTTTCTAATCAACCAAAAGCAGTAAATCTTATTGATAGGGTTAATGAGTTTAAAAGTGTTGTTAACAATAGTGAATCTACCTTGATCGTTGATGGTGGTATAACAGTAGATGATTTAGCCGCCCTTGAAACTAACGGGGTAAAAGTTGCCGTTCAAGGTGGAGCTATATTTGGTAAATAATTTTAAATATTTAGGTTTTTCAGAACCTATGGCGCTAGCCATGGTCGAAGCATTAAAAGTAAACCCATACCCAAACCCTAGAGTAGGGGCACTTTTAATTGATGAGCAAGGAAACGTAAAAGCAGCCGCTAATCATAAACAAAAAGGTTCGAATCACGCTGAAATTAATATATTTGATCAGGTTCAAGTCGAAGAAACCGATACCCTTTATGTCACACTTGAACCATGTTTTCATAGCGATACTTCACCCTCATGTGCAACAGAGATTATAAATCAAGGTGTTAAAAATATTGTTATTGGAGATATAGATCTTGATATTAGAACGAATGGTAAAAGCGTTTCACTATTAAAAGACAATAATGTATCTGTACAGATAGAATCAAATGTCAATAACATTATTAATCCCTACTACGAAAATACACATAAGAAATTAAAAGATATCCACTATCTATTAAAAATTGGAGTGTCTAAAAATGATTACATTACTAATGATGCTTCTGATGCGAGGTACATTACTAATGAAATATCATTGAGTATTGTTCACTATTTAAGAGCAACCGCAGACTGTATTGTTATTGGTAAAAATACTCTACTCAATGATGAACCAAAACTTAATGTACGTATTTCAGGAATTAATAATATCGATCATAATCCCGAACCAATTATTATGTGGGGAAGATCAACTGAAAATATCGAATCTGCAATGAAAAAATATCCAACCTTTACTTTCTTAAGCAGCATGCCATCTCGAGAAAATAATACATACTGTGACACAAGTTCACTTAGTGATGTTGAAGAATATTTTCTTGAAAGAAAGTTTAGAAATATTTTTATTGAGGGTGGCAAGAGTATCCTAGATTCTTTTTTACAAGATCACAAAATCGACTCAATATATGAATTTAAGAGTAATTTAAACATAGAAAATGGAATTCATATAGGCAATAATTACAGAACTGAAATTGATAATAACTATCATATGAATAACAAATATGAACTTTTAGATAATTTATTAACTACTTATACTAAGAATTAATGTTTACTGGAATAATACAAAGTGTAGGAGTTGTTAAATCTCTTGATGGAGAAAATTTAATTATTTCGGCAAATTCTGATAAATTTTTAAATCATGAACTAGGCACCAGTATTGCTGTTGATGGCGTTTGTTTAACATTAAGGGGTTATGATAATAGTAACCTCATTTTCCAAGTTTCTAAGGAGTCAATTACTAGATCAATTATAAATAACTATTCAACTGGTGATCTCATTAATCTTGAACTACCACTTACTATGGAAACTTTTCTGAGTGGACACATTGTACAAGGGCACGTTGACACCATTACTACGGTATCAAATATTGAACAGGTATCTGACGATCTGTGGAATTTCTTTTTTTCTAATAATAGTTATAAATACTTAGTTGATAAAGGTTCCATAACAATTAATGGAGTGTCTCTTACCCTAGTTAGTCCTAGTGTTGATACATTTTCTGTTGCAATTATTCGTGAAACCTATGACCGTACAAATTTTAATAATCTTAAAGTTGATTCACCAGTGAATGTAGAATTCGACATTATGGCAAAATATGTTGAAAGAGCTCTTAATGATAAGTGACATTAAAGATATTATTTCTCAGTTTAAAAATGGTGAGATGATTATTTTAATTGATGATGAAGACAGAGAAAACGAAGGCGATTTAGTAATCTCGTCTAAAAACTTAACACCTGAACATATTAATTTTATGATTACACACGCTAAGGGTTTAGTATGTGCACCAATTTCATCCGAAATAGCTTCAAATTTAAAACTTTCTCTGATGGAGGGAGTTAACAATGAAATGGAAACACAATTTACTGCTTCAGTTGATCTTAAAGGTGAAGGTGTCACAACAGGAATTTCTGCCGAAGATAGATATAAAACAATAATTGGTCTCACGAATAAAGATGCCACGAGAGAGAACTTTAGTATTCCAGGACATATTTTCCCGCTGCAATCTATGGATGGAGGAGTGTTAAGAAGAGCTGGACATACAGAAGCTGCAGTAGATTTGTGTAAAATATCTGATCACTATCCAGTCGCAGTAATTTGTGAGATTATTAATGATGATGGCTCAATGGCTAGACTTGAAGACCTTGAATTATTTGCTAAAAAACACAATTTACCAATAGGTACAATCAAAGATCTCATCGAATATCGACTTGAGACAAAAACTCCAATATCTTTTATTTCAAAATCTAAAGTACCAACTGAATATGGTGATTTTGACGCACATGTGTATAAGGATAATAATGACAATACAGAACATATTGCTATGACATACGGTGATTATCTATCAGAGGATGCAACTATGGTTAGAGTTCATTCAGAGTGTCTCACTGGTGATGTTTTATTTTCGAAAAAATGTGATTGTGGTTATCAACTTGAAGCTGCTTTTAAAAAAATTGTAGAAAATGAATCTGGAGTTATTCTTTATGTTCGTGGTCATGAAGGTAGAGGAATTGGTCTAGGAAATAAGATCAAAGCTTATTCTCTTCAGGATGAGGGGAGCGACACTGTAGATGCAAATATTGAATTAGGTTTCAAAATGGATCAAAGAGATTATGGAACTGGTGCCCTTATTTTAAGAGAACTTGGAATTACAAATATGAATTTACTAACCAATAATCCATCTAAGAGGGCTGGCTTAGAAGGTTTTGGTTTAAACATTATAAAAAGAACACCTCTTTTGGGTAAAATCACAGAGGACAATACAGAATATTTACAA
The DNA here is from genome assembly GCA_963979435.1 of uncultured Candidatus Actinomarinales bacterium. Lineage (GTDB taxonomy): Bacteria > Actinomycetota > Acidimicrobiia > Actinomarinales > Actinomarinaceae > Actinomarina. Next base: position 7,299 of record CAXBVE010000017.1, on the reverse strand, counting down.
ACAAAAAAGAATAAGATGGGGCATAATTACGATGAAGAATAAGGTAGCAATAATAAATGCTGATTATTACGGAGAATACACAAAAAAACTTCTAGCTGGTGCAATCTCAACCTTAGATGGTGACTTTGAATATGAAACATTTAGTGTTAAAGGTGCATGGGATATTGTTTACAAAGTCAATTCCTTAACTACAACTTATGATAAATTCATTGTCATTGGTATCATTTGTAAGGGAGATACAGACCATTACGAATATATTTCTTCTGCTGTTGCGAATGGACTCATGGATCTCACAATCAACAAAGAAGTCTATATAGCTAATTGTATATTGAATGTCCATAATCTTGAACAGGCGGCAAAACGCTGTGAGGATGGCAACAATAAAGGCATAGAAGCTGCATTGGCATTAAAAGATATTTTTAGTTGATATACTTTTTATTAGTATATAATTAATAATAAGCGAACAAAGTTCCACCTACTGTGAAAAATAGTATGGTAAATTAACAGCTTCGTGCTGTTTTTTTTATTGAGAGGAGAAAGTTATACCAGAACTTAAGATAAATGAAGACATTAGGTCAAAGGAGTTGTTAGTTATTGCTCCAGATGGCGTACAAGTTGGAGTTTTAGAATTAAAAAAAGCAATTATTGTAGCTGTGGAACTTGGGTTAGATCTTGTGGAGGTATCTCCTGAAAGCAAACCACCAGTTGCTCGATTAATGGATTATGGTAAATATAAGTATGAGCTTTCTCAAAAAGCAAAAGAATCAAGAAAAAATCAAGTTAAGATAAGCGTCAAAGAAGTTCAACTTAAGCCGAAAATCGATACGAATGACTACAATATCAAGTTAAATCAATCTAGAAAATTCTTAAGAGATGGTGATAAGGTAAAATTCACAATGAGATTTAGAGGAAGAGAAGCAGAGCATCCTGAATTTGGACAAAGAATATTAGATAAACTGAAGGATGAACTTAGCGAAGTTGCTGAAGTGGAATCAACTTCTCGTCCTGATGGAAGGTCATTAACTATGGTGTTAGCACCAAATGGAGGTAGAAAATGAAGCACAAAACACACAAAAGCTCATCCAAAAGAGTTCGTGTTACTGGTACTGGGAAATTTATGAGACGTAGAGCTCATACTTCTCATTATAAATTAGCCAAGGGGAGTAACACCTGGGGAAGATTAAAAAGAGATGTTGAAGCATCTAAAGGTGATAGTAAAAAATTAAGAAAGTTGTTGAGTTAAATGGTCAGAATTAAAAGATCTGTAAATAGTAAAAAATCAAGAAGAAAGACTATGAAGCAAGCAAAGGGTTATACCGGAGCTAGAAGTAGAACCCTACGTGCAGCCAAAGAACAGGTTATGCATGCAGGTGCTGATTCTTTCACGCATAGAAAAGATAAAAAAGGTGATTTCAGAAAACTTTGGATTAGTCGTATAAACGCTGCAGCACGATTACATGACTTATCATATTCCAAATTTATAAATGGTTTAAACAAAGCAGATATAAAAGTTGATAGAAAAATTCTTGCAGATATTGCTATAAATGATCCAAAAGGTTTTAAAAAATTAGTAGATGTTGCTAAAGATAACTTAAATGGCTGAAGTCAATTTAGATAAGATCTTTGCATCATTCATACTTAGCCTTGAAGACGTAGTAGATGTTTCTGAACTCACTCAAATAGAAAAAGAGTATTTAGGTAAAGGATCAGTTCTTTCTGAAGAAAGAGCAAAACTAGCATCTTTAAGTAATGATGATAAAAAGAAATATGGCTCACTATTAAAAGATTTTGCTAATAAGGTTTCTAAAAAATTAGAGAGTTTCAAAGTTGACTTTGAGAAATCTTATTTTACGGAAAAAGAAAAATCTGAAAATCCTGATATCTCTTTAGATTGGTTTTCTAAAAAAGGTACAAGGAAACATATACTTACAAATGTAATGGAAGAGGTAGTAGACATTTTCGCTTCTCTTGGTTACACAGTAGCCCATGGCCCAGAAGCTGAAACATCCTGGCATAACTTTGATGCTCTTAATACTCCAGATTGGCATCCTGCTAGGTATGAATCTGATACCTTATATTTAGATAAAGATTTAAAAAATCTACTAAGGACTCAAACTAGTACCGTTCAAGTACGGCACATGCAAGATAACAAACCTCCTGTGTATATAGTTGCACCTGGAAGGGTTTATAGATCAGATCAACTTGATGCAACGCACTCCCCAGTATTCCATCAAATCGAAGGTCTGGCTGTTGATGATGGTATTACATTTTCAGACTTGAAAGGGACCCTTGAGTATTTTGTAAAAGAATTTTTTGGAAAAAATGTACAGACTAAATTTATTCCACATTTTTTCCCCTTCACTGAACCATCTGCTGAAGTACTCGTCAGTTGGAAAGATGGAGAATGGTTAGAAATTTTAGGTTGTGGAATGGTTGACCCAAATGTATTTCAAAATGTAAAATACCCAAGTACCACTCAAGGTTTCGCATTCGGAGTAGGCGTAGAACGATTAGCTATGCTGAGATATGGAATTGACCATATTAAAAACTTTTATGAAAATGATTTGAGATTTTTGGAACAGTTTTAATGAAAGTACTTAAATCATGGTTGAGTGATTGGGTTGATATAGACAAAATCAATGGTGATGAATTATCTTTAGCACTCGAAAGTCTTGGTTTCGAAATAGAATCAAGAATCGATATTAAACCTAACTATAAAAATATTGTTGTCGGTAAAGTACTTGAAATTTATCCTCACCCAAATGCTGATAAAGTTCGAGTAACAAAAGTTGATACAGGAAATAATGTCTTTGAAATAGTATGTGGTGCTTTCAACTTTGATGTTGGTGCTGTCGTTCCGGTAGCTTTACCTAAATCAGAAATCAAAGACTCTTTTTTAATAGATAAAAGAGATATTAGAGGTGTTGAGTCAAACGGCATGATATGTTCAGCAACAGAGTTAGATCTTTGGGAAGATAATTCAGGAATATTGTTACTAGATGAAGATGTCAAACCTGGTACTGATTTCTCTACTATTTATCCACAAAATGATATTGTATGGGAAATTGGTGTTACACCTAATAGGGGAGACTGTATGTCTCACTTAGGAGTCGCTCGTGAACTTTCACATTATTTTAAGAAGCCGCTTCTAGATAACTCATCACAACTAAACCCATCTATTGAAAGCATTCTTTCTTTAAGTAGTGGAACGATCAAGGCATGTAATACTTATGCAGGTATCGAAATTGAAAATATTAAAATTAAGGATTCAAATTTTAATACAAAGTACAGACTTTCACAGGTTGGTACAAGGATAATTAATAATGTAGTTGATTACACCAATTATGTACTTTACGACATAGGACAACCACTACATGCTTTTGATAGAGATAAATTATTTGGCAAAATTTCGGTTAGGTATGCGAAACAAGATGAAACGTTATTAACTCTCGATAATCAAAATCGTCAATTATCTAAAAATGATCTTATTATCACTGCTGATGATAAACCTATTGCTCTTGCAGGGGTAATGGGTGGACTCGAAACAGAAGTAACACAAGAAACAAACAATCTTTTAATTGAGAGTGCATATTTTGATAAAGTATCAATAATGAACACATCGAGAAAACTTAATTTAATTTCAGATGCGTCTATTAGGTTTGAAAGAGGAATTGATCACCAATTTCAATTACTGGGACTAAACCGATTCATAAACATATTTCAACAAGATCAACATATTACCTACTCTTCGCCTGTTGTAGATTCAAAGCAACAGTTCTCTATGGTTGATGTAAGTTTTAGTAGAAATGAAATATATAAAATATTGGGTATAAAACTAGAAAATGATTTTATTGAAAATATGCTTGAATATTTAGGAATTAATTACACATTAACTGATAACGATATTGTATTTCAATCACCCAGTTGGCGTTATGATTTAGAAAGACCTATAGATTTAATTGAAGAATTCGCTAAACATTATGGTTTCAATAATTTTGAGAGTACGTTACCAATTGGTAATAATAAAAATAATCTAGGTGAATATTGGCATCTCAAAAGGAGCCTCACCGATAAACTCATTGCAATGAATATGTATGAGATACAGACACTTTCTTTTGTTTCACAAGAGATAAACCAAATTTTTACTCCTGAAAAAAAGAGTGTGGAAATAAACAATCCTATCGATCAAACAAATAAGTTTTTGAGAACAAGCCTACACCCTTCTTTAATTGAGGTGTATAGAAATAATATTGAACAGAATAATCAATCTGAAATGTTTTTTGAAATTAACAATGTATTTGATGCTGGAAAACATCAAAATTTTGATTCCATTCCTAATCAAACATATTCCTTATCAGCATTAATACCATCTAAATTAACGAATTCTGACATGAGACAAGACCCTACTATTAACGATATATATTTTGCTAAGCAAATTTTAATCGATTGTTTTGGCAAAATAGAATTAAAACAAATTCATAAACCTGGATTTCATCAAAACTTATCATTCATTATATTAAAAAATAATAAAGTTTTAGGACATCTTGGACAACTAGCTTCTCAATTAGAAAAGTTTTATGAACTAAATAATTCTATATTCCTTCTTAGTATTGATCTAAGCTCAATTAGTTCTGAAGATTTAATTAATATAAATTATTCCCCGCTATCTTCCTATCCTTACGTAAAATTTGACTTATCTTTTATGGTTCCAGATGCATTTGCCGCAAGTGAATTAATACAGGAAGTTGAAAAATCTCTAATTAACAATGAAAATGTAATTACTATTTTTGATGATTTCAAGAATGAGAAAAGTAGGAATTTAGGAATTAGAATAAATACGAGAAGTTATTCAAAAACTTATAGCGAAGAAGAGGTAACAGATATACTTAATCAGGTCGTTGATGTGCTTGAAAATAAGTTCTCGATAAAACTAAATAAGGGAAACTAAATGGTCGAAACAACTGGTTTAAATAACAGAGTTTATCAAATGCTTTCTCAGAAGTCATCGAAAGTAGCAGTTGACATTCTTGGTATGAGACTTTCAACTAATTATAAAAATAAATTCACAGAAATAATGATCACTGAAACAGAAGCTTTTGGACGACAAAAAACAGATTCAATGTCACTCGTTAATATGTTTAACAGAAAATTTCCTGAGTCTTTACCAAAAGGTCCACCTCATATTCTTGTACTCAAATCATATGGAGAGAACAAAAGTTTGTATTTATTAACTTCTAAAAAAGGTTCATGTGAAGCAGTATTAATACGTTCAGGTGTAGTTCTTTTGGGTAAAAGTTATGTTGAGTCGAGACGAAAAGTTAAAATGAAAACTAGCAATGTGACAGGTCCTGGAAATATAACTAAAGGACTTGGTCTAGATTTAGTTAATGACGGTGAAGATTTGTTTTCAGGGACACTTAATCTAGCTACTCGTATACATCCAGTTGATAGAGCTATTGCTACTCAAAGAAAAAATGCAAAATCTAAAGATAAAAATCTTTGGCGATATTCTTTGGTGCAAAAATGAAATATATAGAAGATAGATCTTCTGTAATTAATCCACTTGCTGATTATGAAGATTTACTAAAATCTAAAAAGAAACTAAGAGTTAAGTTAGGCGTTGATCCAACAGCTCCAGATGTAACGCTAGGTTGGTATGCAATTTTAAGAGCATTAAGGAAATTCCAAGAATATGGTCACACTGCAGTATTGATATTAGGTGAGTTTACTGCACAAGTCGGTGATCCATCTGGAAAATCAGAAACACGATCTGTTTTAGAGGAAAATGAAATTGATATAAACGCAAAAGGCGTACTACCAATAATTAAATCAATTCTTCATTCTGATAACCTTGAAATAGTTTCTAATAAGGAATGGCTTTCTAAATTAACTATTTCAGAAATGATGAACCTTGCGTCTTCAACAACACTTGCGCAAATGCTAGAGCGTGAGGACTTTTCAAAAAGATATGATTCTAAAAATCCAATATCATTACTTGAATTCTTTTATCCGTTATATCAAGGGTATGATTCAGTAGCTGTCAAAGCAGATATCGAGATTGGTGGCAATGATCAACTTTGGAATCTTATGTTAGGTAGGGAGATACAAAAGTTTTATAATATCAGTCCACAAGTTGCGATTACATTTCCACTTTTAGTTGGAACTGATGGAAAGAAGAAAATGTCTCAGTCTTTGAATAATTATATTTCAGTAACTGAATCAGCAGATAATATTTATGGGAAAATAATGAGTATTCCTGATGAAGTTATGTGGGATTATTTCCTAATGCTTTCAGATTTAGAATTAGACGAAATCCAAGAAACTAAATCTCTTGTTGAAGGCCAAAAATTGAATCCGTTTGATGTTAAAAAAAGTCTTGGAAAAATTATTACTAATGATCTCTACGATGAGACACTCTCTACTCAAGCTGAGCAGAGTTTTAATGACATAACTATTAACAAAAATATTCCTGATGTAATTCCAGAAGCCTACATATCAGATGGGGAAATACACTTACCGAATTTATTAACAAAAAATGATGTTACTAGTTCCAATTCTGAAGCTCGACGTATTATTGCCTCAGGTGGTTTTAAAATTGACAATGTTAAATATATTGATTTAGATATATCAGCCTCGCAATTAGATGGAAAAACTTTACAGATAGGTAAAAGAAAATTTTTAAGAATAAATAAAAAATAATACCCTCTTTAAACAAGAAGGTGTTACTCTTAAGTTACGAAATTTGGCTTTTTGACAACTGAGTAGAGTATGAACGCCGGTAGTGCAGAATTAATTTTCTAGCACTCTTTTTTTGTCAACTTTTAAGTTAAAAGTTGATGGCTAATTCTTTTTATTAAGAGTTAGTGATGGTTTAAAAACCATAATATGGGATAAAACCCATGTTGATTCTTTGGTCAGATTAAAATTCAAAGATTTTGTTGGAGAGTTTGATCCTGGCTCAGGACGAACGCTGGCGGTGCGCCTTATGCATGCAAGTTGAGCGAAGCTTTTTGGTAGTTTACTACTAGAAATGACTGAGCGGCGAACGGGTGAGTAACGCGTGAGCAATCTACCTTAGTTACTGGGATAGCCCGAGGAAACTCGGATTAATACCAGATATTCTTATTTTTTCACATGAAGTTTTAAGGAAAGGTCAGCCGAACTAAGATGAGCTCGCGTTCTATCAGCTAGTTGGTGGGGTAAAAGCCTACCAAGGCAACGACGGATAGCTGGTCTGAGAGGACGATCAGCCACACTGGGACTGAGACACGGCCCAGACTCCTACGGGAGGCAGCAGTG
>CAXBVE010000016.1:0-19322 GCA_963979435.1 uncultured Candidatus Actinomarinales bacterium | reverse complement strand
ACCTGCATGGCATGCAGGGGGTCAGGGGTTCAAATCCCCTCAGCTCCACTTACAATAATGAATATATCATTTATAAAAGAGATTCTGAGTCAAACTAAAGAGCTAGTCCTTTCTCAGTTTTTTATTGCTTTAGTGTCTTTATTACAAGTTTCCTTAGTTGTGAAAATATTAGGTGTAGAAAATTATGGAATTGTAACACTAATGGTAACCCTACCAACTCTTGTTTTCCGAGCTCTACATTCTAAAAATAGTGATGTAACCTTGGTATCAATCAAGCAGGACTCACTAGTAGGCTATTCTTATTTATTCGACTTGCTGATTGGATTTTTTGCATTCTTAATCTGTATGATTACCTTAAATTTACCTATTAGTAGTTATTTTGGTATCGAGACTCTCGATTCTTATATAGTTGTATTCCTAGCTTCACGGATAATTCAAACATTTTCTGAGAGTTCCAAAGCTTGGTTGATTAAACAGGGAAAATTAAGGAAATTCTCAATTTTAGAGTCTTTATCAGTAGGTATAAGATTTCTGGCAATAGTAGTGCTCATATCAAATTCACCCACTGTGGAAAACTATATTTTAGGGCAGACTATTTATTCAACTTTTTATGGAATAGTAAGTATTTTACTGGTAAGAAAAGGTCTCAAAATAAGTGAATTTAATTTCAAGGGTTTTAAAAATTATCTTAAATCAATTTATCCGATTTTTAGAGATATAAGATTCAATCAAATTATTGGTATTATTCCTCAACATTTTGATGTAATTGTTGTGTCTGTTATTAGTGATTATTCAGCAGTAGGAATATATAGATTTGCAAAAAGATTAATTGAGCCAATTAATTATATAATTTCAATTTTTAACCCATGGTTACAAAGTAAGTTGAGCCATGAGCATACTTTTCCCATTCAATCATTCTTAAAAAAATTCTTATTTCCACTTATCGTCACAGTTACTGTTTTTTATGTAGTTTTAGGTAGAACTGTCATAAAATTGATTGGTTCAGAAGAATTTATCTCTTCATATGAGCCGATGCTCATTCTTCTATTAGGTTATATATGCTACCTGCTCACTTTCTGGATAAGGCAATATCTACTTTTTAATAAACTAATAAAGTTCCACACATATGGAAAAATTCTGTATTCATTCACATTTATTTTATTATCATTTCTACTAGGTTCTTCATATGGATTTAATGGCATTGCACTCTCTTTAAGTATCTCAATGATTCTGCAAAAAATATTTGAATATGTTATTTATAAAAATAAATTAGCCCAATAAAAATAAAGATTGCCTCAATTAAAAAAACTTTAATTATGATTACCTTATGGTAACAAAAAACAAAGTAACTGATTTATTATTACTGTTATCGCTATTTTGTTATGGCTTAGATTCTTATTCTGTGTTGGGAATACCTGTTTCCTGGATAGGTTTAGTAGCAATTTTTACTATTGCAATTATGAGAGATTATAAAATCCTCTTAAACTTTAATTTATATTTCCTTCTGGCGCTATTTTTAGCGCCTTCTTTTATCAACTTACTCTCATTAGGAATTGATGGATTAAATCAAAACTTACTTCTTAGACTATTCAATATTGCCTCTTTTTTAGTAGTTATTCATTTTGCAATGGGATATTTTAAAGCAAACAGCAATGAGAATTTTTTAAATCTATTACAAAAACTTATTCTAATTTTCTCCATATACGCAATATATGTTTACTTTGCACAAATTTATGACTTGCCTGAGGTTATTAGAAATAGGTCTAATACGGGATTGTTAGGAGATTCATTACAAACTACTTTCTGGCAATATGAGCCTCACAGAGCAATGGGTTCATTCAGAGAACCTGTATTACTCTCTTCTATGTTGCTTCCCTTATATCTCCTGTATCTCTTTAGTGCTGAAAAGTTCAACATTGTTACTGTTATTGTTACTTCTTTAGCAATCGGCTTAACGCGTAGTGATTTAGTAAGGATTTATTGTTTTGTTCTTTTAGTTGTTTTAACAATCAATTATTTCAAAAGAAAAATGATCCATCAAGCAATCTATCCAATATTACTTATTTTATTATTTTCTTTGATAGGAATTAAAGAATGTGATCTAAATCCACAAAGTGAAGATTGTATAACTTCTAATATTAAGTCTTCTTCTATAGAGGCAGTCATATTTACTGATATTGGAGAAACACTTGCTATTGGTAGTGATAGGAGTAATGTAGTAGATTATTTTATTTTTTCATTTAAGTCCTTATCTCCACAGGGAATCACAAATATAAATTCTGGGTTTAGTAATTATCTTTCGCAAGAAATCCAACAAGAAATGTATTTTACTAATAGGTCACTACCAAACTATTTATTAAAAAGATTTGAAGCAAAGAACTTTGGTACAGGAAACTATTCATTATTAAAGTACTCTCCAAATGTACAGAACCTTTTTGTGAATAATGCACTATCTCTTGGTGCACCATTTGTAGCCATATTATTTGTTATTTTTATGAATCTTTGGATTTCTGAGAAGAAAGATTTAAATTTTTATATATTTCTTTCCATTTTATTATTTTTTTTCATAACTCCAATTGAAGAATTTAATACTTTTTCTGCTCTAATTATTGGTGCTGGGTATAACATGATTCTTAAAGATAAAAGTAATAGATAATGATCAAATATAACTTCTCTCCGGGACCGGCAAAATTAAATAATTCTGTATTAGAGATAGTTAATAAAAATATTATAGAATATCAAGAAGAAGGGGTATCTATTTTAGAAATCTCTCATAGGAGTGATAGCTTTGAAAAAATTCTAGAAACAACAAAAAAGAATTTAATAGAATTATTAAAGATACCTTCAAACTATCAGATTCTATTCCTTCAAGGAGGAGCAACATTTCAAAATACTTTTTTAGGAAACAACATAAACCAAAAGAAATCAACATCAAATTTAATTACAGGAACCTGGGGGCAAAAAACTTATGAAGATTTTATTAAAATTAGAGATTCAAAAAAAATTTTATTAGAAAATAATCAAATCTTAGAGTTTTTAAATCAACCACTGCCAGATGACATTCAAAATACTGATTATATGCATATTACTTCAAATGAAACAATTGAAGGAATCCAGATAAATAACTTTAATAAGATAGAAAATGATTTAATAATTGATAGCTCTTCTGATATAGGATCTTATATATTCGATTGGGATAACGTAGCGTATCTTTATGCTGGTGCACAAAAGAACTTGGGTATACCTGGGGTAACTATTTCGGTGGTAAGAGATGACTTTATTGAAAGAAATGATAACCCCACGTATCTTAATTTATATAAATTGATTAATAAAGACTCTCTTTTAAACACTCCACCAACTTTTGCAATATATGTGTTGAGCCTTGTTACTGATTGGATGTTAACTATGGGTGGTATAAATTATTTTGAAAGGCAATCAATAGAGTACTCATCTGATGTCTATGCATTACTTGAAAGATACGATGACCACGTTACCTTGCCAGTTGAAAATTCTTTAAGGAGTCGGATGAATATTGTTTTTAATTTTAAAAATGAAAAAAATGAACAAGCTTTTATTAAGGAATCTCTAGACCATGGCATCATAGGCATAAAAGGCCATCGTAGTGTGGGTGGGGTTAGGATTAGTTTATATAACTCTATTGACAGGCCATCAGTAGATTATTTACTAAAATTCATGAATTCTTTTTTTCAAAAATTATGATAATCAATAACTTTGAAAAATATAACTTTAAAAACTCTGAGGTTAGTGGAATCATAACTTCCATTAATTTCTCGTTAGAGAAAGATATTGAGATAATATTACACGAAGAAACTCAAGACAAATTTGAACAGGTTAGAGATTTAGACACTGTTAAATCTTTTCCACCACTAGTTTTTTCCACAGGAGCAGATCGAGATCTTACTAATATCTTAAATGGCTCCAAAGAAATAAAGAAGTTAACACTATTAGATGGACACCATCGTTTTGAACACCTTAATCTATATAATTATGACTATTCCATACCAGTAGTTCTAATATCGAACCAAGATGTTAAAGTTCAATCATATAATTCTAAAATTAATGTAGATAAAAAGACATTTATAGAGTTTCTTTTTGCAAGTAATTTTAAACCATCTTCTTCCAAATATTTTATAGAGATTGAAGATTGTAAATATTCAAATATAAAAATAGATAGTATATATGAATTGTATGATTTTAAAAGAAAACTAATAAATCACGATTTCATTATTCCAATTCCTAACGATATGGTTAACGTCGATGATTTGATTATAAACTTTACACCAATTCAGCTTGTAGAATTTTATAGGGAGAATTATTTATTTCCTCCAAAGTCAACATGGATTTCTCCTAGAATCTAATTTGATTATGAAAGTATGTCATGTAATAAACACACTTAATAGGGGAGGCGCAGAAACACATTTATTTGATTTAGTACACCAACAAACACTTAAAAGCTATGAGGTCGAACTAGTTGTAATCGGTTCTGACAGAGAGAATATAATGTCTCTTGAAGAAGAATTCAAAAATTTACAAATTCGAATTAAAAGGCTTAATGGGCCGAGAATGTTCAATATCTCATCATACTTCAGGCTTTATTCTCACATTAAAAGAAATAAATACCAGGTTATCCACTCTCACCAACCTAGAAGTGACTTTATGTTATACGTCATTCGCAAATTTAATACTTCTTTTAGATGGATAGTCAGTGTTCATGGTAAATACGATACGTACTTAGAAAGTACAAAAATATCTAATAGTATAAAGAAAAGATTTATGCACTTGTTAGCTAGATACTGGGAAAAAGCTGATGCAGTCATAGCGATCTCAGATGCAGTTAGTGATTGGATTGTTGATCTAAATAAAAAAATTAGACCTACAGCTATTCCTTACTGGGTTGATCAAAGCAACTTGAATTCATCAAATACATTTGGAGAAGATATCTCAATTGGCTTTCTAGGAAGGCTTAATAAAAATAAGGGCATTGAAGAATTACTTTCAGCTTTTAATAATCTTGACACTACAAACCTCACACTTACAATAGGAGGATATTCAGAACCCGCATACCTTGAATACTTAAAATCAATCTCAAATGAAGAAAGTTATAAAAAGATTAAATATCTTGGCTATGTTTCAAATAGAAAAACATTTTATGATTCTATCGATTTATTTGTTTTTCCTTCATTTTCAGAGGGTTTAGGACTCGTGTTACTTGAGGCAATGAGTTTTTCAAAAGTATGTGTAACTAGAGACATACTTCCAATGAATACCTACCTTACAAAAGATAGTGGTTACTTATTCAAAAAAAATGAAGAACTGTTGATCTCTTTAAATGAAGCTATTGAAGATTTAAGAAGAGATAACAAAAAAATAAAATCAAAATTGTTTAATATTGAACAAATGGTTAAAAAATCTAGTGCAGAAATAATTTTTCCAATGATAGAAAAGGTTTACCAAAGTGAGTGATTATAAATTTTCAGAATTTGAAAAAAAATGGCAAAGTAACTGGGCTAATTCAAATCTTGGTAAATGTGATTTAAATTCACAAAAGCCAAAGTTTTATAATTTATGTATGTATCCATATCCCTCTGGAGATTTGCACATGGGGCATATAAGAAACTACACAATTGGTGATGTTATTACGCGATATAAAAAACTTATTGGCTATAACGTACTCTCACCAATGGGTTGGGATTCTTTTGGCCTTCCTGCGGAAAATGCAGCAATAAAAACAGGTATACATCCTAAGACATTTACTGAAGACAGAATGAAAAACATGAAAGACCAGATAATTAGACTTGGATCATTATATGACTGGGATAGAGAAGTTGCTGCACATACAGAGGAATACTACAAGTGGACTCAATATTTATTCATACAACTTTTCAACAATGATTTAGCCTATAAAAAAGATGCTCCGGTCAATTGGTGCACCTCTTGTAAAACTGTTCTAGCTAATGAACAAGTTATTGAAGGAAATTGTGATAGGTGTGATGCAATTGTCACTCAGAAAAATCTTAATCAGTGGTTTTTAAGTATTTCAAAATACTCTGAAGAACTTCTGAGTGGACTTAATGATATTGGAGATTGGCCAGAAAATGTTAAATCAATGCAGAAAAACTGGATTGGAAAATCTGTTGGAGCACAATTTAACCTTGAAGTAACAGATAGTGATATATCCATAGAAGTGTTTACCACCAGACCTGATACGTTATTCGGTATGACCTTTGCTGTAATATCTCCAGAACACAAATTAATGAAAAATATCCTTGATCTATCTAAAAATCAGGAAAATATTAAAAATTATATTTCTTCAGCCTCCTCAAAGTCTGAATTTGAGAGAATGTCTATTACTAAAGAGAAGACGGGGGTTGATACAGGGTTGTTTGTTATTAATCCGCTCACTAATGAATCAATACCACTGTGGATTGCAGACTATGTTTTAATCAACTATGGAACTGGTGCAATAATGGCAGTTCCTGGTCATGATCAAAGAGATTATGATTTTGCTAAAAAGTATAATATTGAGATTAAACAGGTGATTAAGGATCCCAATAAAGAAGGAGGTATTGAGTTAGAAGCTTATACAGGACATGGAGAGTTAGTTAATTCAGGTAACTTTGATGGACTAAATTCCCATGAGGAAGCCTCTTCTCAGATTATTAAAAAATTGACAGAGAGTAACATAGGTTCTGCAAAAACAACTTATAGACTTAGAGATTGGCTAATCAGTAGACAAAGATATTGGGGATGTCCAATACCTCTAATAAATTGTGATAAGTGTGGACTTGTTGCAGAAAAAATTGAAAACTTACCTGTCAAACTTCCTGAAATTGATGATTATTTGAATACCGATGGTTCACCTTTGTCTAAAAGTGAGAGTTTCGTTAATGTAAATTGTCCTGAATGTGGAAATCCAGCAACAAGAGAAACTGATACTATGGATACTTTTGTTGATTCATCATGGTATTTTATGAGATACCTAGACCCTAAAAATTTAGAAAAGCCATTTAATGAAGAGCACATAAATAATTGGCTACCTGTAGACCAATATATTGGAGGAGTTGAGCATGCTATTCTACACTTACTTTATTCTCGCTTTTTTGTTAAAGCACTAAGAGATCTGGACATGGTGAAAGTTAATGAACCTTTCGAGAATCTTTTCTCACAAGGCATGATTAATTTTAAGGGATCAAAAATGTCAAAATCAAAAGGAAACATAGTTGATCCAGAAGGTTATTTTAAAAGTCACGGTGCAGATGCTTTAAGACTGTACATTTTATTTATGGCCCCACCAAGTGATGGAGTTGAATGGAACGATGGAGGAATAGAGGGTACTAGGAGATTCTTGTTTAGGTTATGGGATAACCTTGAGACAATCTCAGAACTAGAAGAGATTGATTCAAAAAATAGCGATGAAGAAAAATTAGAAATTTATCTAAACCAAACTATTGATTCAGTAACCAACCACCTCGAAAAATTTGAATTCAATACAGCGGTGTCTGACCTAATGAAAATTAATAATCAAATTACTGATTACATAAAGAGCAATAAAGTAATTTCCCCTGAAGTAAAAAAATCAATATTACAAAATGTATGTTTATTATTAAATCCATTTGCTCCACATATATCATCAGAAATCTTTCAGAGAAATTTTAACTCAGAAATTACTGAACATAATTGGCCATCAGTAAATAAAGAAAAAATAAAAAACCCAACATATGAGTTAGTAGTTCAAGTTAATGGTAAGAAGAAACATGCTATAGAAGCTTCTAGGGGATTACAGCAAACAGAGATTGAACAATTATGTTTTGAGAATTTCAAACTAGTTGTTAAAGACTATAAAAAAGTAATTTTTGTACAAGATAAGATAATAAATTACGTAGGTTGATGACAAAGTTACTTATTACAGAAAAACTTATTACTAATAAACAAGATTTTATTAAATTCTCAAATATTCCAGACACTGTCGAATTTGTAAAATATAGTGAATTTTCTTCAAATACAACAGCATCACTTTTTGAAGAGAATAATATTAAATTTATATATGATCAATTTGTTAATTTCAGAGATTTATCAAATAGTAACTATAAATTCTCATCTAACTGTATTTTTCAAGTTAAAAAGAACAGTTTAAGTAAATTTTCCGAAGTGTCTAAGGATATAGAAGTCATTGAAGGCTCAATTAAAGATAATGATAAATTTCTTCCATGGGATCTGAGCAATATTATATTTAATAAAAAACAGTCACTTTCAAACGAAGTTATTTCTAAATTTTGCAGTGATGAAAATTTATTTAGACAATTTATTTCTTACCTCAACAAAGAGCTTTTAAGGATTAATTTATTGAACGATAATGATGTAGAAAAAATTTCACAATTGCTAGATGAGAAAATAGATTTTAAATATGAATTAGCCGAAAGAAGATTAAGTAATATAAGTACAGCTAACTTAGAAAAGTCATTTAACCAACTAATGAAGATTGAGATGCTATTGAATAAATCAGGGTTTAATCAAGAAAACAATAAAAGGTTTGTAGTTGGTGTTAAACAGCTTTTAGAGTTTTGAAATTCTAGATTTATTTCTATCCCTATAGTTTTTTGAAATTATTCCATCGGTAAAAGCTTTATCAAGTTCTTTCATAACGGATGCTTTTTTTTCAACTATTACTTGATTATTTTCATCGTATAGGGATTTGAGAGATGATTTAAGTTCAGTTTTTACAGACTTGTTTCGCAAATTTTTCTTTGCATCTTGTCTAATTCTTTTTTTTTGTGATTTAATATTTGCCATCTAAAACCCCTTTGTATATAAGATAATAACTTAATAAAGATGTTAACTAATAAAAATATAAGAAATATTTCAATAATTGCCCATGTTGATCATGGAAAATCTACTTTGGCTGATAGGCTCATCGAAATTTCTGGATTAATTACTCCAGGTGATCATGTTGATCAAATATTAGACACCATGGACCTTGAGAGAGAGCGCGGTATTACAATCAAGTCACAACCAATTCGATTAAATTTTGGTGATATGCAGATAAACCTTATAGACACCCCTGGACATGTCGATTTTTCTTATGAAGTATCCAGAGCGCTCATAGCATGTGATGGTGCAATTCTTTTAGTAGATGGCACCCAAGGTGTACAGGCCCAAACATTTGCACATTCATATGCTGCCATAGAGGCAGGCTTAGATATAATTCCAGTAATCAATAAGGTTGATTCAATTGATGTTGATGTTGAAAATGTAACAAAACAGATTTATAACCTTATTGGAGCACGAGATGAAGAAATTTTTAAAATTTCAGCTAAAAGTGGATTAGGTGTTGATGAGCTAATAAAAGAAATTCCTGGTTTAATAAGTTCTCCAGTAACAAAAGCAGAAAACACAAATGCACTAATCTTCGACTCATACTTCGATCCTTACAGAGGAGTAATTGCATCCGTAAGAGTGTTCGGAGGGGAGGTCAAAACTAATTCAAAATTGAAACTTATTAACTCTAAATTTGACTTTGAGGCGTCAGAAATTGGTTATTTTGATTTGAAACTTTCTCCAGCTAATTTATTATCGTCCGGTGAAGTTGGATATATAGTCACCGGAGCAAAAGAATTATCCCAAATTAGAGTAGGAGATACCCTAGTAAGTCAAGAAGATGAAAATCCAATTGTTGTTTCCGGCTACAAGGAACCACAGCCAACTGTCTTCTCCAGTATTTATCCAGCTGATTCAGATGATTATGCAAAATTAAGGGATTCTCTGGATAAATATGTTTTGAATGATGCAAGTTTTTATTATGAACCTGAAACGTCTTCTGCTTTTGGATTTGGGTTTAGGTGTGGATTTTTAGGACTCTTACATTTAGAAATTGTTATAGAAAGATTAGAAAGAGAGTTTAATCTTTCTTTAATTGTCACACCTCCATCAGTTGAGTTCAAGATTGTACGTAATAATGATGAAGAAATAATAATTAGGAATCCATCAAAAATAGAGGAATATACAGATATTAAATCCATACAAGAAAGAATCTGTGAACTAGATTTACTTTTCCCAAAAGAGTATCTCGGTTCAATAATGAATTTACTCAATGAGAAGAGAGGTATTCAGTTAGATTTAAATTACTTGAGTACATCGATGGTTAAATTAAAGTACAGAATGCCTCTTTTAGAACTGGTAACTGGATTTTATGATTCATTGAAATCGATATCTCAAGGATTTGCATCATTAGATTATCAAATCTTAGATTTCGAAAAAGGAAATTTAGTAAAACTAGATATATTAGTTAATGGCATATCAATAGATTCATTTAGCTCAATACT
Organism: uncultured Candidatus Actinomarinales bacterium; assembly: GCA_963979435.1. Classification (GTDB taxonomy): domain Bacteria; phylum Actinomycetota; class Acidimicrobiia; order Actinomarinales; family Actinomarinaceae; genus Actinomarina. The sequence goes on along the minus strand of CAXBVE010000016.1, from coordinate 8,982 downwards.
TGCCAAAGAAAATGCTGAGTTTGTTGGAAGAAATAGAGTTAAAAAACTTTCTGAGTTAATTCCAAGACAACAATTTGATATCCCAATCCAGGCAGCAGTGGGATCTAGGATTATTGCTAGAGAAACCATTAAGGCCCTAAGAAAAGATGTTACGGCAAAGTTATATGGTGGTGACATAACAAGAAAAAGAAAGCTGCTTGAGAAACAAAAAGAAGGCAAAAAGAAAATGCGCAATATTGGCAAAGTAGCTGTTCCAAAAGAAGCTTTTAAAGAATTTTTAAAACAATAATGCACATACCAACAATATTTGATGCTAACTATGAATCTTCAAAAGAAGACTATATCCTTACTGAAGAGAAAGTACACCATTTAAACAATGTTCTTAGAGTAAAAAATGGATCTGGTGTAAGGATTACCAACGGTGAAGGTGTTATTTCCCATGGTAAAATATATAATTCAAAGGTAGATATTTCTGAAACTGTTACCCACCAAAGAAACAATGAAATAAACATTTTCATAGCAAAACTTCAAGATAAAACAAGAATGAGACAGCTCATTGAAAAATTGACTGAGCTTGGTGTAAAAAGTATAACAATCGGTCCAACTATGAATTCTCAGAAAGTTAATATCGATGCTAAAAAAGTAAATACATGGATAATCGGAGCTACTGAACAGTCGGGTATTCCCTTTATACCAAAAGTGATTTTAGAAGATAAACTTGACTTCAATAAATTTCAACACACTTTTGATATTACTGGCAAATCTCTCAAAAAAAATATTGAGCACACAGACTTTGCAATTGGTCCAGAGGGTGGTTGGAGTACGGAAGAATTAAAAAAATTTAGATATATCTCTAAACTAAGTGATTTTACTCTAAGATCGGATACTGCGGCTGTAGTTGCTGTATCCTTAATGATGTAGAATTTATTATGGAAGAAAAATCAATATTTGAGATGATCCTCAACAAAGAAATCGATTCTGAGATTATCTATGAAGATGATGAAATATTTGCAATACATGACATCAATCCAGTTGCCCCTATACATGTATTAATAATTCCTAAAAAAAAGATAAAAACTATAAATGATGTTACACAAGAAGACGAAGCACTAATAGGTAAACTAGTTATAACTGCAAAAAATCTAGCTAAAAGTCTTGGAATTGATGAATCGGGATATCGTTTATTATGGAATACAAACAAGGATGCCATGCAAACAGTTTTCCATATTCATCTACATCTTATTGGTGGAACAATGTTGAAGGCAATTTAATGAGTTTTGAAAAAGAAATTCCTTCAAATGTTGAAGTAGTAAATATTTTGGGCATTAATGATAAAAATCTTAAGTATATTAAATCTGTTTTTCCTAATGTCCTGATAAATGTAAGAGGAAATACTATTTTTATAGAGGGTCAAGATAAAGATGCTAAAGAAATCATGCGAATCTTTGATGAAATGGTGATGATGCATGATAATGGCGAAAATATTGAAGAAACCGACATAGCAATACTCAGTGATATTAAAGATACTCAAAACCACGGCGAAAAAAAAATTAGTTCTATTTCAATAATTGAGAATAAGTCCATAAAAGTTAAGAATATTAATCAATATAAGTACATGGATCTAATACAAAATTCAACTGTAACTTTTGGTATTGGCCCAGCTGGTACTGGAAAAACTTTTTTAGCAGTTGCAGCTGCCGTTAAGATGTATTCTGAACATAAAATAAAAAAAATAGTACTTACTAGACCTGCAGTTGAAGCTGGAGAGAGGCTTGGCTATTTACCTGGAGATTTATCACAAAAAATTGATCCTTATCTTGTTCCATTATTTGACTCATTGGAATATTTTTTTGGTAATGAGGTTTTAGCTTACTTAATAGAAAAACGAAATATAGAGATTGTACCCTTGGCATACATGAGGGGGAGAACTCTAAGTAATGCATGTATAATATTGGATGAAGCACAAAATGCAACAATGAGTCAAATAAAAATGTTTTTAACAAGATTAGGTGAAAATTCAAAAATAATCATCACAGGTGATGAGTCTCAAATAGACTTATATAGCAAAGATAATTCAGGACTTAAAAAAACTAGAAAAATACTCTCAAAAATAGATGAAATTACTGTTATGGAATTCCAAAATACAGATATTGTAAGAAATCCTATCGTTTCAAAGATTCTAGAAATATTTCCAGATAAATGATTTCTAACTATCTTCTCCATGCCCGAAAATTAATTTATGTAATAATTTTTGGTGCCTTAGTTTGGTTTATTTCATTCACTATATTTCCTGAAAATCAAATAATAAAAATAAGCGTTGGAGATATTTCTCCCGTATCTTTTACTGCCCCTAATTACATCGAAGTTATTGATGAAGAGCAAACAGCAATAAATAAAGCACTCGCAGTAGAATCCGTAAATCCTATCTACTCAATAGATACAACTATTAATGATGCAGTAATTAATGGTGTCAAAGATATGTTCCTTGCCGTTATTGAAGCTAGGATTTCGGAAACTCTAATTGTTAATGATTCAGATATCGTTACTGAAAATACTGAACCAGAAGTGGAAATTAAAAATCTTACAAAGCTCGAACAAATTGAAAAAATTACTGAGTCACTTTTGTTTTCAACTATTTCAACTGCCACAATTGAAGTTTTAGTTGAAATTTCTAATTATGACTTAAACAATAAATCTAACTACCTTGCACAACTTGAATTAGAAGCAAAAAGCCAAGCTAATGATATTTTAAATAATGGTATAAACAATGAAAATCTAAATGGGCTAAGACAGAGTATTGTTTCTAATCCTCCTTACTTAGATTTAACAAGTGATCTTTTTTTACTGATACCTGAAAATCGTTTGCGGTCAACTGTTTCTGAGATAATTGCTGAAAATTTAGTATCTAACCAAAAATTAGAAGAAGATTTATGGAATAACCAAAAACAACAGATTTCAGATTCTGTAGAACCTGTGGTCATAAAATTCTTTGAAAATGACCTAATTATTCAAGAGGGAACAATTGTGAATCAGATTCAATACAATACCCTAGATAGCTTTGGTTATCTTTCAGGAGAATCGAGAACAATTCAAACTGCTGCTTTACCAATTATATTCTCAATATTTCTACTGATTTATTTTTTATTTTGGAGATTCAACGATTCTATTTGGAACAATGATAAAGAATTTTTATTATTATTAACTTTAATCCTCATAGCATCAGTATTCCTAAGGGGAACTTCTTACTTTTCTCAGACATTAGAACTTGATTATTTAAAGTATGGAGTACCAATTTCTTTCGTTGGTGTCGTCTCAGCTACACTCCTGAATCTCAGAGCAAGTCTGGTTTTGTCACTCTCTAGTGCTTTATTAGCTTTAGCTGGAGGTGGAAATATTGGACTTTTGGCATTAGGAGGAATTCTTTCAATTCTTCCATCTGTGTTCATCTCAGAAGACATCGATAGAAGGCTCTTGCGAGAGAGAATAATTTACATATCCTTAACTCAACCTGTTATATCTTTTGGAATCTATTTCTTCTTAAGGGAAGACTTTAGTTTATTCGAGGTATTGATTACTGGTTTGATAGGTGGATTAGTTGCTAACTTGGCTGCATTTTCATTGATTACATACATAGAAGCAGTCTTTAAAATCACCACAAACTTTCGACTATCCGAACTTGCAGATAGAAACCATCCAGGATTACGATATCTTGAAGAGAAGGCCTTAGGAACATTTAATCATTCGTTAGTCGTGGGTACTTTAGCTGACAGAGCCTCAAATGTGATTAATGCAAACGCTCAATTAGCTAGAGCAATGGCATATTTTCATGATCTTGGAAAAACAGAAAATCCAACAATGTTTATTGAAAATCAATTTGGATCAACAAATCCTCATGACACATTATCCACACATGAATCTTCTAATATAATCAGGGCGCATGTCACTGATGGAATTAAACTAGCTAAAAAATTTAAAATACCAGAAGTTGTTTATAACGGGATATTAGAGCATCATGGTGACTCAATAATGCGATTCTTCTATGAAAAAGAAAAAATAGATAATCCTGATGTTGATAAAAGTGATTTTAGACATTTAGGTAGAAAACCTACCTCCAAAGAAACAACAATCTTAATGTTCGCTGATGCTCTCGAAGGAGCATGTCGGGCAAGATTTCTAAATGAAGATGCTGACGAAGAAAAAATAAGAAATGTTATTGAGGAAATTTTTAATGAAAAGATTTCCGATGGACAGCTAGAGAACTCACCAATTACATTTTCCGACATAGATAAAATTAAACAATCTTTTCAAAAAAGCTTAGAAGGTCTTTATCATCAAAGAGTAATGTATCCAGATATCTCTGAAGAAGAATAGTTTGAGAGTTACTTTCAATGGATATTTTTATAAAGACGAAAAAGAGAACATAGAACATGCAGTTGAGGTTTTTAACTATTTTTTCAATATTCCTGGTAAATTCTCTTTTAATCTATATTCCATTTCTCAAAAAGAAATAAGCAATCTAAATTTTCAGCATTTTAATAAACCAGGACCAACTGATGTGCTTTCATTTCCATTATTTTCTGGAATTAATGAAATAAAAAAACTTAATCCACATAATGAAGAAACTTTAGGGGATATGTTTTTTTGTAGACCTATTTTAAAAAAAAATGCTACTGAATTCCACAAAGGTTTAATTGAAGAGTTGCAGCTAGTATTAATCCATGGTTTGTTACATTTAGTTGGCTATTCCCATTTAAATGAAACAAAATTGAGAAAAAAAGAAAATGAAATATTAGATAAGGTGTGGAATGGACTTAGCAAAGATTGATCTAAACCATATAGCCATAATTATGGATGGTAACGGACGATGGGCCCAAGATAGAGGTCTCGAGAGAACTGCAGGACATGCAGCAGGTGAAGAGTCCCTATCAAAGACCATCCACTGGGCATTAGAAAATAATTTAAAATGGCTAACTGTCTATGCTTTCTCTACTGAAAATTGGATGAGAAGTTCTGATGAAGTTGAGTTCCTTATGTTTTTCAACAGAGATCTTCTTATTAGAAGAAGAGAGGAATTTAATAATTTAGGTGTCCGTTTCCACTTCTTAGGTGATTTAGATGACGAAAAGATACCAGTTGAAAATAAAGTACTTATGTCGGAGACCGAAAAGCAAACTTCTTCAAATATAAAGCTGAACTTGGTGTTTGCTTTTAATTATGGATCTCGAGATGAAGTTCATAAAAGTATTGAAAAATTTACGAATGACCATGACTCCAACGTCAATGTCGAGCTGGTAAGTGATAAATTTAGAAATTATATGTATATTCCTTCTATGCCGGATCCAGATCTTTTAATAAGAACTGCAGGAGAACAGCGGCTAAGTAACTTTCTACTATATCAACTTAGCTACACTGAGCTTATGTTTTTTAAAACTCTTTGGCCAGAATTTTGTGAAGATGAGCTCAATCAAGCTGTAGAGGAATTTTCAAAAAGAAAGAGAACTTATGGAAAAGCCTGATAAAGAATTATTTGAAAAAATAGTAAAAATAGCTCAAAACAGGGGATTCGTATTTAATGCATCATCAATATACGGTGGTTTAAGAAGTTCTTATGACTACGGTCCACTAGGTACATTATTGAAAAATAATATTGCAGAGCTTTGGTGGAAATCCTTAAAAACTACTGAAGTTAAAATTTATCCTGTAGATACAGCAATTATACAAAGCACCGAAGTATGGAAAGCCTCAGGTCATTTAAGTGAATTCACAGACCCAATGGTAGAGTGTAAAAATTGTAATTCGAGATTTAGAAGTGATTCTGAACCAGAAGTAACTTGTTGCGATACACAGGATTTAACTGAGCCTAAAAACTTTAACCTAATGTTTGAGACAAATCTTGGACCTGTTCAGAATGAAAATTCCCAAGTCTATTTAAGGCCAGAAACAGCCCAAGGAATATTTGTTAATTTCGAAAATGTACTGAGAACCATGCGGGCTAAGCTACCTTTTGGAATAGCAAATATTGGTAAATCTTTTAGAAATGAGATAACTCCCGGACAGTTTGTCTTCCGAACAAGAGAGTTTGAACAAATGGAAATTGAATTTTTCTGTAAAGAAGATGAATCGGAAGAGTGGATGAAATATTGGACCCAGAAAAGACTTGACTGGTATATCAAACTCGGTTTAAAAAAGAATTTTTTAAGACTAAGACCCCATGAAGCTGATGAATTAGCCCACTATGCTAAATCAACTACTGATATCGAATATCTTTATCCATGGGGATGGGGAGAGTTAGAGGGAGTCGCAAACCGTGGTAATTATGACCTTGCAGCCCATCAAGAAAAAAGTGGAAAAGACTTAACTTATTTTGACCCAAAAGATAATTCAAAACACTTACCAACAGTTATTGAGCCTGCGGGTGGATTAACAAGAACAGTTTTTGCTATTTTATTATCTACTTATGAAGAGGAACAACTTGAGAATGGAGAGAGTAGAACACTTTTTAAAATGAGTTTTGAGATAGCCCCCATTCAAATAGCAATTCTGCCTTTAAGTAAGAAAGAAGAATTAATAAATGTTTGTAATCAAATTGATTTATTACTGGGACCACTTTATAGAACAGAGATAGATATTACTCAATCTATTGGAAAAAGATATAGAAGACAGGATGAAATAGGTACTCCTAATTGTATAACAGTAGATTTTGACTCCCTAGATGATGAATGTGTGACAATCAGAAACAGAGATACAATGAAACAAGAAAGAATTCAAATAACCTCATTAGTTGAGTATTTTCAAAATTGATATGGGTATCGCAAAAGATTCAATAGAGTCATTAAAACTTAAAGCTAGAATAAGCGACTTCGTGTTGGCATCTACTTCTGGTAAATTACGTGGCAATAAAGGTATGGCAATATGTCCATTTCATGGTGAAAAAACTGCAAGTATGAGTTTTACCGATGAGGAAAATCTTTTTCATTGTTTTGGCTGCAAAGAAGGTGGGGATATATTTAAATATGTGCAACTCATAAACAATATTGAATTCCAAGATTCAGTCGAGGTAGTCGCAGAAAAATATGCATTTAATCTCAAATATACTAATTCATCATTTGAATCAAATCAAAAAAGCTTGATTCAAATGATGAAAATAATCTCTGATTACTTTATTAGAAATATTGAAGAAACTGAATCTACAAAACCTAAAAAATACTTAATTTCAAGAAAAATTGATAATGAAGCAATCAAGAAATTTAAACTTGGATTTGCTGAATTAGATGAAAAAATATTTTATGATTTTTGTAATAAAAACGATATATCTAAGCAAAATCTAAAATCTCTAGGCCTGTTAAGTGAAAAGCAAAATTTATTATTCAGAGAGAGAATATTATTCCCAATAACAAATTTCAGGAATGAAACTGTTGCATACGGAGGCAGAGCTTTGAATGATTTTGGACCTAAATATTTAAATTCAGCCGAATCTCAAATTTACAAAAAAAATAAAACTCTATATTTTACGGAAAACTTTCTCAAAAGTGTGAAGGAAAAAGATGAAATTATTATAGTAGAAGGATACATAGATGTTATTGCATTCAATTTGCTTGGCTTTTACAATGTGGCATCACCTTCGGGAACTGCTTTAACTTCTCAGCAGTTAGAGCAGCTTTCAAAGTATTCATCAAACATTATTATATCTTTTGATAATGACGATGCAGGTATCAATGCTACTAATAGAATTCTTGAGATTAAAAATTCTACATCGCGTGATTTATATTTAAAATGCATGACATTACCTGAAGAGTACAAAGATATTGGAGAATATTATGAAGACGGTAAAGAAGATCTTGAATTATTATTAAGTAATAAGATAGATTTAATAGAGTTCTCTATTAACTCATTAATTAAAAAAGAAGATACAGGTGACAAACGTATCATTTTCAGTGAGTTTAAAAATCTTATTAAATCTCTAAGTCCACTTGATCAAGATTATGCTTTTGATATACTTTCGGTCAAAATTAATACACCAAAAGATTTACTTGTTAAGGAGCTGAAACATAAAAAATCAAGCCCAACATACGGAGAGAGCTCTTCAAGCCAAAATGAAAGTAATAAACATATTGAAGCTTTTCAGGATATATTTATATCAAGTTTAATTAAGAATGAGTTTGAGGATGTATCAGAATTTGAAGACCTTCTAAATTCTAGTGAAGAATTATTTAACATCATTAAAAAACTTCAATCCGGTCAAAACAAAGATATCAGTAATAACTTTATAAATATCTCTTTTACTGAATATCAATTACAGGAAGCAATTTCAAGATTGTACATTCATTATTTTGAAATTAAAATAAACACATTAATTAGTGAGTTAGAGGTATCAAATGACACAAATATATTTTCTGAAATTGAAAATCTTAAAAAGAAAATTGAAAATTATCAGAATACACTTTAATTCATAGTATTATTAATTTGCTATCCGAGGTAGCTCAATTGGCAGAGCAGCGGACTGTTAATCCGTTGGTTGTGGGTTCAAGTCCCACCCTCGGAGCAATTAATTATCAACAGAATCGCAATCGTGTATATAATTGAGTATTGGATAATAGGAGGAATATGTCAGAAGCATTAGAATTTGTTAAAAAGAATATGGAAGGTAAAGATTTAAGTATTTTACCTGGTTCTATCAAATGGGTTGTAGATTCAGAAATAGTTTATATGAGTCCTGAAGGTAGTGAAGTAACTGACGAAGATGCTGAAGCAGCGTGTACAATCACCACTGATATGGACACATTCAAGGGGATGTACGATAAATCCGTTAGCCCACAAGCAGCATTCATGACTGGAAAAATTAAAATAGCTGGAGATATGGGAATTGCGCTTAAATTGCAATCTGTCATAGGTTAATTTAAGGGCCTGTAGCTCAGTTGGTTAGAGCAACGGACTCATAATCCGTCGGTCGCAGGTTCGAGTCCTGCCGGGCCCACTTGAAAA
>CAXBVE010000015.1:0-20218 GCA_963979435.1 uncultured Candidatus Actinomarinales bacterium | reverse complement strand
TGAGATTGTAAAAACAATGAGAGATGTACTTAAGTTAGCTAAAAGTATTAAATAATTTAAGTAACTTTTTTAGCTAACTCTCTTTTTGAGAAATAAATAATAATAGGGGTTCCTACAATAGTTGGGGAAACCCAGTTAAGCCAATCAATCGAAAATGGATTTAAAGTCACAATAAACGCGGTTGTAGTTGCAATAGTTCCCGCAAGCATAAGGTTTAAATGCAGATTAGTTCGGTCATAAAAATCTGGACGTTCGTCTATCTTCATACGACGAAAATCATTAATACCCATACCTAATGCTATGCTTCCAAAGACAACAGAGGTAATCCACATAGAGTCTTCGATTAAATATAAACTCACAGCCATAGAATAAAAAAGAATACTTGTAGCAGTAATGAATACACCTAGAACTTTATCTATTTGCTCGCGTGCTCCATTTCTATCTCGACCTTGGCGATATCCTGAAAATGCTAGATAAAAGGAGAAAATGGCAATAACAAACAGAAATGGGTTGAATTCTCCAAGCAAACTTAATGGAATTGCAGTGAGAAAAATAGTTGTCATCCCATACACATAAATCATCCCTAATTTTTTGTGTCTTTTATTACCTTTCTTGATGAATAAAAGGATATAGGCAATAGCAAGTGAAATAAAACCGGCGAGAATATGAAGGTAAAGTAAAGGTTTCTCTATTGCTAAATAATCACCGTTAATCATCTAAAAAGTATATAAAAATTTTTATACCAGTTCAAAAGATTTAACAATATTTTCTAAGCCTTCTTTTGCGTCCGCAAATAACATTTTCGTATTCTCTTCAATAAAGAGTGGGTTAGCAATCCCAGCATAACCTGGTGACATAGATCTTTTTATTACAACAACCTGTTTTGCCATATCCACATCCAAGATTGGCATCCCATAGATTGGAGAGTCTTCATCTGTTCTTGCTAATGGATTTACAACGTCATTCGCACCAATAACAAGTACTACATCAGTCGCGGAAAACTCAGAATTAATATCTTCTAAGGTAAACATATCCTCATAATCAATATCTACTTCTGCTAATAAAACGTTCATATGTCCTGGCATTCTTCCTGCCACCGGATGGATAGCAAACTTCACTTCAATATTTTTTGATTTCAAAGTATTCGTCAGTTCTTTTACTGCAGACTGTGCTTGCGCAACAGCCATACCGTAACCTGGAACAATAACAACAGAGTCTGCATAACTTAACTGAATAGCAATATCCTCTGCAGATGTGCTAATCGGATCTTTCTCATATTCGTTGTTGATTTTCGTTGTTCCGAAACCCCCTTTAAGTACTTGGTAAATAGTCCTATTCATTGCGCTACACATTAAAAGAGTAAGAATAATTCCAGATGCTCCAACCAACGCACCCGCTATGATCAGGATGATACTGTTCACAATAAATCCTGCTGCCATTGCAGCAATTCCTGATAAGGAGTTTAAGAATGCAATGACCACTGGCATATCTGCACCCCCAATTAATACCACTCGTGTTATACCAAGTAGTAAAGAGAGAATGATGATGTACTCAGTTGAGTAATCTATTTTAGTTGTAAGCAATGTAATTACCCCAACCAGTAATACTCCTGACAAAATATTGATTACTGTTGCATTGAAACTATTTAACTTTCCACGTAATTTAGCTACTGCAATCAAACTTCCAGAAAAAGTAAAGACACCAATGGTCATAGAAAATATAGCTACTGAGAAATCTGAAAGAACCAAAGTGCTATTTGAGAGCTCCACATAAGCAATAGCTCCTGATGCTCCACCCCCAAGGCCATTAAAAATACCAACTAACTCTGGCATTTGTGTCATCTGTACCCTGTTAGAGACAACCACTCCAAGCCCAGCTGAAACGAGAATTACTAAATAAAACACAACATCGTAATCGGCAAACTTTAGGTTAAATGCAGAGATGATTGCTAAAACCATGCCTCCAATAGCTAAATTGTTGGCACGAAATGCAGTCGAAGGTCTTGAGAACAATTTAAGCGCAAAGATAAAAAGTACTGCGGAGATAAGATAAAGTGATTCAGTCATTTTTCTTAAACATTTCTAATATTCTGCCGGTAACAGAGAATCCGCCAACTATATTCATAGTCGCAAAGGAGACCCCAATAAGCACAATTGTTTTAAGTAATACATCATCAACTACATTTGGATAAATAAGAATACCTGCAATTAAGGTAATGCCTGAAATTGCATTTGAGCCTGACATGAGAGGGGTGTGTAATGTTTGAGGTATTTTTGAAATCAGTTCATAACCTATAAAACTGGCCATGGCAGTAATTAATAAGGTGTATAGAAAAATCTCAGTCATGTTTACTCATTTCTTCAAATATTTCATCTTCTGGATTTTCTTCAAGAAGCTGAACAAGATTTCTAATATTCTCTGAATATAACTTTGTTGCAGCATGTTTTACATTTTTAAGAATATCCATTTCCCCAACAATCTTTACTCCATCTTTTTGAACTACTTTTCCGACTTTTGTAAGTTCACAGTTACCACCTGTTCCTGCAGCTAAATCAACAATAACGGAATTTTTTTTCATTTTAGAAACTGTTTTTTTATCAATTAGTAGTGGGGCTTTTTTTCCAGGTATCTGTGCAAAGGTAAGTACGATATCACTTTCAGTAACTTGATTGGCTAATGCTTTCTTTAAATCCGCTTCTTCTTTCTTCGTCAACTCTTTTGCATACACGCCATCTTGGGATGTGGAACTTGCTTCTACAAATTTTGCACCAAGACTTTCAACCTGGTCTTTAACATCTGCTCTTACATCATAACCCCAAACACGTGCGCCTAATCTTTTTGCTGTGGCGATAGCCTGTAAACCAGCCACACCTATGCCTAGAATTAATACTTTGGCTGGTGAAATATTTCCTGCTGCAGTGGTCATCATTGGAATAACATTTGATGTCTCTAATGAAGCTCTTAGTACTGATGCATACCCAAGCAGGTTTGCTTGTGATGAAAGAGCATCCATATTCTGTGCTCTTGAAATTCTAGGAAGTTTGAAAAAATCATATAGTGCTACATCTTGCCTTAATTTCATGATTTCCTTTTTTGTCTTTTCGTCAAAGAGACCAATAATTTTTGTATTTGGCTTTAGCGATTTAACTATATTGAGGTCTATAGAATCAACAAAGCAAACTACATCCATTTGCTTCAATGCTGTTTTATTCAAATTTTTAAGTTTTTTATAGTCTTTTAAATCTAGGTCAAGATTTTTGAATATATCTTTCTCTACAAATAATTTTGTTTTGCTATATTTTGTAAGTGAATCTGGATGCAAAGGAGCTCTAAACCCATTTTTGTCTGATAGAAATCCAATGTTCATTATTTTATTTTATTAGGTTTAAGGGCTATCTATAAATAAACTTAAGTCATGAAAGTTAATATTTACAGTGATAAATTTTCCGGAACACTCTCTGCCTCTGAAGTGTTAGGAATTATAAAATCTGTATTTAAGAATTCTGATATACAAGCTAAATTTTTTCCAGTAACAGATGGAGGAGAAGGCTCAACGGAAATTTTTAAGCATTACAACATGCCAATATATCAAACAGTTATGAAAAAAGACTTTGCAGGTAACTGGATACCGGCAGAATCTCTAAGTATTAATAATCAGATTTTTTTTGAATCTGCATCATTAATAGGAGTGAATAATTCAATACTGCATCCTTATGAGTTAAACACGTCATGCCTATCTCAAATAATAAGAGAGGTTGATGTTTTAGGTTTGGGGGGTTCTAAAACAGTCGATGGCGGTATCGGGTTATTAAGTTCTCTTGGAATAGATTTTTATTCAGATGAGGAACTAATTACAGACCCAAAGCCAAAAGATTTTGCACGCATTAGTTCAGTAAAAATTCTTGATTCTTTTACAAATTTGGAAATGAAGGTTTTAACGGATACTGCCATTCCGTTATTAGGTAATAACTCAGCAATATCAGCATATGGACCACAAAAGGGACTGAATAGAAAAGAAATCACCCAAACTCAAGAACAACTGCAAAGAATATATGAATTATTAGCTACTGCTCTAAATATTACACTCGATCCGTATGACAAAAATACTGGTGCTGCTGGTGGCCTGTCTTTTGTATTTGAGAAGATTCTTGGGTGTAAAATAATTTCTGGTGCAGAATTCTTCCTTAAGGAAACTAGTTTGATTCATAAAATTCCACGCTCTCCAATCACTGTAGTCTGTGAGGGGAAGTTTGATAAAACATCCCTAAGTGGAAAGGTAGTAGGCGAAATTTTAAGACATGTTTCTGGCGATAGATATTTTTTAGGAGGTCAGTATGATTATATTGATAGTAATGAATTCAATGGAATTTATGAATGTGGACCCAAGGGTCTATTGAACCCTAAAGAAGAGCTTAAAAATGTCGCAGGCAAACTCTTAGAACAAATTAGTATATAGAAATGGCAATTGTATCCCCATGTATAAACGTATGTGTAACTGATCCAAATAGTGATCTGTGTTACGGGTGTGCTCGTACTACTGATGAGATTAAAAAATGGTCATCCTATTCAGATGAAGAACAGAAAAAAGTTGTTGAGATTGGAAGGTCCAGAATGGATGGATGGCAGTTAAAAGCTTTTGATAAAGCCTATAAACAAAAAGTTGATACCGGAAAAAGTCCTATAAAAGAACAGAAACTTCTGAACGAAAAATAATATTGATTAAGTATTTTAGAAATACAGGCTACAAAATTTTAAAATACTTTAAACAACGAATCGCAAAATAAATGAACAATAAAAAACTTACAATAGCGACAATGATTTCTGAGGTACTAACTCCCCTTGGAGCATAAGTAACAAAACTAACTATTGCTACAGTACTCCATAAAATCACTTGAATGATTTGTTTCTTTCTTTCTTTTGGGTTTTGCGGATTTTCAAGTTTGTTAAATTTTTGAGAAAGAATTTTAGCTATGATTTCATACATTTTTTATCCAATATTTAGTAAAGTTAGTTTAATTCAATAGTGACTGTTTTGTCTGTACTATCTTAATTCGATCCAGTTATCAATCATCCCCAGGCCAATTTGGGTTACCTTTATATTCATCTAGGAATTTTTCTTCGTACAAATCATCCATAGAGAGATAAATTTTTTTAGCGATTTTTCCTATGGTTACAATGCCTTTTTTAAGCAACCATCTATACGGTGCTGAGAATACCTTGTTTTCCCATTTTAAAAATGTCTTCCATAAACTCATATTGACATTTTACAATCCATACAGGTAATGTAATTTTTTAGCTACCCCAGAAACAGAAAAAGAGAGAATGAAAGGTCCCCTCTTCTACTGTTTGAAGCTTATAGTGTTGCAACACTAATTCTTAAAAAGACAGCTTCTAAATAGATAGTACAGTTGTCTGTTTTAAAACGGTAAGGTATTTTTAATTTAACTTTGCTTCTTGCGAGTATTCAAATAGTAAATGAAAAAACCTAATGCTGTCATACCGGTAAGGAGATTGGTGATTGTAAAAATCCCCTCATCAGTACCATAATCTGCCCACACTCCAGTAATAAAAGCTGTGAGCCAAGTAATTACTGCAAGAAGAGGCCAATTCCATTTTGTCATATTTATAGCTTAATAATTATTAATGGGTTCATCTAAAAATTCTGGTATTTCTATATTTAGCTCAATATATACGTTTGATAATAGAGTTCTAAAGGCTTTATCAAAGTATTCATCTACACTAGAATCCTGATCGTCTCCATACCACCAAAACCAATCAGATCCTTCGGCGAGGAGTATATATTCGTACGCAGCATTTATTTGGTCACTTGAGTAATTATTAGAGTTTTTAGCTACTTCAAAATCATCTCTTACCTGATATAAATAATCCCAAGCTACATTTTCGTCAATCTCTCCTATCCAGGTTGCATAATTTGGTTGAAACCAAGATGCAGGGTAAAGATTTTCAATGACGTCTAGATTTTTTTGATGCATTTCTAAATATTCAGAAGGGGTAACGGTTTGAATCCATTCATATTTTGTAAGAACGTCATACATTCCGTTAAGAAAATCTATACCGTCATTGGAATAAGACTCCCAGAAATTCTCGCCATCAGCAATAATCGAAACCACTGGGGTAAATTCTAAGTCAGTTGTTTTTTCACGAATTTTCAGCATTGTGTTTTCAAACTCAGCAACTGCAAGATCTGTTCTCTTGCTAGAGTAGCTAAACATGTTATCCGAAAGATAATTATCTCTAAAAAATATTGCTACAGATTCTCCATTATCTAGTTTGGTATTCCAAGGCCTGTAAAGTAATTCTGGTTTTGAAGATACTCCCCCAACCCAGCGTTGGAATCTAACATCTAATGATTTAGATAGAGGCTGTTCTCCTGAGGCTATCCAAGATATATTCTCATTATTAAAATATTTTAAAACATCCTGAGCAACTGCACCTTCTCCTGGCCACATACCATTAGGAGAAAATCCAAAATTGTTTTCAAAGACCTGTTTTCCTTTTGTTACATGAACTTGTGCATCTTCAGGATATTTGTAATGGTTTTCTGGAAAAGGAGACTGTGTATCTCCAATTTTTCCGAGATTTGAATCATGAATAAGTGGAAGTATTGGGTGTGCATACGGAGTAGTTATGATTTCAATATCATTTTCTTGATAAGCTTTTAGATGTGTGGGGATTACTTTTTGAATTATATCCATATGAACTTCAAGTACAGTGGCTTTATCATTTTCTGTAAAATTTGACTCTTTACGGTTAATAGAATTAAGTGGTTCTTTCAATAAATACTTAGGATCAGTCCAACCAAGATTAAATAATACTTGTAAATCTAGATAGTCTGCCTCAGTCCATTTCTCAGGAAATTGTCTAAGATTCTTAAGTTCTAGGTATCTTGAAGATTTATTTATTGTTCTTGAACTTATATCAAAGAATCTATTTCTAATAAATGTTTTTTGATCATCATCTAATTCTTCTGCTTCAATCTCAGTGTGTACCCAATATATATCTTTTACACCATTCTCCAGTTCTCTTAATTGATTTAAAAGAGTTGGTGTAAGGTTAAAGGTAACTCTGAGACCTTCATACTTTTGGACAAGTTCAACCATATCTAAATAATCTTTCGTAGCATGCAATCTTACCCACGGTTTAGTAAAGTGCCCATCTGCGTTTTTTGGATAATAAGGTTGGTGCTGATGCCAAAGTAACATAACGTAAATATCTGGTTCTTCTTCATTGCTTATTTCATTTAAAATTAATGTAGTTGAAGTAGTTGTTGTTTCATTAATAGGTAATGAATTTTCAGAACAGGTTGTAAGGAATAAAAGAAAAATAATAAAATATTTTTTATTAATCACCTAATACCTCATTCAACCGCATTGATTATATATCATTTTCTTGGTTTAAAAAATTAAACTAACGGCTTTAACTTTGCGGTAAAGTGTCTAAGTAGTTGTGGTTGTTCTATAATTTCATAGCCTTTTAATTTATCTTTAGTCTCTACTAATTTTTCAAGAACCTCAGCGACATAGTCAAAATGACTTTGTGTATATGATCTTCTGGGAGCAGCAAGTCTAACTAACTCGTGTGTTGCAGGAGTATCATCTTTTCCATCTTCTCCAGCAACCCCAAATGCCAATGTTCCGAGCTCAACAGCTCTAACACCACCTATCAGATATATCTCACATGCAAGTGAATGTCCCGGATATTGATGTGGAGGAATGTGAGGAAGAAATGTTTTTGCATCTATATAAAGAGCATGTCCACCTGCAGGTTGGACGATAGGTATTCCATACTCAAGAGCTTTCTCTGCTAAATACGAAATGGATCGTGCACGATATTCAAGATAGTTTCTATCTGTAATTTCGATTAAACCTTGAGCTAATGCATCTAAATCTCTTCCTGTAAGTCCACCGTATGTGGGAAAACCTTCAGTTAATATCAATACATTTTTAGCTGCCTCTGCGAGAGCATCGTCATTAAAAGCTAGAACGCCTCCAATGTTACCGAAACCATCTTTTTTTAAACTAATGGTACAACCATCAGCTAAGCGAAACGCCTCTTTGGCAATCTCTCTTATCTCAATATCTTTATAAGAGTCTTCTCTTTGTGATACGAACCACGCATTTTCTGAAAATCTGCAAGCATCTAGAAGAAACATCTTATTATATTTTTCACACAGAGCTTTTACGGCTTTAAGATTCTCCATTGATACAGGTTGTCCTCCACCTGTATTATTTGTAATTGTCATTAAAACGAAAGGAATTTTGTCTATATCATCACTATTTAGTAGGGCTTCTAATTTTTCTAAATCTATATTTCCTTTAAATGGTGCTGGAGTTAAAAGATCTAATCCCTCTTTGCAAAGTAAATCTACTGGTGTTGCAAGAGCAGCCTCAAAGTTAGCTCTTGTTGTATCGAAATGGCTGTTGCTTGGGATAATGTCACCCTCTTTAACGGTTATTGTTGCAAGAATTTTCTCACTGGCTCTGCCTTGGTGAGTTGGAATGATATGTTTGTACCCTGTAAGTTCAGTTAATACTTTATTAAACCTTTGCCAAGAATGAGAACCTGCATAGGCTTCATCGCCTCTCATAATTGCTGCCCATTGCTCGGATGACATTGCACCAGTTCCTGAATCAGTTAATAGATCTATTGTGACCTCTTGTGACTGAAGACCAAATAAATTCCAGTGTTCTCTTTCTAGGTACTCTTTTCTCTCTTCTGGAGTAGTGATTGCGAGTGGTTCAACAGATTTTATTTTAAAAGGCTCGATGATTGTTTTAAATTCCATAAAAGAATACTACATAAATAAATCATATATCATTATTCATATGGTAGATATTCATAAAACAGTAGAAAACATTTATGGTGAGAATCAAGAAAATCTAGAAATCTTTGAGTGTAAAGATGAATTCTCAGATACACAGAGCTTTTGTGACCACTACGGATACAAAATAGAAGACTCGTGTAATGCAATTTTAATAAAGTCTAAGAAACCAGAAGAGTTTTATGCTTTATTTTGTGTACTTGGCGTAGATAGATTAGATGTAAACCATAAAGGGAAGATTGTCTTAAATTCTAAAAAACTAAGTTTTGCTTCCAGAGAAGAAGCTGAACTACTGACGGAACAAACATATGGAGGAATCAGTCCCTTAGGCCTTCCAGAGAGTATAAAAATTTACGTGGATAAAAATGTCATGAATAGAGAGAAGGTTTTTATAGGTGGTGGAAATCGAGTTAGTAAGTTTTTTCTTTCACCTGAAACACTTGTTGAGTTAACGAATGCAAGTGTTGAAGATTTAACTTAATCCATCTCTGCATAAACTTGCAGCTTGAGGAGCTAGGGCTTTTCCTCCCATACCCGGGAACCTTCCAGCCTGTAAGTAGTTCTTTAGAAATGTTCTGACATTCTGAAAGTCTTCCTCACTTATCTCTTGAGGCGTTGTTAAGACACTAAATGAATCTGGTAGATAACTGTATAGAAAAGATTGTTGCTGACTATCAAGTTTTTCAACATACTGTGATAGTAGATTTATGGTGACATCATAGTCATCAATAACATTGATACAATTTTCATACTCAGCAACACTCAATGGGCTTACATCTACGTCATAGTCAGCTCTATATTGAAAAACTAAAATTCCAACAATAAATAGGAGTGTTCCATAAAAAAGAATCTTTATTGGAAAGAGCAATAACTTTTTAATTGGCCAAAAAATAGCTTTAAGAATCATATTCTTACTTTAATGTAATTACAAGACACTGGCATGCACCGCCAGATTTAAGAAACTCTGAAACATTTGCAGAGACAGCATTGAGTCCAAGTTCTCTGACTTTTTCCATTACTTCAATATCTTCTGATGGAAAAATTACTGTGTCATTAATCACTACAGCATTACATGCCAATTTATTAGCATCATTTTCAGAGACTGGAATTAAGTTAAAGATGTCAGCAAATTCAGATAATGTCTCATCCTTAAATGCTTTTGGATAGAAAATTGCATCTTTATTTTCTGTTGGTAGTTGCTGAAAACAGGTATCTAAGTGATAAAATTTTGGATCAGCTAACTCTGCAATTTTTGGCTTAAGTCCAAACTCACTAGCTATGTATAAAAGGGCTTCTTTATCGCTTCTTATGCCATAAGAGCCGACAAGATATTCATCCAAAACAAATGCATCGCCTCTTCCCTCAAATTTGAAGTCAGATGGAATTCTCGATACTGTGTATCCATTTTCTGTGAACCAATTAGAGTAAATTTCCTCTTCGCCTTGTCTCTCTTTGAATTTAAAATTTGCAATTAAAACTTTATCTTCATTAATTATTCCTGAATTTGCAGTAAACACTAAGTCTGGATATTGTTCGTGGGGTGGGACTACCTCAACAGAAGCACCTGCCTGTTCAATTGTTGTTTTTAGATTTTCCCATTGCTGTTTTGCTAGCTCAAGGTTTACACTGACACCCTCAACCATCCATGGGTTGATAGAATATTCGACTTTAAAGTATTCCGGTGAACTCATTAATACTGTAGTATTTCCCATATGAACAATTTAGCATTTTATACATACAATGTATAATTTTATGAGTATCAAATGAAAATAATCAAAATCAGCAGTGAAAACTTAGTAGAGTGTCACAGAATTAATCAAGAGAACACCCCTGCAGTTGGATCTAAAACATTAGAAGGGCTTCAAAACTCATTAGAGAACTCGGATTATAACTTATGCGCAGTTGTGGATAATGAAGTTGTCGGTTTTGTAATTTGTTTCCAAAATACTGAAACAACAAACTCTTATATGAATGATATAGAACATAAAAATTTCAATGAAATTAGCAAACGAGTAAGTGATTTTTTATATATTGATCGAATAGCTGTTGATAAAAATTATAGGAAAAGGTCTATAGGTTCAAAACTTTATGATGAAGTTGTTAACTTTGCTGAAATAAATAACATTTCACACTTAACAGCTGAAATAAATTTACTTCCCAGCAAAAATACACCATCGTTTAGTTTTCATGAAAAGTTTGATTTTACTGAACTAGATACAGTTAAGTACTCAGAAGATTATGAAGTCTCTCTACAAGTAAGAATCAATAGCTAGTTAGTATATCTATATGAAATTTAACCTACCAAGAAGACAAAGAAAAAGTTTTGAATCAATTACTAAAAAAATGATTTCTGATAATTTCAATAAAACAGAATCAACAGAACTATTTAGTAATTTAAAAAAACAATACACTGATGCTCCCCGTACTTTTGGAGCTAATGAAGGAAAAAAAGAGGCAACACTTGAGCTGCTAATTATTATTGGTAATCAGATAGCAGAAGAGTATAAAGATCTTGAAATAAGTATGGTTCTTGGAGTTCCTGAGCTTCAAAAAAGTAAAGCTTGAATCTAGTACTGCACTTGTGTGATTAGTTCTACAGTTTTACTCCCTTTTTTAATAATCCAATTTAGCGTTGCTTTTAGCCCTGGTTTGATTATTGCTTTAGTTGTAAATCAATCTGTCCAGAATTCACGACGTAAGGGTATTGAGGTTGGTATAGGTGCTGCTGTTGGAGCAATAGGAATAACCTTAGTTTCTGCAATAGTTGTAAGTCTTTTAGTTAACACTGTACCTGTCATGATTAATATCATTTACTTTATTGGCTCTATCTATATTATTTTTAAGGGCTGCCAAACAATTACATCAAATGCAGGTACCCAAAAAAAACTAGCTGATAATTCTGCTTTTCTATCAGGTTTTCAAGTTAATCTCTTGAATCCTAAAATGTGGGTTTTTTATCTCACTGTGTTGCCAATTTATATGTCAGACGAAACAAGTTATTTCGTGAGCTTAATTTATCTTGGTCTTATCACTTTAGCTATAAATTTTATTGCAGATATTACCTATGCATTTACTAGTGATTACTTCTTCAAGAATTCATCTGACAAGACAAAAATTTTAATAAATAAAGTAAGTGGTATCTCACTTCTACTAATAGGTATTTACTTATTCGTCAGTAAGTTTATCTGATTCTTCTTTATCTTCTTTAAATAATTCAGAGATAGCCCCAATACTTCCCAATGTCGCTGATAATTCAGCTGGTAAGAATATCTTGGTTGCATTTCCATCGGCAATTTTTTCTAATGATTCAAGATACTTAATAGCGATCAAATCATTTGATGGATTTCCTTTATGAATTGCATTAAAGACTTGTTCAATAGCCTCTGCTTCACCTTGTGCGACTGCAATTTTTTCATATTTTTGTGCATCCGCAACAGCTTTAAGAGCTTCTGCTTCACCTTGTGCAGATAATATTTGTGACTGTCTTTCTCCCTCAGCGGTCAAAATTGCAGCTTTTTTCTCACCCTCAGCTTGAGTAACTGCTGCTCTTCTGTCTCTTTCAGCTTTCATGACCTTGTTCATTGCATCTTGAACATCTTGTGGTGGATCTACTCTTTGAATCTCAACTCTTACAACTCGAGTACCCCACTTGTCAGTAGCTTCATCAAGAATAAGTTTTAATTGAGTATTAATATTTTCTCTAGAAGTCAGTGCTGCGTCTAGTTCCAAATCACCTACAACATTTCTTAAGTTAGTTTGAGCTAGTTTTGTTGCAGCGGTAATGAAGTCTCCTACGTTATAAACTAATTTCTTTGGATCTGTTGGTTCGTAATATATGACAGCATCAACTGTGATGTTTACGTTATCTTTTGTAATAACTTCTTGTGGAGGTACGTCAATAACTTGCTCTCTCATGTCAACTATGATGAGACGTTCAACCCAAGGTATAACAATATTTAAACCTGGACTCGCTTCTCTGTTATATTTTCCGAATCTCTCTATTAGACCTCTCTCGAAGGGTCTTAGTATTCTGAAAAGTCTAAAAATAACTATACCGACGATAATTACTTGTACGATTGTTGTGATAATATCTACTATTTGTTCCATGATTTAATTATACAGAGGAGAGGTTTATAGTTTTTTAATCAGTAGTGTCTTCAGCTTCAATTTTCTCTTGTTCGTACCTATTAAGTGCAAGAACAAACATTACAAAGAGTATTGTAGAACCAGCGAGAAATGTTAAGGGAAGAATTCTAATTTCGAAAGCATTTAGTCCCTCAATTTCTGCAGGTTTTGGACCTCGGGGTGCGTAAAGAACAAAGAGTATTGAATTTATAATACACCAACCGAAGGTTCCTGCTCCAACTACTAAAAATCCTAATCTTTTACCAAGGTTGGTTGCATTGATTAAAAATGTTGATCCAAAAAATGTTACAAGAGAACCTATAAACATAATTATTCCAGTGATTGTTAGATTTGCTGAAAGCAACGATCTCATTATGTCACGCATCAGGCTCCATTCCTCTTAAATAGTCTATCACTAATGTAATGTCAGACTCTGGTAATACAGCTCCGAATCCTGGCATCTTACCTCCGCCAACACCATTGACTCCATATCCTTTACCATTGACGGACCCGTTGATAATAAAATCAATAAGGTCACCTCTAGATTTAAACTGTATATTTGCTCTACCACCTCTAAGTGCTGGCCCTAATCCGCCAGATCCAATTTTCTTTGTATACGCAACACCAGCTGAGTAGCCTGCAGTATGGCATCGTGCACAGTAAGCATTGAACAGACCTACAGCTCGTTTGGCATCATCTATATTCCCACCAAATGTTGATTCGGCAATATCTTCAAATGAAACTTCCCATAGCCTTTGCTCTAATGCTGTTTCTAGAAATTTAAGTCCATCTAATCCTTCATTTAAGAATTTTTCTTGACCCTCTACCAATATGCCAGTGTTTATTAATTGTGAGTTGAGCTGCGATAAATAACCTCTAGCGACAGAAGCGTCTTTTCTAGATGGTGTCGATTCTTCTTCTTCTGGGTTCAGGTTTAAAATAGATAAACCTACAATGTCTGCAATTGTTGCACTATATTCTGAAATCTCAACTTCTACCGAGTCATAGAGACCATCCTCATCCGAATCAATCCCGCTATCTTTTTCAAGTAATGCTGAAATTTTATCAACAGCTTCTTGTAAGACAGGTAGTTTTGCTGGCCCAGCTTTTATTTCTTCAATTAAAAGTTTCTGGTTAATAATTTCGTTTTCTACTTGAAGTGCTGAGTTCTCAAGTCTGAGTAAAGAAGAGTTGATACTTGATTCAATAGTTCCTAATTCAAAGGACTGCTCTACCTGAAATGAGTGTAGGTAGTCAATCAAATCTTCAAGTTGTCCATCATTCATTGGACCTCCACCTTCAAGACCCCAAGCAGGCATAGGTGAGTTGGCTCTTCCATAAATAAGCCAGTATTTAACTTCCGAATCATCATATCTATAGAAAACATTATTAATTGCAGGTGCTGCCCACGTTACCTTAACTCCACTACGTTTTTCTACGTAGGAAGCAGCTCCACCGCCACCATCTACACCATGACAATTGCCGCAGCCAAATTCTTCGTATAAATGATGTCCTCTTTCTACGGAGACATCTTCAAACTCTTCAACGAAACTCTCTTGTCGTGAGTCTTCACCAAGATAATAAAGTGGAATCATAATAGTTAAAAGGGAAGCAATAAGTACAGCCCATGACAATGACTTATCAAGGTGTTTGGTTTCCAATTCATCATCAGATTTATATTTTGTAAGGTTTGCAGGTAGCTCTTCATTCTTTCCAGAACCTCTAAACCCAACAGCAGCAAAGTATGCCAAAGCACCAACAATAGCTAATGAAAGAAGGGTTATGAAAATAGAACTATTCATTAAGACTCTTCAGTTGGAGCTAAAGCGATACATGATAAACCTTGAGGATATTTTACAGAAAGTCCTGGAGCTCTAGGGGACTCAATAATTGTACCTGTGTCAATAATAAGCTTTCCTGCTGATGACACATTTACTGCGAATCTATCTAAATTTCTGGGTGCTGGTCCTGCGTAATACTCTCCAACCATATTGTATTTTGAACCATGACATGGACATTCGAAACCTTGAGATGAGTTACACCATGGAACCCTACAACCAAGATGGACACACCTTTGATAAACGGCGACTAATCCATCAGCAATTGTTGATCCGTCAGTAAATTGTGAATCTCCTGCGGTACTCTCGCTGAATGGTAAAACATATGCTCGTGCCTCTGGAATGAAAGCAGGTATAACAGAACCATCTGCTTGTATAATTTGATTTTTCAGATCTTCAATTTTCCCAGCATCAACCTTGGAACCGAAACCACCTGATACTTTTGGCCACAGAAACCCAAGCCATGCCAGCGCTTGGATTCCCATGAAAGCTCCAAACGTGCCTCCAAGTGCTTTTCCTAAAAATTGTTTTCTTGTGATGTATCTCTCTTCTTCAGAGATTTCTTCGTAAACTACTTTTTCTTCAATTTTGATTGAGCCGTCAGTCTCTTCTACAACTTCTTCAGTTTCATCTGCTGTAACTTCTTCGACATTTACTTCTTCAACTGATTTTGGTTTTGAGGGTGCAAAAAAACTTGTCTTTTCTTTACTCTTTTCGGCTTTTACAGCTCGTTTGTCTAAGTTTTTCTTCCAATCAATGTTTCCAGGTCCTCTACCGCTAACAATTGCGACAATTCCTACAACACCTAATAAACCTATTGCCCCAATGGCAATAAAAGATAGCTCAACTATGCTCATTCGAAATATATCCAATCTAATAAGTCATCAAACCATATGCCGTCAATCCATGGATACGTCCAGTTCCAACCAGGTCCTCTAAACAACACTCCGATTATCGTAAGTGTTCCAGCTCCAGCTAGGAAAAATGTATACATCATGATTGCGTATTTTCTCTTTGACGGATTGTTCTCCTTGTTTCTATCAATATATGGAATAGCTGCAAAACCAATTAAGCCAATAACAAGTGGAATCATAACTCCAGCAATCTGCGGATCCCAATAAGACAATGCCTCCTGTAATCCAAGAAAGTACCAAGGAGCTTTTGCTGGGTTAGGAGTAATATTTGGATTTGCCTCTTCTAGAAGTGGTGCCTGTAGTATTGCACTCAATAAAATTAAAAATGCCATCATTGCCATTAATGAAATAAACTCTGGAAGCATGAGGTGTGGCCAAGTGTTAACTTTATCAACTGGCTCAGATGCCGCTTTTTGAATTGGTTTTGCCTTAACAACAGTTAATAGTCTTTGTGTTACTTTGACTTCTGGAGCAAAATCTACTTCTTCTGGCGTATCTGCTTTTGGAGGCGCAGGTGTTGCTGCTTTTACAGGAGCAGGTGCTTCAGCTTTTGCAGGTGTTGCTTCAACTTTAGGAGTTTCTACAGGAGCAGGTGCTTCAGCTTTTGCAGGTGTTGCTTCAACTTTAGGAGTTTCTACAGGAGCAGGTGCTTCAGCTTCAACTGGTGTAGGTAAGTCTACTTCAATGACTTCTGGCTCCTCGTCGACAACAGTCGGGGTAGCTTCACCTTTCATTTCAGCAAGAGCTTGCTCAACAGTAATCCCCAAAGCCTTAGCTCTAGCTTCTGCGGATCTTAAAAGTAAGTGTTCTGGGATATCAACCATGTTTTATAATTCTCTAGAGCGGTCCAGAGATACCTCCATCTTTTCTAACTCTCCAAAAGTGAATTGCCATAAAGATAACAATGATGAATGGGAAGAATAGAACGTGCAATACATAGAATCTGAGCAATGTAGCTGTTGTTGCTTCTAAGCCAGCAAATAACCCAAACTTAATTTGGGCGCCAAACACCGGCGTGTAACTTGCCATGTTGCCACCGACAGTAACAGCCCAAATAGCCAGCTGATCCCAAGGAAGAAGGTAGCCAGTAAAAGACAGAAATAATGTTAAAAATAACAAAATAACGCCTATGACCCAGTTAAATTCTCTAGGTGCTTTATATGCTCCATGATAAAAAACTCGTGACATATGAAGAAAAACTACAAGAACCATAAGGTGTGCTCCCCACCTATGCATATTCCTCACTAAGGAACCAAATGCTACGCTCGTCTGTAGGGCCTGAATATCTGCATAGGCCATCTCTGTTGGTCGAAAGTAAAACATCAACCAAATACCTGTAATAGTCAGAACTATAAATAGGAAGAAACTCATTCCTCCTAGGCAAAGTGTGTATGACAAACGCACACCATGTCGTTTCACTTTTACAGGGTGTAAGTGATAGAGAACGTTGTTCATCACTACATATGATCTGTTTCTCGGGCTATCAGAATAACCTTTTCTAAAAGGTGAGCCTGGACGAAAAATACTTGTCGCAAACTTGCTTGCTCTAGCTGCATCTCCGGAACCGGCGG
This sequence comes from uncultured Candidatus Actinomarinales bacterium, assembly GCA_963979435.1. GTDB lineage: Bacteria > Actinomycetota > Acidimicrobiia > Actinomarinales > Actinomarinaceae > Actinomarina. The sequence goes on along the minus strand of CAXBVE010000015.1, from coordinate 2,928 downwards.
ATACTTTTTTGAATCTCTCTTTAAGGGTTAATTTTGCCATTATATTATTTTATAACCTTCCATATATATACCCGTGTCTGTCAGTTCTTTCCCCTGAGTCTTCATCCCAAGGTGCTGTGTACACACCATTCTCAACAGCTGCATCAGCTAAAGATCCAGCAAATTTACCTAATGAAATTACTCCAGTAGGACACCTGTCAACACAGAGCGCACATCTTGTACAAGCATCTTCGTCAACGACGAAAAAGCCTGGAGCTTCTTCTGCATTGGGAGACTCTACATTTACAGAGTCATCGATGGCATCAACAGATAAATAGTGGATACATTTCCACGGACAAATATCTACACAACCCTCACAAAGAATACATTCTGCTTCGTCGATATGAAGAAATTGTTTCGGACGAACTCTAGATGATACTTTTTGTGCATCAACCATTGCAAGATTGTATTTTTTTTCAAACTCTGGCATTTCTATTAGTACTTCAGATTTTTTAGCCATCTGTACCTGTTTTCACAACTTTTTTGCCATAGTCAGAAATTTTAACTTTGCCTTTTTCTTTCATGTTATTGATATCTTGAACCATGTACCCAAGCACAAAGACAGCAATTAATGCACCTTGTGATATTCCTAATTGGATAACATCTTTCAAAGCTCCAAAGCTCATAGAGACTTCATTACCAAGAAATAACATTGGTGGAAATTTAATAAACTCTCTTTGGTTAGTCCACTCTAATGGACCTTGTGCTAGGTTCAGCCACTCCGATGGAAGGACCCCAAAAATTAATGTAAGTTGAAGCCAGCTTAAAAAAGAAAAATATGCTGCCTTACTCCAGGTAAGTGGTTTATCGCTCCATGCCATAAGAACTAATCCAATAAGAATTAATTGACTGCCACTAAAGGCAATAAATTGACCAATGGTCTGTGGAAGCCAACCTCTTGGTATCCAGTTGAAATAATCTACAATTTCACCTTGAGGAAAACCTGCATAATGAGCAACTATAACTCCACCCGTCAAGCTACCTAAGCCAGCAAAGAAAGTTGGTAAACCGAGTTTTACTCGGTTTCTATATACAAAATTTATCAACGCAGTTCCTTAATGTTTACATTCTATTTTATCGCAAAACCATGCAATATTATAAATTGAATGAATAAGTTTTTTTATTAATTTATTAAGTTTTTTCTCTGTATTTATTATGTTTACTACTAAAGTTTGTTTGAGTAATTAGTATAGAAATTGATGAAAATAAAATTGATTCCAAACAATGAACAAGACTTATCCAAAGTTTTTATTTTTCTACTTCCTTTAGTAGTTTTACTATCTGCTTCAATAAATTTTTTAAAAGATGCCTTTAGATCCTTCTCAAATGTTCTTCCTGGAAACCAGGTTCTAAATTATGGATTTTTAGATAAGCTGTCGAACCAAATCAGTTTCAATTTTTTATTTTCTTTTATATTGGTTGTGACAGTTGTCTACCTTTTGTCTAAGTCATTAGGAAGATCGATAATTATATTTCCTCTTTTCTTCCTCACCGGACTTGGGTTAATCGGCATTGAATTTATAGATGTGGTACTAGCTTTTATATCACCTGAACAGTTACTCGATCTTGGAAATACATCTGTTCTTTTATTAATTAAAATACTCTTAGTCGGAGCTTTTTTAGGTCTCATATTGTTAAACTTTTTAGCTAAAAAAGAACCCTCAATCTTTTTGAGTAGTCAATTTCTACTTGGGGCTGTTGTGTTTTATCTAATTTCATTACTAATTTACAGAAGCGAATACACCGTTATGTCTGATAACTTTTTCATAAATTCTATGTACCTGTCAACACATATATATGTTGGTTGTTCGTTTGTATTCTTATCAATTTTTTACTTCTTGATAACTAAAGGTATGCAAGCAACTTTATTCAGTAAAACACTGGGGACAATAAGTTTCTGGGGTTATTTATTCCTATTACCCTGGAGTGGTTTTAAATATTTTTATGGAACTACGTTACCTGATTGGATTGAGAATGTCTCAATTTACCTCTCCCTTAGCCTGATAATTCCACTCCTTGCTCTAATAGTTAATTACTCAAAGACCATTGCTACAAAAGAAAATAAAGAGCCTGTTTTTTCAGTTCTGATAAGTTTTGCTTTTGTCGTATTTGGATTAACAAATGTTTTACAAATTATTAGTTCAATATCTAATGTTACGCCGATTGTAAGTCTTACTAATTTTGAATACAGTGTCCGTTACGGATATATGTATAGCCTCATTCTTATCTTGATTCCATTTGTCTATCATCTAGTGCCAAAAATATATGGAAGAGAATTCATCTATGGTCGATTGGAAACTTTTAATGCTTATCTTTTAGGAACCTCTGTTGTAGCGACACTTTCATTGAATACCTTAATTGGAATTAATTCGGGATTTTCATGGAATGCTGGTGCAAATGCAGGTAATCCAACAATTTATGGAGAAGGTTTCTTGATCACATGGTCATTAATTTCAACTCCATACACTTTCATATTGTTTCTATCTTTATTATTTTTACTTTCAACATTCTTATTTACCCTCTCAACACTAAAAGCAATTATTGGTGGATCCGTTACTGAGTCTGAAACTGTATCAGAGATATCAGGAGATAATGATGAGTGAATTATTAGCCAAAGTAGCAGAGATACTCGGAGCTCCAGAAACATTGGTTCAGCGATCAGCTGAAGCAAGAGCTGAAGCATCTGGAAATACTGTTGAAGAAGTTTTACAATCATGGGCTGGTGGAGAGGCAATTGCCGCATCAGCGCCTGTAGTTGAAGAGGCTCCTGTAGAAGAAGTCAAAGAAGAAGTTGTAGTTGAAGAGGCTCCTGTAGAAGAAGTCAAAGAAGAAGTTGTAGTTGAAGAGGCTCCTGTAGAAGAAGTCAAAGAAGAAGTTGTAGTTGAAGAG
>CAXBVE010000014.1:0-20861 GCA_963979435.1 uncultured Candidatus Actinomarinales bacterium | reverse complement strand
TCTCCTATAGATGATATTTTAGTCGATATGTAAGATGTAGTAAAGAATAATGAAATTATTAACTTTAGAGAATTTTCGACATGGAATAGGAAGTGTTGGAGACTTACCAATTCCTTTTGAAACAGTTTTAAATGTTTCAGCATTAGTCATCATCTTGACATTTGTTTTTTTAAAAGTTTCTTGGAAAGAATCGGTACTTGTAGCTGAGGAGACAGTACTTGAAAGTAATCCGTCTATTTTAGGAAAATTATTTGGACTGATTATTTTGTTATTAATTGTTTTGCCAGGTGTGGTGAGTGAGGAAGTAGCCAAAACTTCCATTTCTCCTTTAATATTGTGGGTTTTTTTATGGATTGGAGTACCAGTGCTTGGTCTTTTTTTTGGTGATGTGTACTCAAAATTCAATCCTTTAAATTTGCTAAATAATAACTCTCCAAAACCCTCTTCTGTCTATATGGCTTCAGTGCTATTTTTAGGATTGACTTGGTTTGAATTAGTTTGGAGAAAGCCAGGAAATCCTTTTCATATTGCCATTGCTTTCATAATTTTATTTTCTTCTGTCAATATTTTGATGTATAAATTTAAAAAATCTTCCTTTGAAGTTGATCCGTTATTGTTGCTACACCACTTGTACAGTAAATTAAGAATTCCTTACTCTAAGCCGGTCTTAAAAACAATGTTGAGCAATTTAGCGAATTTATCCAGGCTCCCTGGGATGGAGTATTTTATATTGTTGATGATTGGAACCGTTACTTATGATGGGCTTCGTGGAACAGTTGTATGGTACGACAGGTTTGGTGCTCAAATCTACGACACTGGTTTTGCGACAGTGGCTTTCATTAGTATTAACCTGCTAATTATTTGTTTCTATAGATTTGCATGTTATTTTGCTTTAAAAGTTGGGAAATCTAAATACAGTCTCAATGAAACTTCACTTGCTTTTGGACACACTATGCTTCCAATAGCTTTTGCCTACCATGTGACACACTATATAAGCTTATTACTTTTTGAGTCACAAACATTTTTATATAGACTTAACGACCCAATAGGATTGGGTTGGAACTTATTTGGTATCGAAGATATAACAATTAGTTATTTTGTATCACCAGTTGCTTTATGGATCATACAGGTAGTTGTTACTCTTTTAGGCCACATGTTAAGTGTTGTTTTGGCTCATGATTTATCTGTAAAGATGTTTGGACATGAACAGAGTGATAAAACACAGTATATATTTTTATTTATTACAGTAGCTTTAACTCTTCAGGCTTTATTCGTCCTTAGTGTTCCCTAAATCTTTTTTACCTTCTAGGCTTTTTACGCGTTCTGCAATTGGTGGATGTGAATAATAATAAGAGCTATATAGATTATCCGGTGTTAAGTTTGAAGAATTATCCTTACTCAACTTAAGAAGTCCCGAAATCATACTTTCAACTTCTGTGTACTCAATTGAAAAATCATCAGCAGCAAATTCTCTTTGTCTAGAAATATAGGAGGTAAAAGGTTTAGTAAAAAAAGTATATGAGCCGATAACAAGATAAAATAGTAAGAATTTAGAATATAGAGTTATTTCATCTAACCCATGACCATAAAAGAATTGATCGGCCATAAAAACCTGGCCTAGAATGTAAAAACCAAGAAAACCAAAGAAGATGGAACTTATAAGCGTTCTTCTAATGTGCCCTAATTTATAATGGCCTAATTCATGTCCTAGTATTGACTCCATTTCTTTTGGAGTAATGGTTTCTAATAATGTGTCATAAAAAACTATTCTCTTGTTATTTCCAAATCCTGTAAAAAATGCATTTCCATGCGAGCTTCTTAAGCTTCCATCCATTACAAAAAGTCCTTTTGCTTTAAAGTTAATTTTGTTGAGAAGTTTCTCAATAGGTTCTTTAAATTTCTCATCAGTAATTGGCTCTAGTTTATTAAAAAGTGGAAGAATCAAAACGGGATATAAATAAAATATTATGGCTTGAAATAAAAAAACTGCTACGAAAGCATATATCCACCAGTTATCTCCAAGTCGTTCAATTATTGAAATTACAACAGCATATAGGGTTGAAGAAAAAATAATAGAGATCAAAAGACTTTTTATTAAGTCTTGAATAAATGTTTTTGTTGTTGTTTTGTTAAAGCCATACTTTTCTTCAAGATAGAAGGTGGAGTATATAGCTAATGGAATTCCTATTATTTCATCAATTAAAACTATAAATAACCCAAGTAAAATAATCCCTACAACATTTGATTGAGTAACTCCTTGGACTACTTTTGTTAGAGAATTAAGTAACCCGCCGGTAGTGAATAGTAACAAAACTCCAACCGAAATAAGAGCTGTAAGCATTGAAAATCGAATTCTCTCTGTATTGTAATTAATTGATTTTTTGTATTCCTCTTCTGTCACAACACCTACAAAACGCTCAGGTATAGCATCTTTATTGTCTTCCATAGATTGGATGTTTCTCTGTTTTAAATAGGTTTCAAGGAGAAACTTGAATCCTATGAACAACGGGAAAAGTACATTGAAGTTCAGCTCATTGATTATTTCAACTAGATTCATAGAACTTTATTTTACCTTTGTTTGGATTGTAAGGAAAGGGGGTGAGCTATTTACCAAATCTTCTTTCGCGTTGTACGTATTCTCTCAAACAACGTAAAAAGTCGATTTTTCTAAACTCTGGCCAAAAAACATCCTGAAATATAAATTCTGAATATGCACTTTGCCATAACAAAAAACCTGAAAGTCTTGCTTCTCCACTAGTTCTTATAACCAAGTCTATATCAGGAACTCCTGGTGAATACAGGTGCTCTCTGAGATCTTCATCTGTCATATTTTCAATTAGCTCATCAATATCTCCATCTTTATTGTTTTTAAGTAAACTTTTAATTGCATCTACTATTTCTTGCCTACCCCCATAGCCAAGAGCAATTGTTAGAGTTTTTTCGCCACCACCTCTAACTTCCTGAAGTTTTTGAATAGTTTGTTGAAGGTAGTCGGGTAGTTGATCAAAACTACCAATAAACTGTATTTTAAAATTGTCTACAATATCGTCGATGATTAACTCTTCAAAAAGTTCATTTACAACCTTGTAATATGGCTCTAGTTCTTCTTGTGGTCGAGAAAGGTTTTCTTTTGACAGCAACCAGCTTGTTATATGTTTAATTCCTAACTCGTCACACCATGAAACACATTCTTTGAATCGAACCATCCCAATTCTGTATGAGACCTCATAGCTTAATAACTTTTCTCTACGCGCATATCTTCTGTGTCCATCGTGAATAAGTCCAATATGCTGAGGTAATTGTTTCGTTAAAAGTTCTTTTTGAAGACGTGATTCATAAATACCATAAACAAACTTTGGTGAGACCATAATTAGCTACAAATATTTTCTATTTCATCTATGCTTCGAGGCAATGCTTCGGTTAAGTTAACTGATTTATTTTCAGTACAAAGAATATTATCTTCTATTCTTACTCCAATACCTAGTAAGCTTTCTGGAATTTTATGTTCAACAGTTTTTGCTTCTCGCATTTCTTTTTGCTCCAACCTTGTAGCAGCCTCCATACCCATTTCTTTTCTTCTTATTTTTATCTTTTCAGGATCTCGTTCTAATAGGGGAAAATTGATGACTGGTTTTGATGGCCTGATGTAAATACCAGGTTCAATTGTTGTAACCATACCTGGGGCAAACTTTCTCGGTTCATTGTTTAACTCATTACTCCCAGCATCATGAACATCTAAACCTAACCAGTGACCTGTACCGTGCATGAAAAATTGAAAGTAGTGCATCATTGAAATTGTATCTTCAATATTATTTGGAACCAGTTCTAAATTGACTAATGATTCTGCAATGGAAGCGATAGTTTCCTTATGAACGTCTTGCATAGTGTTTTGGGTTGTCACCATTTCAATTCCTAAATTTTGAACTTTCAACACTTCTGAATAAACTGCTTTTTGTTCAGGAGTATATTTTCCGTTTACAGGAAAGGTTCTTGTAATATCTGATGAGTACATTCCATACTCTGCAGCAGCATCTATTAATAAGAGTTTTCCATCTTCAAGTTCTTCTCTGTTTGTGGAATAGTGGAGAATACAAGAATTGTCTCCTCCTGCAACAATTGAGTTATATCCAAGTCTTTCTGCTCCAAGGTGGTAAAAAGTCTTTTCCATTTCAGCAGCAACTTGATATTCATAAGCTCCAGGTTTTGTAAACTTCATTGCAGCAAGGTGGCCTTCAATACTTATATCACATGCTTTTTGTAAAAGTTCTAACTCTCCCTCCTGCTTAATTAACCTTAATTCAGAAAGTATTGGTTGAAGTGAATGTAGGTTAGCTTTACTAAAGTTTCCTCCCCTTTGGTCATAAGGAACTGCAAGATTAAGAACCTGTTGGTCTATTTCCTGAAAAGAACTTGATGAATAATCGCAATAAATGTCTGTATGGCCTTTTAGAAGGTTTATTAATTCACTTTTATATTGTGTATTCGAATAAGCAATCTTTGCTCCATAAAGATCTACAGCGCCTTGTTTTCCAATCCTTTTTCCGTCCCATGTTTCCATTTCTTCATTTTTATCTAAAACAAACATATGGAGTTCTGGCACTGAATCGTTAACTAGTATTACTGCGTGAGCATCAGGTTCTGGCCACTCTGTCAAATAATGAAAATCAGAAAACTGACGAAATGGATAGTTTGCATCATTGTTTCTATAAATAGTTTTATTTCCATGGAGTAAGACTGCACCATTTTTAATAGTCTTTGCAATTCTCTCTCTAGCTTTTTTTGATAAATTCATAACTTCATTAAGGATAATGTATCTATAGGTTCTTTTGCCAATACTATTTATAAAGAAAAAGGAGCGACTAGCGCTCCTTTTTAAAAACCAGTTTAACTGGAACTCTACTTCAGATTTTCAGCTGAAGCTTTGCCATTTTTTTCTACAATCTCAAATTCAACCTCTTGATCTTCTTCAAGATTATTCATTCCAGCATTGCGTACTGCGGTGATGTGAACAAACACATCTTTATCACCATCTTCAGGTGCTATGAAACCATAGCCCTTGGTTTGGTTGAACCATTTTACTTTGCCCTTCGGCATATATTCTCCTTATTAGTCTGTGTCTTTCGACTAGATTACTTTAGTAGTAGAGATTATTTAAATATAATTTTTATTTTCTGTTTTTATTTGCTAAGTAAGTTGTTTTTATTGACTTTTTACGATTTATAACAATTCTTGAAAATATTTTTCTAACACTTTTCCCCAATATGACTCATTATGCATTCCTTCTTCCTCTATTAAGTATTCATATTTTATGTCATTTTCTATAAAAGAATTCTCCATTAAGTTAACTCCTGAAACATAAAAATTATCATTCGTCGAAAAATCTAGTTCCCATTCTTTTGGGAATATATTTTTGACCTCATCATTGAAAATATGACCTTCTTTTTGACCTGTGTAAAGGTAAAGAAAAGTATTATTATCTAAATTTTTAATATCTAATATTACGCCAGGAAAGCCAAACCAAAATGCAGGCGATAAACATATTATATTATTGAACTCAGGATTGATTATTGAGAATTTAATAGCCATTAATGCTCCCATAGATGCTCCCAATACATGTTTTTTAGTATTTGTAATGTCTAGCTTAAAATTTTCAAGAACTGAAGGAATGACATCTAAAATAATCATTTTAAGATGCGACGAAGATATTTTTGAAACTTTACGTGGATAAGGATTATATTGTGTTTGTCTTTGATTGTTGGAAGTAACAGCAATAACTAATATATTTTTGTCTCGGTCAGTTTCTGCAGTCTGGATAAGTTTCTCTAGGTTGAAAATACTACCAAAATGACTTGTTTTTTTATCAAAGAGATTCTGTCCATCGAAACTAAGGATGACATCTGTAATTGGCTTTTTAGAATCTGGAATACGAACTAAAACTTGGTTAGGACTGTTTAGACTTTTATCCACAATTGGCTCGCTGATAAATAAATTATCATGAATTTTTTTATCGGAATATTTTAAATATTCAAGCATTCATAAAAATCTCAGCCAAGAACATTTTCAATATTTTTTGAAATTATTTTTGCTTTTTCTTCACTGCTTGAAATAATTAAAACTACGTTGTCACCTGCTAATGAGGCTATTACATTATCTAAAAATAGATTATCAATAGCTTCAGCAACTACCTGTGCTGCTGCAGTGGTAGTTTTAACTACAACTTGATTTAGTACTGAATCTACTTCCAAAACAAAGTCGTTTAAAGCATTTATAGCAATTTTTCTATGGGCATTGTTATCTTGATCCTTTGGTAAAACATAAACTAATAAACCATCTTTTTGTCTTTTTTTTATAGCCCCCAGCTCACTTAAGTCTCTTGATAGTGTTGCTTGAGTTATTAAAAGACTGTTTTTCTTCAACAGACCCTTAAGTTGGTTTTGAGAAGAGATATTACCACTTTCAATCAGGTCAGCTATTATTTTTTGCCTTTGTAGGGTTGACTTTGTCATTGTATAAATATACATTAAAATGCATATTTATACAATTATAATTTTTTAAAAATATCTTCGGCTAACTGAATTGCCTCTTCTTTAGAAACTTCGCCTTCATTCAATCTCTGTTCGTAAAGAGCTTTCATTATTATTCCAACACTGGGTCCTGGTTTCAAGTTAAATAGTTTCATTATGTCATCACCAGATACTGGAGGTCTTAAGTTAGAAAGTTCCTCTTTCTCTTTAACTTCTGCAATCCTTGATTCCATATCATCAAGATATTTGTTAATTTCGTCGTACTTATTTTTGTTTTTAGTTGTTATGTCTGCACGAACTAAATCATTTAACTGATCCATCAATTCACCAGAATCAACAATATATCTTCTTACAGCTGAATCTGTCCATCCCATTTTAAAAGTATGAGGACGCAAGTGATTCTCTACTAGTAAGCATATGTCCTGTATTTCTTTTTTGCTAAATTTTAATCTTTTTAGAATTTGTTTAGTCATTCTTGCACCAACAACTTCATGGTGTCTAAAATGAACTTTTCCATTTTCTATGCCCTTCGTTTTTGGTTTTCCAATATCGTGTAGCAAAGCACCTAGCCTAGAAACAATATTTGGTAAAACTCTGTCTACGACAATAAGAGTATGCTCGTAAACATCTTTATGATGATGTTTTGGATCAACTTCAATCTTCAGCTCATCAAGTTCAGGCATTATTTTGATACTTAATCCACTTTCAACAAATGCTCTTATACCCAAAGATGGATTGGCTCCAATTAAAAGTTTCGTAAGCTCATCTCTAACTCGCTCACTACTGACTATCTCGATTCTATCTATATTTTTTTTAATGGCTTCAAAAGTATTCGCGTCAGGCGAAAATCCATGAGAGCTTATGAACCGACAAGCTCTAAGCATTCGTAAAGGGTCATCTGAAAATGAGATATCTGCGGAAAGAGGTGTTGTTATAACTCCTTGAGATAAATCTTTTAATCCTCCGTAGGGATCAATTAACTTATTCTCTAAAATATCATAAGCAATTGCGTTGATTGTAAAATCTCTTCGTTTTAAGTCATTCTCTAAATTGTTTGAACTAATAATATCCGGTTTTCGTGATGTTTCTTCATAAGAATCTTCTCTAAAGGTAGTTATATGTAAAGAAAAATTTTCATACAAGGCTTCTATCGTTCCAAAAGCCTTACCAATTTCAGTTGTCTGAAATCCATTTTCTTTAAATAGTTTCAATGACTCATCAACATTCGCATCAGTAGTAAAGTCAAAATCTTTAGTTGAGATATCCAGTATTCCGTCTCTTACCGCACCACCAACCAAATAGAGCTGATAGCCTGCATTTTTATAAAATGTCGCAACATCCTTCAAAAATGGGTTTTCATTTAAAACTTTTAATAATGTTGTTGGTACCATATTGATAGCTTAGAAGAAGATTGGAAACTATACAGTATGAATTCTAAAGTAGATTTTGCAGCTGGTGGAATTGTTTTTTATAACAACTTAATACTTATTGTTAAAAATAAAAGAAATGATGGAATTGTAGATAAAAGTTTTTGGGGTTTTCCAAAAGGACACTTAGAAGAAGGTGAAAAACCGACCGACACTGCAGTTCGAGAAGTTTATGAAGAAACCGGATTCAGGGTTGAGTTAAATCATGATAAACCTATTGCTGAATCTAGATATGAAATCAGATTAGTTGATGAAGTAATTAATAAAACTGTGTGGTTTTATGAAATGAAAGTTATCCAAGCTTTTGATAAAGAACCTGACAGTGAGATTGAAGAGTTAGCAATTGTTGGCTACGAAGAAGCAAAAAATTTACTAACTTTTGAAGAGGATAAAAAGATTTTAAAATATGTATTTAACAAATGAAAAAAAACTAAATTACTCTTTCAACGGATCTTACTATACAAGAAAATGGAACGACTACTACCCGTATGTATATTTTGAAAAAGTTTACGGTGGGCACGGTTTATTAAAAAAGTTCTCAAATATCTCAAATGATACTGGTGTAGTCTTTCATTCTTCAATGATTTCAGAAAATCAAATAGCCTCCTGGGAGTCAGCAGGTTGGTGTGTTTATAAAAAGCTATATGTTTGTGATCAAATTATGAGATATTACTCAAGTGACAAAATGGATGGTGTAACTAGCATCACACACAAGAACTTAGAAGTAGCTGATTTTCAGTATTTATTAAAGCTAGATGAAAGAATATTCGACCGCTATTGGAGAAACTCATCTAATTCCTTTCATGAAACTTTAAAAAGTTGTGTAAACAATAATCTTTTCCTTCAAAAAAATAATGGCGAGCTAATAGGCTATGCAATTTTAGGAGAAACTAGAAAACTTTCATATCTTCAAAGAATTGGAGTGGATAAGTCTTATCAAGGGCTGGGTTATGGGGAAGAATTACTTCAATCAGTTTTATCATTTAGCAAGCAAAAGAAATTTCTAAGTATGAAATTAAACACCCAAGAAACAAATGAGTCTGCTTTAAATTTATATAAAAAAAATGGGTTCCGTGTTCAAAAAAATAAACTTATCATTATGAGTAGTACTCAAAATAGTGAAACATAAAGTCTTACAAGAATAAACCTATATCGCTTATTATTACATTATGGAAGATGATAAATTTTTAGAAACATTTGAAAGTCTTATTAAAACTATAAAAGATTTAATAGTTAAGCCTGTCAAAAGGTTTACAGGTTTTGCTAGCCTTGGATTGCTTCTAATTGTATTGCTTCTGACAGCACTTGTTTTTTTATTTATGGGTGTACTGAAAATTATGCAAGGTTTGGGGGTTCTTATAGGAGTAAATCCAACAGGATTTGCCCTATCAGCATTAGGTATAGTTTTTTTAGTTTTATCATTAAACAATTACAGAAGGAAGAAAAAAAATGCATGAAGTAGCAATTATAGGTTCAGGCCCAGCTGGATATACAGCAGGAGTTTATGCTGGAAGGGCTAATCTGAAGCCAATTTTATTCGAAGGCCTTGAGTCCGGTGGTCAACTTATGTTGACGACTGATGTAGAAAATTATCCAGGATTCGAAGATGGGATAATGGGTCCAGAATTAATGCAAGTTTTTAAAAAACAAGCTCAGAGATTTGGAACAGAAATAAAGACTGAAACTGTTGATTCAATTGAAAAAATAGATGATGGATTTTCATTAAAAACCTCAAAGGAAACCTACCAGTTTAAAACAGTGATCCTCAGTACTGGTGCTTCTGCAAAATGGCTTGGAGTTAAAGGTGAAAAAGAACTGCAGGGATACGGTGTGTCCGCTTGTGCTACTTGTGATGGCTTTTTCTTTAAAGACCTAGAAGTTGTAGTGGTTGGTGGTGGTGATTCAGCTATGGAAGAAGCACTATTTTTAACAAAGTTTGCAAAAAAAGTCTACGTTGTGCACAGAAGAGATTCTTTCAGAGCAAGTAAAATTATGCAAGATAGGGTAATAAACCATGAGCAAATAAACGTACTTTGGAATAAAGAAATTACTGAAATTAAGGGTGATAAAAAGGTTTCATCTGTAACGGTAAAAGATTTGAAAGAAAATACCGAAGAAGATATGAATATTGATGGAGTTTTTCTCGCTATTGGACACACACCAAATGTTTCATTTCTTGAAGGCCTTCTTGAGCTTGATGATAAGGGTTATATTAAAACAGGTTTTACCACAGATACCAGCACTTCTGTTCCAGGTATTTTTGCAGCAGGAGATGTTGCAGACTCTGTATACAGACAAGCAATTACGGCTGCAGGAACTGGTTGCCAAGCTGCGATAGATGCTGAAAGGTGGCTCGACAATTAGTCTTGATGTAGCCTCTCTCTTAAAGAGTCTTTCAGATGTTGAATTAGATGACCTTCTCAATAAATTAATTTATGCAGGGTATGCCTCATCAGCAGACACTGGTGAAATTTTTTCTGCTGTTTCTCTTTTTATTGATGATAAGAATTTGAATTTAATAAAGAGTAAAGAAGACCTCTGGTCAGAGCTTATTAATCATGGATATAAACTAGGAGATCGCATCTTGAATTTTTCAAAACCAGAATTACAGGGATCTGATGTAGAGGAACTCCAAGAGCTTTTATCTAGACTCGGTTTTTACTCAGAACCAATAAACGGAGTTTTTAATGTGGGTCTTGAAACTTCTGTCGTTGAGTTTCAAGAAAATAGGGGTTTATCAGTAGATGGAAATGTGGGTCTTGGGACGGTTCATGAAATTAGAATGTTGATGAGACCAAACTTAAATACCTCATTAAACGAAGCGATAAAATCTATTGCTCCCAATTTAAATACCTCGTTATTGGGCTACTCGGTATGTTTTGATTTTCCAAATGAAGAAGATTATCCAGTACAGATTGAAACTTATGAAGCAACTAAAGAAGTGTGTTTAAAAAATAATGTTGTTGCATCTTTTGCATCCGAAGTGGGAATAGATGTTGAAGAAGAGAATATTATTAAATATGTAAATAAACTTCGGCCAACCCTATTTATTTCGTTTAAAAAGTCTGAAGAAAACTCAATTGCATACTTTAAGGGAAGTTTTACGGAAAGTAAATTTGGTAGAGATCTGTCACGTGAGGTTGGAGATAAATTAAAAATAACCCAATCTGGTAAAGCACATAATTTGTTGAAAAATACAAAATCAGTAACTTTAGTTTTATTTGGTAATTATTACCAATATCATAAAGTTGCTGACGTATTAGAAGTTATCTTAAAAAGTCTGAATAAGAGTTTTGAAAATTAATTTATCTTTTCAACAAATGTTTTCAATGCCTCTGAAGAGTTAAAGTTTAATATAACTTTAAACTTCCCTTTTCTACTCTGTACTTCCACTTTGGATCCTATTTTATCCTCAAAATAGTTTTTATAATAAACAGAAGTTTCATCTGAACTCGGTTCTGAGGAATTAATGTTTCTTACTTTATCCTCAACTTGTCTACTAGAAAGTTTTAATAATATAATTTCATCTAAAATTTTTTCTTGTATGTTGATAGGTAAATTTATTAGAGGACGGATTTGCCCCATGGTCACATTATCAGCTTTTAGTGAAGAGATAACTTTTTGTGATAGTTTAGATAACCTTAAAGAGTTTGCTACATACGATCTACTCTTTCCAACTAAGAGAGCAATTTCTTTAGATTCAAGGTTGTATGTTTCCACGAGATGATTAAAACCTGCTGATTCATCAATTGCATTCAATTGTGCTCTTTGAATGTTTTCTACTAAACCAATTACAGCTGCATCTCTGGAACTTACATCTTTTACTAGACAGGGTATTTTTTCTAAGCCAGCTAATTTGGATGCTCGTAATCTTCTTTCTCCAGCAATTAATTCATAGTTATTTCCAGATAATTCTTGAACTATCAAGGGTTGAAGTATTCCATTTTTACGAATAGATTCAGTCAGTTCATTTAGTTTTGAATCATTAAATTCGGTTCTAGCTTGTGAAGTGCTTTCTTTAATTAGTTTAGTTTCAATTTCTAATGCATTAAATTCTCTAACATTAGTATCTGTTATCAGGGAGCTCAGTGATCTCTTCATGTAGTCCAACCTTCCTTAGTATTTCATTTGCTAAATCAAAATATTCATTTCTTGATTTACTATCTTCTTTAAAATCTACAACAGTTTTAGCATAAAATGGTCCGTCAGCAATTTCAGCAGTTTGAGAAATTTTTGTTGTTAACAATTTTTCTGCGAGTAGATACTCTAATTCTGTTACAAATTCTAAATAGCTTGATCTTCTCTTATCTATCTGGTTTAACAAAACACCTAAAAATAATGGATTTGTATTTTGTATTGATTTTATGGATTCTTTTGCAAAATTCATTGCTTGTGCCACACCTTCAACAGCTAAAAATTCAGGTTTTGCAGGTATTAGGTAAAAATCAGAAACTGCAAGTGCTTCTTGTACTAATGAACTCATTGTTGGAGGTGTGTCTATGATAATGAGATCATAACTATCCAGTTTATTAATATTAAAAGAATGTTGTAACTTAGAACCTCCGACTATTTTTTCTTCATTGAATTTAGAGATTTTTATATTTGAACTTAATATATCAAGATTATTACTAATTTTTCCTGGAACTATGTCATTTTTTTTCTCAAGTAAGTCGATTGCATTTGAATCTTTTTCGGGATTTTTATCATAATTTAAATATGTAGAGACGTTTCCTTGTGGGTCTAGATCAATGATTAAAGTCTTGTATCCTAAGGTAGAAAATATTTTTGCGACATTTACTACAGTAGTTGTTTTACCTACGCCACCTTTTTGGCAAATTATGGAAATTGTCTTCACTTAACTGTTATAACATCAATAAATCTATATTCATCGTTATTAATAAGAAATTTTTCTCGTTTCACGTGAAACGCTTCTTCAGAAAGGCCTTCAGTGTTTGAGTTAGAAGATACAATAAAAGTATTACTTTTGTTATTTGATAAGTGTTTTTCTAATTTCTTTATTAAGTCATTTTTAGGAAGGTAACACCTCATTAAAAAGATAGAATTAACTTCTTGTTGAATATACTTTTGAGCATCAGCTTTTACGGCGTTTACATTATTAAGTTTTTCAGATGATATGAATCGCTCTAATTCATAAATTCTCTTTTGTTTAATATCAATTAAGTTGATATTTTCATTAGAAACAATTCCTACTGGTAAACCTGGTATTCCGCCACCAGTCCCGAGATCATATATATCATTATTTGAAATGTTTAAATCAAGAATAATTTTATAAAAATAAAGAGAGTGAACAATAAATTCATCCCATATAAACTGATCATTTTTAGGACTAATTAACCCAGTTTTAACACCTGTATTTTTAAGCCAGTTGTGGTATGTAGTTAAATTATCTAAATTTTTAGCTAAAAAACTTTTTCCCCAACTCGGAATTTGGGGATCAAAGCTCATTCTTCTTCTTTTTTAGTTCCCTGATCTCCAGTAGGAGCAAAAACAACAGATCTATATGGCTCTCTACCTTCAGAATAAGACTGAATTCCATCAATATCTGCTACTGCATCGTGAAGAGTTTTCCTGTCAACAGAGTTCATAGGTTCGAGCATTACTTCTTGATGGTCTTCTAAAATCTGCTTTGTTAGTCTTTCAGCATAAATAGTTAAAGCTTCTTTTCTTTTAACTGCATAATCGGCAACATCTAGCCTAAGCCTTGTACCAGCACCTGTCTTTCTTTGAATAACAGTTCTAGTTAATTCATGTAGAGAGCGAATTATGTTACCTTTTTCACCCACTAAAGCTTCAGTTTGCTCACCTTTTACGGCCACAAGTAAGTTCTGTTCATCAACTTCTCCAGTTACGATTCCTTCAAGTCCAAATGATTTTATTAAACCCTCTAAAAATTTAATAGAAACGTCAAGTTGCTCTTTAGGATCAGCTTCAACTCTTGGTTTTTTTTCATATGATTTCTTTTTTTCGTAAGTTTTAGGTGTTCTTTTACTTTGGTTATTGTTGTGTGAATTACCACCACGGCTATTTCCATTTCTGTTGTTACTTTGCGCGCCATTTCTTACTGAAATACGAACTAGTGCTTTTGTTCCACCAACTCCAAAAACTCCACCTTCTGGTTCTCTTAAAATGTTTATATTGGCTTGAGTTGCATCTTCAAGGCTAAGTTCTTTTAACCCTGCTTTTATAGCGTCATCAATGGTTTTTGCTTCAACTTCTACCCATTTATTAGACATTATTTTCTCCTTCTTTTTTTTCTGTTTTTGCGAGGATCATCTTTTTCATCTTTGTTTTCAGTTGATGTTTCTGATGTATTATTATCCTCTTTTTGATCTTTTTGTGTTTCTTTAGCTTTTTGATTCTCTTCTATTTTTACGATTAAAGCTTGTTGTCCAATCCTAAATATGTTTCCAGTTAGGAAATATACAACCAAACCAGATGGTAAAGTCCATGAAATGAAACCAAAAAATAGTGGCATTATTTTTCCAATCATTTGCATTTGCTGCGCCTGTGGGTTGTTTGAATTACCAGATTTTTTAGTTAACTGGTTTTGTTGAAATAGTGCTGTTAAAACAACAAATAAAATTAGTACTAAATAGGGAATTCTATCGATCCATGCTCCTATTTCTGATGCTGGAATCTGAAGATCCATTGTGTAAAATAAAACACTGGAATGATCACCTAGTTGAGTAAACAATGAAGCCTCTTTTGGAATAAAAACGAGTGGCTCTCTTAAGACTCTAAATAAAGCAAACCAGATAGGCATTTGAATAATAAGAGGTAAAACACAACCCAATGGGTTTATACCTTTTGTTTTATATAAATCAGCAATTGCCTTATTTAATTGCTCTTTATCATCTTTATGTTGTTTCTGAAGTTTTTTAAGCTCGGGTTGAATATCTTGCATTCTTTTAGTGGATCTGGTCTGTCTTAATGTAAGCGGAAATATCACAATATTGATGATCACAGTTAAAACTACAATTGAAAACCCGTATGAATTTGTAAAATCATAAGAATAAGATAATAAAAATCCAATAGCTAGTGCAAATGGTTCTAAAATTGCCAATTTTTACCAAATTTCATGTAAATTGGATTGCAAACATAAATTCTTTTTAAAAGTAAAGGTAATGATGCAATCAATCCTTTTTTTTCTATTGAATTTTTCATAATTTCACTACATGTCGGATAATATAAACAATTACCTTGGCCAAAACCAAAAAAATTGAGTAATGATCTTGCTGAGATATAAAATAATTTTGAAATTTTCATTTAATTTTTAAGTAGGGGGTGAGATTTAAGTATTTCACTTATATCACTTAGGTTCAGTTTGGAAGATTGTGTTGAACCAATAACATATATGTCAATATTTTTGTTTGTCTCTAACGCCCGTACAGCCTCTTTTATCCTTCTTTTAAATTTATTTCTATTAACAGCATTTGTTCCTTTGCTTGAGATGTTTATTCCAAGCCTTGATGTTTCTAACTCATTTATCATTAGATAAACTCTTAAACCATTTGCCTTAATAGCGTTTTCTTCTTTTTTTAGGTTGTAAAAATGCTCACTAGTATTTAGTGCAGTAAAGCTTACCAATTAGTTACGCAGAAATTATCTTGCGTCCTTTGCTTCTTCTCCTTTTAAGGATTTGTCTTCCAGCTCGGGTGCGCATTCTTAATCTAAAACCGTGTTTTCTGCTTCTTTTCCTGTTACTAGGTTGATAAGTTCTTTTCATTTTTCTCCTGTTTAATCACAATAAGACAATAAATTATTTAAACAAACTAAATATAATTTTTTATTTAATGTTCGCGAAAACGAAATTATCTTCGCGAAAACTAAATTAACTAATAATCGTAATCTAAAATTTAGTTAGTGAATTATAAATACTTTTATACAAAAAAAGCAGTAAAAACAGTGTTTTTTCCGCATATTAAATATTCATAGTTATTTAAGCTTGCTTTTCGCACTCTATGAAAATTTTTAATTCTTTATTAGTTTTATATAGAACATGAATCACAATCTACAAATATTTAAAGAAAAAATACTTCAAGAAAACCTTAG
Source organism: uncultured Candidatus Actinomarinales bacterium (assembly GCA_963979435.1). Classification (GTDB taxonomy): domain Bacteria; phylum Actinomycetota; class Acidimicrobiia; order Actinomarinales; family Actinomarinaceae; genus Actinomarina. The sequence continues at coordinate 4,837 of CAXBVE010000014.1, read as the reverse complement.
TAAAACCGAAACATATTGGATTGATCAAATTGATTTTCAAATTGTAGATAATGATTTAAATTTATGTGTAAATTCAGAATTTGTAAAAACTTCTATTGAAAAAAAAGTCTTTGATAAGATATTAAACGTTTCAAAAAGCATTTCAGATATAGATAATTGCATTTTTATTTTAGACCCGAGTAAAAAAGTAAAAAAAATGGAACTCTCTTCTCCCTTGGTTGAAGAGGTAATAGTTTTTGAGGAAAAAGAGGTTGTAGAAGTAGACTTAAGTGTTTTTAACAATCTTTTAGTTGGTAGTTCTAACAATTTAGCAATTGCCGCTGCGAAAAATGTTGTTCAGAGCCCTGGGAGTAGATTTAATCCTTTATTTATACATGGTAAACCTGGTGTTGGTAAAACCCACCTTTTGAAAACCATGGAAGAATCTTCGAGGTCTTCTTATTACATTGATTCAGAATCTTTTCTCGAGTCCTATGTGTCTGGAATTAAAAATCAGAGTATCGATTTGTTTAAAAATAAAATTAGATCAGTAGATATTCTATTAATTGATGATATTCAGTTTTTTATGGGCAAAAAAGGTGTTTCAGAGGAACTTTTTCATACAATTAATTATTTCTTAAACAATAACAAGGCTGTTGTTTTGGTTTCTGATCAAAAACCTCAAGATTTACTAGGTTTTCCAGAAAGATTAATATCGAGAATATTAAATGGTCTTGTTACAGACATTGAGCAACCTAGCTCTGAAATGTTTAAAGATTTTTTAATAAAGATAAATGAAGAAAATAACAAAACTCTTTTGACCGAATCAAATATTGAAGATTTATCTAAGATTGATATTTCTAGTTTTAGAGATATTAATGGAATAGTCAATAGTTTGGTTATTAATAAACAAACAGGTATTAATAATACAGATTATATATTGGGGTTAGTTCGCTCTTCTTTAAACCAAAATACTATTGTTTTAACACCTGAATATATTTTTGATTATGTATCAAACGTTCACCAAATAGATAAGAAACTTATTTCTTCAAAAAATAGGAGTTTAGAGGTTGGTGTGGCACGACACTTACTGGTTGCTTTAATGAGAAAACACACCGATCTATCGTTGTCTCAAATAGGTCTTTATCTTGGAAACCGTTCTCATTCGACTGTTTTGTCTTATTTAAATAAAGCAAAAAGTTCAGCTGTTGTGTTAAGAGAAATAAACAGTTTCGACAACAAACTAAATATGGTAGAAGCTTCTTAGTTTTTATGTTTGTTTTGTTTAAAGTGTTCAACAGCAAAAACTATAGTTTTATGGGTTTAAAGAAAGTTTTCAACATGTCCGACGTCTTTATTATTATTAAATATATATAGGAGTAAATTGAAGTTCAAAATAAAAACAGAAGATTTAAAAAACATAGTGTCAACAGTCTCAAGAATTGTTGACCCAAGGCCTGCTTCCCCGGCACTACAGGGTATTTACTTTAGGACCAATGAAAACTCTATAGAAGTAATTGGTTCAGATTTAGACATTGTTATTAAAGCAAAATCAGAAGCAGAGATAGAAGTAGAAGGAAAAGCTTTGATAAACGCAAGGATCCTTTCTGATATAGTTAGAAAACTTCCAAGGGGCGATGTAACTGTTTCAGACATAGGTAGTGAACTTAGGGTAGAACAAAAAAAACTAAATTTTACTTTAAGAAAATTAGACGACCAAGCGTATCCAGAAGCCTTACTTCAAAAAAATTACGATGAAAAAAACAGTCAAAGCGTTGAACCCAACGAACTTTTTGAGTCCCTTAAAAAAGTAGGTATTGCTGCCTCTCCAGAGGGTGGAAGACCTATTTTGACAGGAGTTTATTTCAATAACGCGAATGAAAAAACTGAACTAGCTGCTACAGACAGCTACAGGTTAGCAACACACGATTTAACAAACTTTCCAATTGAAGATGCAGGAATACTTTCTTTCAGATCTCTTAGTGAAACAGCAAGAATCTTTGAGCAAACAGAAGAAAAAATAGAAATTAACTCTACAGACAGAGAGTTACATTTTTATGACAACAAGTTTTCCGCTTCAGTAAGAAAACTTGAAGGAACGTTTCCTGATTATATAAACCTTTTCCCTAAAGAAAACCTTTTCTCCATAGAGGTTGAAAAAAATGACATTCTCGAAGCTTTAGATAGGGCAACCGTTGTTGCGGAGGGTTTTATACCAGTTAAAATCGAAATTTTGAACCCAGAGACTCTAAAAATAACAACAATCAACAAAGACATAGGTGGTGGAAACGAAGAGGTTTCTATAAAAACCCTTGGTTTGGATATAGGTGATATAACAGGGTTTACCATGTCATTTAATCCCAATTACTTAATCCAAGGAATAGAGGTTTTAGACGGTAAAACTGTTTACCTACGTTTTTCAGGAAACGAAAAACCGGTTGTTATTCAAGGCGAACATGAAACTTTTAAATACTTATTAATGCCCGTTAGACCCAATTAATGGAATCAAAACACCCAACCAAGATAAACGCAGAAACAAACGATTTAGGTATCAGTTTTTCTAAATCAAAAAAAATAGAAAAATATTTCTCTAAAAATAAATATAAATGGTCAAAAGAAATATCCATTGGACCGGTGTTGAAAAACAAAGCTATCATTTATACGGAATCTTCAAGGGTTAAAGATTTAATTCAACTCGAAGAACAAAAGATACTTATAGATATCGAAAAAAAATCAGAAATAAAACTACTTTCAATAGATGTTCAAATATTGAATAACCAACAATAGCTTTATTTTTCTACTAAAATAGGAGTTCAGCAAGGGGCTGTACACAAAAAAATAGAGACGTTTCTTAGGAGATCTGTGCCAAAAAAAGATTCAAACACCTACGACTCTAAAGATATAAAAATTCTTGAGGGTCTTGAGGCTGTTCGTAAAAGACCCGCCATGTATATTGGCTCAACAGGTCCAATTGGCCTACACCACCTCATTTGGGAGGTTGTTGATAATTCAGTTGATGAAGCTATGGCTGGAAGGTGTACAGCTATAGAAATAGAACTCGAAAAAAATGGATCTGTAACTGTTTCCGATAATGGAAGCGGAATACCAGTTAAACCACATCCAAAAACAAAAGTTTCAGCTCTTACAACCGTCCTAACAACCCTTCATGCTGGAGGTAAGTTCGAATCTGGCGCATACACGGTTAGTGGTGGACTACACGGGGTTGGTATTTCTGTTGTTAATGCGTTGTCGACGTTTGTAAAGGTAGAGGTTCAAAGAGATGAACATGTCTGGAGTCAAATGTTTGATTTTGGAAAACCAACAACAAAAATTAAGAAAGGTAAGCCCTCTAAAAAAACCGGAACAAAAGTCAACTTTTTACCAGATCCAAAAATATTTACAGAAACTCAGACCTTTGAATACAACATAGTTTCAGAAAGAATAAGACAGACAGCATTTTTAAACAAAGGTTTAAAAATTGTTTTAAAAGATAACCGCGTTAAACCTGCAACAAAAGAAGAATTTCTATATAAAGGTGGTCTAACAGATTTTGTAGATTATTTAAACGACGGACACGAAGTACTTCACGATAAAATTATTTCATTTTCAGATAAAGCAAAAGACTCTGAGATTGAAGTAGCAATGCAATGGAAAGCAGAAGATGAAGTAACTATTAAAAGTTTCGCTAATAATATCCACACATTAGAAGGTGGAACCCACGAAGAGGGTCTTAGAACAGCTATTACTAAAGCAATAAATGATTTTGCGAAATCTAGGAATCTTCACTCAGATATCTCACTTACCGGTGATGATATAAGGGAAGGTTTAACTGGAGTAGTCTCTGTAAGAGTTCAAGAACCACAATTCGAAGGACAAACAAAAACAAAACTTGGTAATACGGAAATGAAGTCAAAAGTACAAGTTTTAGTGAACCAAGAACTTCCAAAATGGTTATTAAAAAACACAAAAGAGGGAAGGGCCATCGTAGAAAGGTGTGCCCTTGCAGCAAAAGCCAGAATGAGTGCAAAGAAAGCCAGAGAATTAACAAAAAGAAAAAGCATACTAGAAACAGCTGGCTTACCAGGAAAACTTGCAGACTGTTCTTCTAAAGATCCCTCTGAAAGTGAGTTGTTTATTGTTGAAGGTGACTCCGCAGCTGGTCCCGCTAAACAAGCACGCGAATCAAGAACACAAGCAATCCTACCAATTCGTGGAAAGATTATAAACGTTCAAAAAGTTACAGAAAACAGAGCACTTCAAAATGAAGAAATTAGTTCACTTATTAAAGCTATAGGAACTGGTATAAATACCGAATATAACGGAGATGAATCTCGATATGATAAAATCATTTTTCTCACAGATGCAGATGTTGACGGTGCCCATATTAGGACCCTACTCTTAACATTCTTTTTTAAATTTATGCCTGGTTTAATTAAAGAAGGAAAAGTCTGGATAGCAGAACCTCCTTTATATAGAGCAAAATCAACAGGGGGTGTGAATTATCTTAAAGATGATGATGCACTTGAAAAATTTAAAAAAGAAAACAAAAACAAAAAATTTATAATTTCCCGATTCAAAGGTTTGGGTGAGATGAATGCTGGAGAACTTTGGGATACCGCTATGAATCCAGAATCGAGAACTCTTATTAAAGTTAACATTGCTGATGGAAAAGCAGCTGAAGCAAAAGCTGCAGATATGTTTGAAGTTCTAATGGGTACAGATGTATCGAGAAGAAAAACATTCATTGAGCAAAACGCAAAAGACGTAAGATTTTTGGATGTCTAATGGTTGACAAAAAATCCTCAGCAAAAAAACCAGCAGCAAAAAAACCAGCAGCAAAAAAACCAGCAGCAAAAAA
>CAXBVE010000013.1:0-22917 GCA_963979435.1 uncultured Candidatus Actinomarinales bacterium | reverse complement strand
GTTTCGCTTTTTAATACAAATATATTATTTTTAAAAATTGGTCTATATCTTCTTGGCCTTGGGTGGAACTTTACCTACATAGCAATAAGCTCTGCTATTTCTAATTATTCAATCAGTAATGGAATAAATTTAAACATTAAGAGTGACAGCCTAGTATTTGTTGGGAGCTCTGTTGCTCATATTAGTCTCGGATTTACATACTTAAATTTCGGTTATTCCAATCTCATTTATTTTGGGCTACTTATTGGTGGCTACTTACTATTCAGTGTTAAGAAATTTACCAGCTTAAAAAGTCTATAGCTTACTTCTAAATTTCAATAGTTAATAAGTCTTCGCCAATGATCAAATTGCCCTTGTAAGATTCTCTTATTTCCTTGGTTAAAAAATCCTCATCAAAAACTGGGGGGACGAAGTGAGTAAGTATTAATTTTTTTACGTTAGCTGCTTTTGCAATCTCTCCAATTTCTTTTGGACTGGTGTGATAGTCTCTGACATTAGAAATAGTTTTTTTAGACATCCTGTTCTCGTCGAACTCTAGATTAATGAAAACTTCGTGCACTAACGCATCTGCATCCATAGCATGATTTATTAAATTCTCATTTTTTCTGGTGTCTCCAGAGATTACTACTTTTTTCTCCTTCTCTGTGTCCGAAACTTTTATCTGGTAGCCGTATGCAGGCTCTACTGGATAGTGGTCTACCTCGAAAGGAATTATCTCTAAATTAAGATTCTTGTATGCATAGTCTGAATTAATTTCTGTAATCTCATAATCAAGTCCATCTTTATTAGGTCTTTGCTCCCATTGAACTCTTCCTTGAAGTTCATTTTTAAAAGCTTTAAGCATATTCTGAAAAAATTCTTTTGTACCTTTGGGTCCAACTATTCTAAATTTTTTATCTCTTCCTTGATGCCATCCAGATATATACAGTTGATAAATATCCATGACATGGTCAGAATGCAAATGTGTCACAAAAAGGATTTCTATATCAGATGATTTGACTCCAGCAGCATTTAATCTTTGAGTTACTCCGGAACCGCAGTCAAATAAATAATTACTCCCTTTATGAGTAAATAAAGTACTGGGGCCAAATCTTAAACTACTTGGACTGGGACAACCTGTTCCTAAAAGAGTTAGGGTGCTCATAGTTCTGCTAGCTCTACTGATAAATTATTCAAGACAATACTATCTCTCATCCCTTGTTGAATTTCCTCAGTGGCACTTTGAATTAATTCACAATATCTATAATTTAATTTATCAATATCCTCAGAAGTTAGCAGTGCTCTAACTAAGTATTCAAGAGAACGAGTAGTCAATTTATTACCAAAAGTAGCTGTCGATTCCTCAAATTCTAATTGAATATTTTTTACATCTTTTAATAAGTTCTGGAATTTAAACATATTCTTACTTGAAGTAGAGTTTGTACTGGTTAGCTGTTCTAAGTTTTCTAACAAATTTGTAACTTTATCTTTATTAACGATAGATTTGAAATCTCTAATATCAATAAAGTTTGAGAAGTCATCGAAGGTGAAGTCATAAGTTGTTAAAGTTTCAGACTCTACAAAAATTGTTCTACAACGACTTTTAATAGTATTAATAATTCCCCTATTTGCATCATCTTTAGCGTGTGACCAAAAACTACCAGTAGAAGTAAGAATGAAAATACTAGACTCAGATGGTTCTTCCAGTGTCTTGAGTAATGCATTTGAGGCTTCCTCTGTTAATGACTTGTAGGGTGGAAAGATAATTACCTTATATTTTCCAGATATGGGGGACAAATTATCTTTGTTGAGAACATCTCTTACGTCTTCGATACCAATAGTGTTTATATTTTCTGATGTAATGAGTCTTACATCTGGGTGATTATCCTCATAATTCTCTGACAGATTAATTTTTGATGCAAATTGAATTGCTTGTTCTAATACATACTTAGATGAGTCTGACAATAGTAAGTATGCATGGAAAGGTGACTTACTCTCTTTTTCAAGACTGAAATTAAGATTTAGCAAGATCCAACCACTCGGATACTTTAGTGAAATTTTCCTGTTTTGAATCTTCAGCATTTATGACTAGAAATTTATCACTGAAGTCCTCTGCTAATTGTAAATATCCATCTCTAACTTTATTAAAGAAGCTGACTTTATCACTTCCAATCCTGTCTGCAATTTTTTGTCTTGATAAAGATATTTCTGGATCAATATCAAGAAGAACTACTTTTTCTGGCCAGTAGCTACTTAATGCAAAATCATTGAGTTCGTATACTTTTTCGTAACCTAACCCTCTTCCAACTCCTTGATAGGCAACTGATGAATAGGCAGATCTGTCAGTGATAATTACCTGCCCATTTTTAATAGATGGTTTTACTACCTCTTGAATTAATTGTGCACGGCTTGCACTAAAAAGAAGTGCCTCCGCTGTTGGGTTAACCTCGAAATCGTGACTTAATAACAAATCTCTAATTCCCTCGCTAAGTTTTGTACCTCCGGGTTCTCTCACAATTTTAAAATCTACACTTGCTTTAGAAAGTTCAGCCGACAATTCATTAATCAAAGTAGTTTTACCAGAGCCATCTATCCCTTCAAATGCTAAATAATTACAATTCATTCTGGTTCATCCTCTATCGATTTAAAATTTAATTTAATATTATTAAAATTAGAATTCTCAATACCAAACTCTTTAAATATCTTTCTATAACTCGTAATAAAAGTAATCAATCCAGAAATAAAAATCAATAAAGAACTGATCTTTAATACCGTCTCAACGCCACTACTTACAAAATAAGAATCTAAGTAATTTGCTGCAATGCCCGAGGTTATGAAAGATAGGAGTAGTGCGATTCTACCTATGGTATAAAAGTTACCAAAAACCCTGCCTCTCATCTTCTGGTCTGTGGTGGCTTGCAGGAAACTTATGGTTAGGAGATAAACACCCCCAGTACCAACTCCGGAAATAAAAATTGATAAGAGTATGTTTGTAAAATCAGTTGAAATAAACGCAGTAAACAAAGATATACCTGTAGACAGCATACATAAACCAATAACAAAACTTACTCGTGAAAATGTACTTACAAAATAACTAAATGTAACCATGCTAAAAATGATTCCTGTTCCAAATGAAGCAATCATGAAGCCAAAAGAGCTTTCTGTAAAACCTAAGTCCACTGTTAAGAAGGTGTGTCCTAGTATAAAAAGAGCTCCTGCTCCAAAAAGGCTGAGTGATATTGAAACTGTTATGTTTCTAATTTCCTTATTACCAAAAAAATAATTGAGCCCTTCTTTAAACTCTTTTAGGACAAACCCATCATTTTCAATAGTTGTCTTGACACTTGTTGTTTTCAAAAATAATAAAAGATAGGCCGACAGCATGAATGTAATTGAGTCAAAAATAAAAATAATTGATCCCGACCAACCATTACCAAAACTTGTTATGAAAGTAGGAACTTTAATATCAGCTATTAATGCAAAAAATATAGAAGCTATTGGCAGTGTTGCATATGTTCCGATTGCAAATAATGAGTTTGCCTTTACTAGGTTTTCTTTATCCACTAATTCTGGGACAACAGACTCTCGTGATGGTTGTCTCATCAAGGAGAATATTTCAGTTAAAAAATTAATGATAAACAAATGTAGCAAACTGTTTGCAAAGAAAAGAAATAAAACAATTACCATCCGCGATAAATCTGTAAAAATCATTATATTTTTCTTATTCATTCTGTCAGCCATAAGTCCAGCAAATGAAGACAGGAATGCTGGAATAATTCTTGCAATCACTGGGACAACAGCTGTTAAGCCTGAGTTACCATTTTCAGAACCAAGTTGACTAGCAAGTGCTACTGACGCAAATAATGTAGCCCAATCTCCAAAGCTAGAAAGCGATCCTGACCACCACAAAATTGAGAATTGTGATTTTGAAAATATTTTAATTTTATTCACTTATTTATATACTAAAAGAAAATAAAAATACTTTTTTTTAAAAAACCTATACATATTAAAAAAATGATGTTAAAAATGAGGACATGTCAAAACCTTTAGTAATTGTTGAGTCTCCAACGAAAGTTAAAACTATATCGAAAATACTTGGTTCTGATTATATTGTAAAGTCGAGTGTTGGGCACATTAGAGATCTTCCGAGGAATGCTAAATCAATTCCTTCAAATTACACAAATAAAGATATCTTATGGGGAGCAGTCAAACCAAGTGATTTTGAGAATATCTATGTTATTCCTGAAGATAGAAAAAAAATAGTCAGCGAACTTAAGAAACTAGCAGACGATGCAACAGAGATTTATCTTGCAACTGATGATGATAGAGAGGGTGAAGCGATTGCATATCATTTAAAAGAGGCACTTGAGCTAGTAGATGAACCAAAGAGAATTAAATTTAATGAAATTACACCAGCAGCAGTCCTTAATGCAGTTAATAATCCTGAAAAAATTGATATCGGTAAATTTAAATCTTATGAAGCTAGAAGAACTCTTGACCGTATGATTGGTTATGAGATATCACCAAAAGTTCGTGACTTGGGAGGTGCATTCATCTCTACAGGTAGAGTACAAGGCCCCGCAATAAGACTTATCGTTGAAAGAGAAGAAGAGAGAATTAAGTTTGTGACTTCTCAATATTTCGATATAACAACTGTCTGTATCGGTAAAAATGTACAATTCGAAGCAAGTTTAAAAAAAGTACAAGATAAAAGACTTGCCTCATCATCTGATTTTGATAAGGACGGTAATAAAATTAGCTCAGAAAAGAAATACCTCTCACAAGAGGAAGCTGATGAAGTAAGCACGAAACTTACGAATGCTAAAGCAGAAATTTCATCTATCAAGGAATCAGCACGCAGTGGGAAGCCTCCAAAGCCTCTCAAAACTACTAGCTTACAAACATCTGCACGCAGTAACTTAGGGTTCCAGCCTCGTAAAACAATGGGTATTGCCCAACGATTATATCAAGAGGGTTTAATAACCTATATGAGAACAGATTCGATTAGATTGTCAGATGTAGCGATCAAAGCCTCTAGAAATTATATATCTCAGAATTTTTCAGCTAAGCACCTTCCAGAAAAACCAAATTATTTTGGTGATAGTAAAAGTGCTCAAGCCGCACATGAAGCAATTAGGCCCTCTGGTGAAATCTTTACTGCCCCATCTGAATTACTCGGAACCCATAGAGAAGACAGCGATGAATTCAAACTTTATAGTTTGATATTTAATACGACTGTTGCTTCCCAAATGACTGACGCAAAAGGAATTACAAAGTCGATAGAGATACAGGTCGAAGATGACAAGTTTGGTCCAATGATACTCGGGATTTCAGGAACTACATGGACTTTTGGTGGCTATAGGGATTTAATTAAAAATGCAACAGAAAAGTCACAAGAATTACCTAATTTATCTAAAGGAGACCTAGTTGACATAGTAAGTTGTACAAATGAAGAAAAATTTACAAATCCCCCAAATAGATATTCCTCTACGTCATTAATTAACAAGCTTGAAGAACTAGGAATCGGCAGGCCGTCGACATATGTCTCAATAATTGAAAGTATCACCTCAGTCTTTATCAATTCAGAATCAAGTCTTAAACCTCGAATCCTAGCTATGGCCTTAATAAATAACTTTATGAAGCCATACTTCAATCAGTACATAGACTACGAATTCTCCAAATCAATGGAAGACAGTCTAGACGAAATTCTTGAAAGTAAAAATCCTCAAGAATCTAAAGTTAAATTTCTTGAAAAGTCCCATCAAACAATATCTGATCATATTGAAAAGTATGGAGTTCAGGACCCCTTAGCATTAACATCCATACAGCTACCTTTTGAATCAAGATATGTAGTGAAGACTGGAAGAATTGTTGGAAAAGTTCCTTATCCATATTTACTAAGAGATGACGATTTCAAGGTAGGCCTAAACCCAGATATAGCTTTGGAGGAAGTAAATACTGATTACATTCAGGAGCTAGAGGGGAAGCAGGAGGAAAGTCTTAAGAAAGAGCGAGTCGTTTGTAAATGTCCAGAGTGTGATGCTTCGATATTCATAAAACTGGGGCCCAATGGTGGGTTTTACATACAACATGGCGTGAAAGAAAAAGGAGTAAGACAAAAAAAATGTATTTTTAAGAATTTGATTGGACCAATTTTTGAAGATGAAGATCCTGATACGCTCTCTCCTGAGGATTGTGTTGAAAGATTTTCTCTTTCTGCCAAGAATCCAAGAAAAGTTGCTACACAGGGTGAGTGGACATATTCATCTGCTGTTGGACCATACGGTGGATATGCAATGAAACAAAGATCTAGAACTGTGTTTGATATAGAAGAATTGAAAGATTTGTCCAAGGATGGGATTCGTGAACTTGTTGAAGAAGATAGATATAGAAATATATCCAACTTCTTAGGTGGGGAAATATTAAAAATGCCAAAGTCTGCTTCTAAAGATTCCATGTTAGATATGATTACGGAACATTTCTATCTTGATGAAAAGCAGATTAAAAAACTCTCAAAAGATCATCTTGTACAGCTAGCAAAACTACTAGATATTGTCTTTTATAGGGGTAGGTTTCGAATGAAAGCTGAAGATGCAACCAAAGATAACTTAATCAATAAAATATTGATAGAAAAGAAAAACAAAGCATTAGAAAATCAGAGAATGGCAATATCTGTTACAGAAAGTGAAATCTTGGGCCTGTTTGGTGACTACAGTTCCGAAGACGAATAAGATTAAATAATTTCACTTTCAAACTTCTTTGCGAAAGTATCAAGACTAAAATTTTCAAGTATATTTTCTCTGTTTTTATTTCCAAATGAGTCAAGCTCACTTGGATTCTCAATAAAATAAAGGACTCCCTCGATAATTGTCTTTTTATCACCAACAACAAATCCAGATACACCTGGGATAATAGTCTCTGGAGCACCTCCTGATGTTCCAACTAGAGTCGGTAGGCCATAACTTGCAGCTTCTAAATAAACCAAGCCAAGACCCTCGAACTCTGCGCCAAAGTACTTTGATTTTGAGGGCATTACAAAAATATCTATATTTTCATAAAAGTCATATTCTTTATCTTGTTGTTCCTCTATGAAGTTAACTTTGGCAGAAGAGACTGAAGCTAAGCGTTGGAGATAATTTTTCTGTTTACCAAAACCTAAGATATCTAATTCAACATTGTGACCATTTTCTTTAAGGTCATGCATTGCATCAATAACCCAGTCTATTTTTTTCCTAGAAACAAAACGGCTCATAACTCCAACTTTTATTGTTTTCTCTATTTTGAATTCTTTTTGAGATGACGGAATTGTTATACCAGCGCCAATATTAATAATTTCTGTTTCTGTTATATCTTGTAGTTTTTTTTTCGAAAATTCACTTACTGTAAATATTTTATTTAATTTATTGAGATTTCTTTTTAAGACAGATCTTAATAATGGTATGTAGTTCAATACATTGAATTCTGCACCATGACAAATCATGAATTGAGGAATCTTGATATTCTTTGGACTATTAATATTTGAAATCTGGTCTAGTTTGTCAATCAGTAGGAATTGAGGATTACTTGACCCATGTAAAATAATGTCAATATTCTTATTTTTGATAATGTCAGATATTTCTTTAATAGTATCTTTACTATTCAAAAAGAAGCTAGACGAAGAGTTTATTACATCATCTCCTTCAGCCCAGCTGGGTGCATAAATAGTAAATTCATGATCTACGGAACTAACTAGATTAGTTAAATATGTACTGATTCCACCCTTTTTAGGGAGCCAATCATTAGTTATAAGTAATATTCTCATAATGTACTGAGTAATATTATACGTCTGTAATTAATTTTTATGCTTTTAAAAAGCAGACGCAAATATCAAGCTAACAATTGTCATAACTTTAATGACGATATTCATTGCTGGACCTGACGTATCTTTAAATGGATCACCAATGGTGTCCCCAATAACAGCAGCCTTATGTTCGTCGGAACCCTTGCCAGCACCTCCACCAGCTTCAATGTATTTTTTAGCATTATCCCAAGCTCCACCTGAATTAGCCATAAATATAGCAAGTAGGAATCCTGTTACAAGCGATCCGGCCAGGAAGCCACCTAATGCTTCTTTATCCCAAAAACCAATAATTAAAGGGAGAGCTATAGCTAGTCCACCAGGCAATAACATTTCTTTAAGTGCTGCCGTTGTAGCTATATCTACACATTTTGTGTAATCGGGAACAACTCCTTCTTTTCCTTCTCTTAATCCAGGAATTTCATTAAATTGTCGTCTGACTTCTTCAATCATTTTGAAGGCTGCTCTTCCAACTGCATTAATTGTCATAGCGGCAAATAAAAATGGAAACATGCCTCCAAGAAATAAGCCCATAGTCACTTCTACTTCTGTAATATCTAATTTTTCAATTCCTGCACTTTTTACAAAAGCTGAAAACAAAGCAAGTGCTGTAACTGCAGCTGAAGCAATAGCAAAACCTTTTGCAATTGCAGCTGTTGTGTTACCAAGTGAGTCTAATTCATCAGTAGCTTCTCTAACTTCGGGTGGCAAGTGTGCCATTTCAGCAATACCTCCAGCGTTATCAGCTATAGGGCCGTATGCATCAACAGCTACAGTGATTCCTAGTGTTGAAAGAACGCCGATAGCAGCAATAGCAATACCGTATATTCCTCCACCCTCATCTAAAGCCCAGTTACCTGCTGTATATGCTCCGTAAATTCCAAAAACTACCACTATTACTGAATAAGCAGCTGATCTCATTCCTTCAGAAATTCCAGATAGAACTAAAGTTGCTGGACCAGTTTTCGCCTGATCAGCAATATTTTTTACAATTGAAAAGTGATCAGATGTAAACCACTCTGATATTTGACCTACTAAAAGTCCTACTGCAAGACCAATAATCACAGAGAAAAATAGTCCAATTGGATTTGGAGCATAGTCTGCAAACATATAGTCGCTTAAGAAATACACGCCTATAACAGTTAGTATCGCTGCACTATATGTTCCCCTATGAAGAGCCTGTGCTAATTTTCCCTCTTTAGGAACAACTAAAAATGAGGAAAGAATTGATGCTCCCATACCTATGGTTCCTACGGCCAGTGGAAAAAGTAATAAAGAAGGTAGAACACTTTGGCCTGCAAAAACTATGGCTGCATAAGCTAATGGAGCAACTAGTGAGCCTACATAGCTCTCAAAAAGGTCTGCTCCCATACCAGCAACATCTCCTACGTTGTCTCCAACATTGTCAGCAATAGTTGCAGGGTTTCTTGGATCGTCTTCAGGTATTCCTGCTTCAACTTTACCTACTAAGTCAGCACCGACATCGGCAGCTTTGGTATAAATACCTCCACCAACTCTAGCGAAAAGAGCGATTGATGAGCCACCAAGTCCTATTGCAGCTAATACGTCGTAGCCATTAGGGAGTTCTAGAACTTCAATAAATAACCAATATCCAAGAGATACACCTAATAAACCTAAACCTGCAACAGTAAAGCCCATTACGGCTCCGCCTCTAAATGCAACTGGTAAAGCTTTGATTGTTCCACCATCTCTTGCCGCTTCTGTTGTTCTTCCATTTGCAGCTGTAGCTATTCTCATACCAATAAAACCAGCTAAAGAAGAAAGGACAGCTCCTGCAACAAAAGCAAAAGACCCCCATGGGTAACCCCAATCTGTGAGTACAGAAATTAAGACAGCTAAGATTACGACAAAAACACTTATCCATGAATACATTCTTTTCAAGAATGCCATAGAGCCCTCTCTGATAGCTGTAGAAAGTTCCTCTACTTTAGAGTCAGTGACCTTAATTGATAAAACTTTATTTGCGAAAAATCCTGCAAGAGCAAGTCCAGCTACCGCAGCGATCATAGAATTTATAAGCATTTAATATTCCCCTTATTATTAACTCATAATATGATACTAAAAATGTAGATTATTGTTGGGTTTTTACTATTCAACTACAGGTGATTCGAAACGGTCATCTTCTTCAGGTGTTGAGTTATCAGTCTTCTTTAGGATTCTATTCAACAACATTGGAGCAACAACTGTAGTGTTTATTACCATCCAAATAATTATTGCTATCACTTGTTCGTCAATAACAGCTGATAGAGTTGTAGTCGCAACAGCAACAAAGATTAAACCTACTTCTCCTCGTGGAGCCATTCCTATGCCTATTACAGATGCGTTCATTCCCTTTCCAATTGCTCCAAGTGCTGAAACATATTTACCAGCAAAGGCCAATATGCTTATTGCAGCTCCGACTAGAAAAACATAACTAGATGCCAAAATAGAAATATCTACTTCCGAGCCAATGTATACAAAAAATATTGGAACTAAAAGAAAATTAATAGGTCTCATTTCCTCTCTAATTCTAGATGTCATTCCCGACTCTCCTGCTACAACTCCTCCTGCAAAGGCTCCGACGATTGGATGAAGTCCAACATAATGAGCTGCAGCTCCCAACCCCATGGCAAAGATGAAGCTACCTGTTACAAAAGTTCCAGGCGAAGGGATTTTTACAAATAATTGAAAAATATACGGTGACAGTTTTCTTCCAGCTACTACAACTGCAGCTAAGAATCCGACTGCTTTAAGTGTTATCACTCCCAAGTCAACGAGTTGAAAGTCTCCGTTACTTCCCAATAAACCAGCTACAACAGTTAATATTAAGAGTCCTAGGATATCATCAACTACAGCAGCGCCAATTATTGTTTTTGCTTCTTTTGATTTGAGTTGCCCTAGGTCTCCAAAAACCCTTGCCGTTATCCCAACAGATGTTGCTGTCATAGCAGCACCCATAAAAAGAGCTACTTCGAATACGTAAGATCCACCAAGTTGCAATGCATAAACAGCTCCGAATCCAAGTCCGAAAGGTGCAACTACACCTATTAAAGCAACGGTGAGTGAGGTTGTACCTAATTCGATAAACTCTTTTAAATTTGTCTCAAGCCCAACTTCAAATAACAAAAGAACTACACCTATTTCGGCAAGCGTTGAGATTACGTCACCAGATTCGGCATGTGGTAATAACCCAAGGCCGTAATATCCTATTGTTAATCCTGCCAATAATTCTCCAATTACTGCAGGTTGATTGATACGTCTCATTACTTCTGCACCAACCTTCGCAGCGATAAGTATTATTACTATCTCTAAGAATTTTTCAATAATTGTTTCCATATCGATATATTAAAATAACTAGAAATAAACAGTTAATCTTTATATAAATTTCATTCAAAAAAAATTTGGAATTATACTAAATCAAATATGGCTGGAAAAACACTCTTTGATAAAATATGGGAAAAGCATCACATAAAATCAATTGATGCTGATACCAACTTGCTTTTTATTGATTTGCATCTTGTTCATGAAGTTACCTCACCTCAGGCTTTTGATAGCTTGAGAATAAACAATAGGGTCGTAAAATATCCAGAACTGACTCTCGCTACGGTAGATCATGGAATTCCAACATCAAACAGAGCACTTGGAATAAAAGACCCGTTATCAAAAAAACAGATTGAAGCCTTAGAAAATAATTGTGATGAATTTGGCGTAACTCTATTTGGGGTGAATGATCCCAGACAAGGCATAGTTCATGTAATCGGGCCTGAACAAGGGATTACTCAACCGGGTATGACAATTGTGTGTGGCGATAGCCATACTGCTACACATGGTGCATTTGGTTCACTAGCTTTTGGGATTGGAACATCAGAAGTAGAACATGTACTAGCAACACAAACACTGGCAATGAGTAAACCGAAAACTATGAAAGTTGAAGTAACGGGAGAACTCCAAAACGGGATTACTCCAAAAGACTTAATACTTGGGATTATAAGAAAAATAGGTACAGGTGGCGGTGCGGGCCATGTAATTGAATACTCGGGAGACGCTATAGCTCAAATGAGTATGGAAAATAGAATGACAATTTGTAATATGTCAATTGAGGGTGGTGCAAGGGCAGGAATGATTGCACCAGATGAAATAACATTTGAATATCTTAAAAATAAAAACTATGCACCAAAAGAAGATGATTGGAATGAAGCTCTATCGGTTTGGTCTGAACTTTATTCTGATGACGACGCAGTATTTGACAAAGTTATTGAAATAAATGTTGAGCAGCTAGAACCATCTATATCGTGGGGAACTAATCCATCACAAATTATTTTCATAAGTGATGAAATTCCAGATTCAAATGACTACTCAAATGAGGCAGACAAAGAAGCGGCTGAAAGAGCACTTGAGTACATGGACTTGTCACCAGGTCAAAAAATTAGCGAAGTAAAACTTGATAGAGTTTTCATTGGAAGTTGCACTAATGGAAGAATCGAAGATTTAAGAAATGCTGCTGCTGTGGTGAAGGGGCATAAAGTTGATAAGAATATTGAAGCAATGGTTGTTCCTGGCTCAACTCTAGTAAAAGAGCAAGCTGAGTCAGAAGGTCTTGATGTAATCTTTAAAAATGCTGGATTTGACTGGAGGGAAGCTGGTTGTTCAATGTGTCTCGGAATGAATCCAGATATTCTTGCTCCCGGTGAAAGATGTGCTTCAACTTCGAATAGAAACTACGAAGGTAGACAAGGTGTTGGTGGAAGAACTCATCTAGTAAGTCCGGAGATGGCTGCTGCTGCGGCGATTCATGGTCATTTTGTTGATGTTAGAAAGTTAAATTATGAAAAAACTTAATAATTTCGTATCAACGATGCTTCCATTACCAATGTCAAATATTGATACTGATCAAATAATGCCTAAGCAATTTCTTAAAAGAGTAGAGAGATCTGGCTATGGACAATATTTATTCCATGACTGGAAAAAAGAAGAGGGATTTCCACTAAACAATCCAGCTTATTCAAATGCAAAGGTGCTACTTGCAGGAACAAATTTTGGGACCGGCTCCTCAAGAGAACATGCACCATGGGGTCTACAAGACTGGGGTTTTGATGCAATAATTTCTTCCAAATTTGCCGATATATTTAAACTAAATTCAATCAATATTGGCTTGGTCCCTATTGAAACAACTGAGGAGAACATGGATATTCTTTTTGATAAAGTGAACTTAAACTCTAATGTTGAAATAAATATTTCTATTAATGAAAAAAAGGTCACCTGTGAAGAATTGGAGTTTGATTTTGTTATAGATAACTTTTCTCAAAATCGAATTCTTAACGGAATTGATAAGATTGATATTTCTTTAGATTACTCAAATATGATTGAGGAATTTAAAGAGAATAGAAGTACGTGGATGCCTAAACTAACTGACTGACACTTAGGCTTAAACTTTCTGCTACCTCTTGTGATAAAAGTAATCCATTGTGAATCTGTAAAGAAGGTGAAAGATTCTTGTTTTCTTTATAACCCTTTAACCAATCTTCTTCTAAAAGAAAATTTAAATACTTTTGTAAACCGGTTGAAAGCTCTATTGATGAGGTTTTTGGAACTGCTCCAGGTAAGTTAGCAATGGCGGAAACTAACACTCCATCTCTCATTTCAAAAGGGTCAGAATGAGTATTTGCATTTACACCTTCTACACACCCACCTTGATCGATGGCTACATCCATTACAACACTTCCTTTTTCCATTGCTGAGATATCTTCATTTGAGATTACAATAGGAGGTTTCTTGCCAGGAATCAGTACTGCACCAACCACTAAATCTGCAGATCTAATAGCTGAAGTTGCTTCCTCTGTTTGGGTTTTACAAACTTCAATTAATTCACCGTACTTACTTTTAAGGATGTTAAGAACTTCTTCGTTTATATCTATAGCAGTAACTTTTGCACCAACGCTAATAGCTTTGTGTATAGAACTTTTTCCCACCTCTCCACATCCAACAACAGTGACTTTGGCATTATTACTATCAGAAATTGATGATAATAAAATTCCTTTGCCTCCTGAGGAATATTCTAAAAACTGCATTCCTTTTTGAATAGCTAGGTTCCCAGCAATTTTTGACATAGGAATTAAGAGTGGATATACACCATTGTCCATAATCATTTCTGTAGCTATTGCGGATAGCTTTTTATCCAATAACTTTTTGGTTAACTGTAAATTTGATGCCAAATGTAGATAGCCAAATAAAACATGATTAGGTTTTAACAAATCATATTCTTGAGATTGTGGTTCTTTTACCTTACATATAATCTCACTGATACCGTAAAGCTCTTCTGGGGTGTCTACTATTTTTGCCCCTGCTTTCATATAATCCTCATCAGAAAAACCAGATCCTATTCCCGCACCAGTCTCAATAAAGATATCTGCAATTCCAGTGAACTGAGAAATATGTTCAGGTATTAAGCTAACTCTTCCTTCGTCTTTTTTTACTTCTTTAGGAATCCCCAGTTTCTTAATCATCTGAGGGAACTGTCTCCTGAAGATGTTTATCGAGATATTTCATGAATGGTGTACCACCAGTTCCAACAATATTTGAATTTGAGTCATTTGTTAAGGACTGTTCGTAGATATATATTCTTGCATATTCCAAGTGTTTATTTCTAAAAATATGAACCTCTTTAATCGTTTCATCAATTATATTTTGATCTTCGATACTGATTGACTCTACCACTGAAGGTCTTTCAGTTTGTGACCAAGAATCTAAAGCATTCAGTAAATCTCTATGTTCTTTGGGCATATAGAGTCTCATTTCATCAAGATATTCTTTAAGTGGATCATCTGAGTGAGTAACTCCTAATAAGGCATCCAGCATAGGAACAATAGAACTCTGAGCACCCGTCTCACCTCTAAATATTTGTGGAGTGTTTTCATATTCATCAACTCCCTCGTAAACAACACCTTCAGGTGTTGTTGGGTTGTTTTTCCATCCAAAAATATATGGTCTAACACGATTGTAGTAAATAAATGGATCACACTTTTCAGGCATACGATTCATGAGCTGATTAATTTTTTTCATGCTCTTTAAGCCATCTTCTAAATCAGATTGATTACCTGAGTCGAAAAAATATTTCTTTAAAGCTGACAATATTTCCTTGGCCTCGTATTCAATAGCTACGTGAATCATGATAAACCAATCTTCATCAACTCCACCCAAGAAATTTTGCTCAATAACTATATTTTCAAGATCAAATGATTCTGAAGAATCTAGCATTTTCCAATTATTTAAAGCATAAGAAGCATAAGAAAGAATGGGGGGTCTCTCTAGTTTTGTTGAAATTTTGTGCCAGGTCTTAGCAAGCTGAGCTGGAATCATATTCACCTCATTCTTTTTACCCCACATAAAAGCATGGCCAATATAGGAGTAAACTAGCATGGCCCTTTCTAACTGAGGGGTAGTCAGAGTATCAATATTTTTCTCAATCTCTAGCTGTGAAACCCTTTTTTCGATCTGTTCATTAGCTAATACTTTTGGTAATTCAGAGGCAAGTTTTTCTATATCTGAAAAATTATCCGGAAGTTTTAAGCAGATTTCTTCTGGTATAAATCCTTTGTCGAGTAGGTCTAAGTTCATTACTTCTCCTCCAAGTTTAGATAAAAAATTACTTTCTTATTACTTTCAATGTTAACTAACTTATATACATGGAGAGCAATTTTTTCGTAATACTTGGAAATCAGCTTTTTGAACCACATTATTTAACTAAAATCGGTTGCAAAGAAGTGTTCATGGCTGAAGATGTTGGTTTATGTACAAACTTCAAATATCATAAATCAAAACTATATTTATTTCTGGCCGCAATGCGGGAATATAATGATGAACTTATAAATAATTCAATTAAAACTAATTACTTTAAGCTAGAAAGTCGAAATGATTCAGATGAGTACACTTCATTTTTAATTAAATTTCTGAATTCCAAAAACATAAACAAAATACATATTTTTGAAATAGCGGATAAGTCGTTTGAGGAAGTCTTCATTGACAATCTATCAAAAGCAAATATTGCAATCGAAACACACAAAACTCCAATGTTCCTGTTTACTAGGGATGATTTTGTACCCATGGCTAAAGGAAAGAAGGTATACCGGATGGCTTCTTTTTATCAAAAAGGCAGAAAGCGACTTGGTCTATTAATGGATGAAGATAATAAACCTGCTGGTGGAAAATGGTCGTATGATGAAGATAACAGAAAGAAAATTCCTAAAAATACATTAATTCCTGCTCTTCTTCAGCCCGAGGTGTCACGGCACCATAGCGATGTAACAAACCTAATTTTTAATGAATTTCCTAATCATCCGGGGACTTTAGAAAAAATATGGTTTCCCGTGAACAGAAAGGGTGCTCTGAAACAACTTAATCAGTTCCTAAAAGTGAGGTTCGAAAATTTTGGTAGATATGAAGATGCAATGCTCGAAGGAGAAAATTTTTTATTCCACAGCTGTATCAGTCCATTTCTAAATATTGGACTTTTGACGCCAAAAGAAGTTATCAATAAATCTGTGAGCTATGCCGAAAAACATTCGATACCATTAAATTCCCTTGAAGGATTTATTCGTCAGATTATTGGCTGGAGAGAATTTGTAAGAGGTATTTATCAAGAAGAGGGTCAAAAGCAAATAAAAAGCAATTATTGGAATAATAAAAAAAAGCTAGCCCCTTCTTGGTATGACGGAACAACAGGAATTGCTCCGCTCGATGACTGTATCAAAACAACAATCAAAGATGGCTATATTCACCACATCCCAAGACTTATGGTGATCAGTAATATTATGAACCTCAGTGGAGTAGATCCAAAGGAAATATACAAATGGTTTATGGAAATGTATATTGATTCCTCAGAATGGGTAATGGTCCCTAATGTGTTCGGAATGGCAACATACGCTGATGGAGGGTTAATGTCGACAAAACCCTACACTTGTGGATCCAATTATATTCTTAAAATGAGCAACTATAAAAGAGGTGATTGGTGTGACACTTTAGATGGATTGTATTGGAGTTTTACTGAAAGTAACCGAGAGTTTTACCAATCAAATCCAAGATTGTCACTTCTGACTCGTTCTCTAGATAGGCTTGATCCAGAAAGAAAAAAATATATATTTTCAGAAGCAAAGAAGTTTATTAAAAATAATACTATCTAGCTATTTGAGCTCAAATAATCTCTCAGCAATATTGGCTCATCTGTTATAACTCCATCACAACCAATATCTAGGCAATGTTGAAATTTTTCAACTGTATTTATTGTCCAGACATGAAGCTGAAGATTGTTCAGTAAGCAATATTCCGATAATTTTTTTGAATGAATCTGAAATCCCTTCCAATTATATGGAGCCTGTAAAGCTTGAACTTTAAGTTTTCTTACTCTGTTTGGTAAAAACTTAGCGATAGCATTTTCTCTAAAAGTTCCAGAAGATAAAATTTTTCCTTTAGTTACTTTTAAAAATTCATCAAGTCTTCTTGGACTAAAAGAGGAAACTAATACTCTTTTTTCAGCTTTTAGTGAATATATAATTTCAGCAATCTGTTTTGCCATACCAGATTGTTTCAAATCTAAATTAAATTTCATCTCTTTATTGAACTCAAGAGCATCGACTAAACGTATAAAGTTTGTTTTCATGTCGTGAAGACCTTTTCTTTTGTAAAATTTATATCCAGCATTTATTTTTGAGATGTCATGCCAATTGAAATCTCTCACTTTGCCACTAATATCCGTTGTTCTATCAAAAGAGTCATCGTGGTGTAAGAATATTTCTCCGTCTTTAGACATTCTTAAGTCTGTTTCAAAATGTGTAAAACCTTCTTTCGTTGTAAATTCAAGTCCATGTTTTGTATTTTCTGGAACAAGGTTTGATCCACCTCTATGTGGAATTATTAATGGTTTGTCCCCATGAAAATATTCAAGATTAACCAGAAACACCGCCTGTAAAATTAAATTCTCTCAGATGTAGTTTTGGAACTTTTAACATTCCTTCACCAAATTCTGAGTCAGCGTACCTAGCTGTATCCCCTACAGAAATTACATTCCCCTGGCCCAAAGATGTAATAAAACTTTGAGTAAACCTAAGTCGTCCAATTGGTTTTGTAATTTTCCCATCCTCAATAAGAAATGAGCCATTTCTATTTAAACCCGTAACTACCTGTGTAATTGGATCTAACACTCTGCAGTACCAAAATTCGTTAATGTAAATTCCTTTTTTAATACTTGATATCATATCGTCATGACTGGTGTCACCCTTATCTAAATTTAAGTTTGTACCTATCCCCCCAAAATACTCATCTACTCCAAAAGCTTCGTGTTGGGTGTTTTCCACATCTAGTTCTTTTGATGTTCTTCTGGTGTGAAAATAAGTTTTTGGGACACCATTTTTAATAACTTCAAGATTATATTTTTTAGCGCCAGATGCATCAATTTTGAATCCAATAGATTTATCATCTTCAGGTGTGTCCGTTAAATTAATTTTCTCATCAAATTGATTTTCATTTAATAAAATTGGACTCATTCCATCAATTTTACTTTTTGCGTTTAGCCCATATACAGATAAAAATACCAAGATTGTACTTACTGCCTCATGTCCAAGAATGACCTCATACTTCCCAGGATCGATATCTACTGGATTTTGACTATCAACTGCTAACTTAGCTGCTTCCTTTCCTGTTTGTGAGGCATCTAAATCTTTTATATCTACAGCTCCTCTGTGGGATGATCCGGCAGAGGTATCTGTTCTAAATATTCCATCTATGAACGCGCTTGATGAAGTATCAGATGAATTGAGTCCATTTGTATTCCAAACAAAAAAATTATTTAAATATGTTGAGCAATATCCAGCAGCATTCATGTCTCTACCTTCTTTAACAAAATCTTTTACTAAATTTGCCCTTTCTTCCGGTTTAACTTCTTGAGTTTCTCGAAAGCCTTCGTAAGTGTCTGTCTTGCTCGTTAACCCAGCCCAAGTTGTATCTTTCGGACTTTCTTCTAATGACTCCAAGGCTTCTTTTATAAATTCTTTTGAACTCCTAACTGCTGTAATATTTTTTGTCCTAGATATAGTTTTACCATCTTTATGGATTGTTAAATAAACATCTGCAGACTCTTCATCGACATTCTGATGTATTTGTGAATTCGCGAACCTAGTAAGTGCACTTTTAGAATGCATCATTTTTACTTCACACTCAACATTATTTGGAATGTTTTTTTGCAAGTCATCAAGAAACTCCCTCCAAATAATCATCCTCGAACCCCAATTCTTGTATTCTTGAATCTAGCCGGTGATGCAGGATGTCCAGTATGGCCAATTTGACTTGGTTGACCTTTTCCACAATTTGGAGTACCCCAAAATACCCATTCATCTTCATTTGCAAGCATGTCCATATTTCCCCAGAATTCAGGGGTTATACCTGTATAAGTTGGATTTTTGACCATATCAATAATTTTTCCATTTTTAACTACCCAACCAGCCTCACACCCAAACTGAAAATTTAATCTCAAATCATCAATAGACCAAGATCTATTTGTCTCCATGTAAATTCCATTTTCTGTAGATTCAATAATTTCTTCTAAACTAGATTCACCTGGTAGTAACCCTACATTTGTCATTCTCACCATTGGTAGTCTTGAAAACCCATCAGCTCTGACCATCCCACCTGGCTTTACTCCCGCGATTGCTGCACTGTCTCTTCCCGATAAAACACCTGTCCAAATTCCTTCTTTAACAATATCAACCCGTTGTGCTGGTGTTCCTTCGTCATCATACTTAAATGTTGCTAAGGCTCCAGGAAGAGTTGCATCAGCAACTATATTCATTAGCTCAGAACCATACTTATGCTTGTTAAGATTTCCTAACTCTAGGTGAGATGTTCCTGCGTATGCTGCCTCCCAACCAAGAATTCTATCTAACTCGATTGCATGTCCTACTGACTCATGGATTTGTAATGCTAATTGACTACCTTCTAAAATAAGATCCATTGAACCTTCAGGACACTGAGGGGCAACTAAGAGACGTTGCGACTCTTCAGCCAATCTCTGAGTGTGATTTTCAAATTCAAATGATTTTATAACTTCCCATCCACCAGTCCTGTATTCACCAAAAGACTGGGGGTAAGATCTTATTTGAGTTTCCCCATCTCCCACTGATAATGAAGATATGCCTCCACCAGACTCAATTATATTTTGAAAAATTTCATGACCTTGACTGGAGCAAAACCATTTTTCTGTATCCCAAAAATCAAGACGACCTGATGATCTTGAACTACCCAACTTTTTCATCTGTGCTGTTGAATTAACTAATAAATCTATCTGCTCTGTTGTTGATACTTTAAATGGGTTTTCATCGTGAGGAGTTGTATATTCATCTTTTACGACAGTTACGTCTGCAAAGGGAGTTTCATTACCTGAGACAACTGCGGATGCTTTGGCAATATCAAATGCTTTTTTTCCAGATAAAATTAAGGATTCTGTTGATAAGTCGTAGGTTGAATAAAAACCCCATGAAGATCCTACTAATGCTCTTATTCCTAGGCCAATTTTTTCAGACTCATTAAAATTTTCGACCTCACCATTTTTAGCCGCAATACTTCTAGATTTGGAAATGAGTATTCTTGCATCTGAATATTTTGCACCTGAACTTATTGCTGAATCAATTGCGATCTTAAGTAAATCAAACATGTATATAGATTAACAATTGTTTAAGAAAGTTAGAAACCGTTTGTTTAAATTAAACTAAGTCTTGTTCTCTAATTCCAAATGATGGATGTCTAAGCCTACAAAGGGCTAATTTTTCTAACTGCCTAATTCTTTCTCTAGTTAAATCGAATTCTTCTCCAATTTCTTCTAGAGTCCTTGGAACACCATCATAAAATCCATATCTTAAGGCTAAAATTCTTCCTTCTCTCTCAGGAAGTCTGCTGATACTTTCCCTCAAACTTTCAGCAACGTCTAAATCCTGAACAATTAGTGATGGATCGCTAGCATCTTCGTCTTGAATAAAATCTCCTAACTGTGCTCCATCTTCTCCAACTGGTTGCTCAAGTGATACTGTGTCAGCTACACTCAATGCCAATTCCACCTTATCTACACCGACTCCAGCTTCTTTAGCAATTTCTTGCGGTTTTGGATCTCTACCCAATTCAGCTTTCAGCTGTGCTTGAGCAGCCCTGACAGCTGCCATTGTGTCGTGAAGGTGAACTGGAATTCTGACTGTTCTGGATTTGTCCGCAATAGCTCTGGTTATAGCTTGCCTAATCCACCATGTAGCGTATGTAGAAAATTTAAAACCTTTTCTCCAGTCGAATTTCTCGACAGCTCTTATGAGACCAAGGTTTCCTTCTTGAATCAGATCAAGGAAGTCAATACCTGAGGTGTTTGCATATCTTCTGGCGTTAGCAACTACAAGTCGGAGGTTAGCTGTTAAAAAAGCATCTTTAGCTTCAGCACCTTTTTTTCTGTCTCTTTTAAGCCTAATTTCACCTTTTTTATCTTTGAACTGTTTTTTCTCTAGCTTTATAGAAGCTTTCTCACCAGATTCAATTTTTTGGGCTAACTCCACTTCTTGTTCAGCAGTTAATAGATCAAAGTTTCCTATTGCGGTTAAATATTGACTAACTAAGTCAGTGGTTAGCTTGCCTTTATCATCGGCCAGCTTCTTAACAAGAGATTTTGCTTTTTCTTTAGCTGCTGCTTCTTGTTCGGGCGTTAAGCTGTCTTCATCTGAAGCAATCTGCTCTTCTACTTTTGAAGTTTTTGGCTTTGCCGGTATTGTTTTAGTTACCATTAGTAATTTGACCTTTAATTTTCATTTCTAGTTACAGAAATGTAAGGATAAACATATTATTGATATAAACCTAATCAATACATGAATTATTTGTTTTTGAGAATTTTTTTAGCGTTTTTCTCCATACTTATGTATATATATGTAATCCAAAGTAAATCTGCAACCAATAAATGCACAACACTAAGGAAAATATTTATATTTATAAGAACATTTAGGACACCAAGTGTTACTCCGACAATAACGAGTGTATCTATTTGAAATGTCATTAATTCAAAGCTTTTTTTTAGTCTTCTTGACTCCCTAAATAATTCAACAGACAGAATTGTAGAAGCGATTGGGTGCAAGATTCTCAGCCTTGTAAGTAATGCTGAGGTACTATCAAAGTCTTCAACTAAGCCAGCTATAAAAGACTCACTTGGAAACAAAACATCAGCAAGTGCCGCAATTGATCCTGTTGCTCCAGTCAGGATAAATAGAAATGTAATTATTTTAAAATTTCGGTCTATGAGATTATTTATATCAATTTCTGGATTTCTGGTTAATTTAAATATTACAGTGTACATGGCAAGCAGCCCAAAAGTGTTAACTAAATGAAGTGGGACGGCTGCTACTCTAGGGAGAGAACTATTCATTCCAACCCATTCATATAAAACTATTACTGCTCCTATTAATGCTTCGAAAAGTACAAAAAAAGTCAGGTATTTAATAACTTTTTTTTGAATATTTGGGACTGAAGGATGAAAAGATTTTAGAAAAATAACTAATGTTACGATAAGTAGTAACCCACTGATAGATCTATGCGAAAATTCAATCTGCTCGGAAGCAGAATTTAGAGATGGTATAAGTTGTCCATTACAGCTTGGCCAAGAAGAGCCACATCCATTTCCTGAACCGGTTGCCCGAACTACAGCACCAGCAATAATAGATAAAATCGAGAGTATCAAACCTGTCTTAGATAAATTAAAAAGTGTCACAATAAATTTTCAATAATAATTTTTATAGAATCTAAAAATAACTGAAATCCTCTTGTGATCAATATCAATATAAAAAGAAGGCTTAGTGATGTTTTAATATTCCTCGAAAGGTAAAACCCCAATTGTTTTGAATCAGCAATATATGGTTTTTCATCTAAAGCAGTTTCAAAGTTACTAATCTGGTTTTGCATATCGAAGTCTTCTAGGTCTTGTGTGTCACTAATATTTTCATAGGTAAACAGCTCGGGTTGTGGAACATCCTTATTTTTTTGTTTCTCTGATTTAAACTTATTGAAAATGCCCGATTTTAGCTCGACATTTTTAT
>CAXBVE010000012.1:0-24737 GCA_963979435.1 uncultured Candidatus Actinomarinales bacterium | reverse complement strand
TTAGCCATTTATGCTGCTCCTGATGATTCTTTAACGTTTCTTATAAGTATATCCTTTGTGATGTTTACTATTGAATGGATAAGTTCTTCTGGTCTACTAATTTGTGTTCTATTTTGATATTCTTTCCAGGTACCTCTATCTCCAATACCTATTCCAATTACATCTATGCCAAATCTACTTGAGTAATCTATAGAACTTTTTAAATCTGAAAGAGTCCCTCTTGTCATGCCATCGGACAATACTGCTAATAATTTAGTATTTGATCCATGTTCTAACAGTCTTTTTGTTGAGAACATGATATTTCTTTCATCAACATTTGTACCACGCTCAAACATACTTGCAGGTGGATGTTCATCTGTAGTCGTTAATGCATCAAGAGAAGATCTTAAATTCCTTGAAAATTCAATCAACCCAATAAACTTTTCATACTGGTTTTTCCACGAGTCATCAAATCTTTTAACAAAGTAATGATTTGTTGTGTTGAAATAAAATTCAGCATTTGATCCATAATTAGTATTCAACATTGAAGAAACTGCCATCTTTCTTTTTAAGTACATCTCTTCATTTTCATTTTCATTCGCCAAGAATGCTCTGTTAAATATTGCAACTTCAAAATCAACATTAAGTTCATGACAAATTTGCGATAGGTAGTTAGCACCAATCAGAGCTGCAGATAGAGACCAAGGGTATACTTCTCCTTTCTTTTTCTCTAACATGGAACCACTTCCATCGATTAATAAAGACACTGCGTAGGACTTATTTGATAATCTTTGTTTCTGCTCGAACATTCTCTCGTATCTTCCAGAAGCTAATAGCAGGGGTACATGTGGAGATAGATCACCTTGATCATAGCCACTAATCCTTTGTCTTTTCTGGTTATGGATGAAGTATGGTTTAATTTTATTTGTGACTTCATGTACAGGTAAGTTCCACTCCTGAAGTAGGTTATTGTATGTCTTTATTCCCGATGTATACAAGTTGTTAAAAGTGTGAGGTAGATTCGTGTTAACTAGTTTTGAAACTTTTCCATTTGGTAAGTAAACAGTTTCTGAACTACCAATTTTAGAAACGTGGTCATCCATAAAATTAAGTTTTTCGTCATCAGATTGCTTACCTTTTTCACCAAGAAACTTCTCTAGTGTATTTCCTGTTGTTACGTTTGTAGAGGAGGGGATTAAAACCTTATTTAACTCATCAACAATATTGTCATCCATACTTTCAAGTATTTCCCTTTGTTCTCCCAAGCTATATTCACGAAGATCGGGTAAAAGCTTGTTAACTCTACATATGTCAATAATTTGAATAGTTAATTCGATAACTTCCTCTAAATTGTTACTGTCGTATGTAAATTTAGAGAGCAACCTTTCTGATTCAATAACAGAAGTTTGTATATTCTTATTAAAAGACGATATATCCACTTGCAAATAAGCAGTTATGTTATGAAACAATAGTGAGAGAAATTGATTAAAAGCCTTTAGATTTTTTATCTGATTAAATGACTCTTTGTATACATCTTCAAATATGGAGCTTAAACCTTGGAATTCTTTAACAAAGTAGTATTCCTCATAGGAATGAATCAAAATTTCAAATACATATTTGCCAAATGGTCCAGCGAGAACTTCTAAAACATCTTCAATATTTGATAGTCCAGTTGTTTCTTCTACATATTTTTTAAGATCTTTATCTATTTCAAAATTGTAATCTTGCATCGAGTGGATAGCTTCATGAACAACAGTCCCAATTATTAATTCTTTAAAATCTAATTTTGAAGTTGTTACCGAGTTAACAAGAATTGATGGGTTAATAATAATCTCATTAGTATTGATATTTTTAGACTTACCTAAATTAATGTTCAGCTCTTTGTTCCCAGTTTGAGATTGGAGTAGCCTTGTTATTGCTGGTCTTATTTTCTCGAACTCTAAGACTATTTCAGATTCTATATTTTTATCATTAGGTTTCATCATTTATAACATTATCATTAATTACTGTGGATATAAGAAATTAGAATGATAAATATGAGTAACAATGAAACAGTGAAAATTGCTATATCAGGTGGTATGGGAAAGATGGGTTTACTGTTATCTGATTTTATAGAGAGTAAAGATGGATATGATATCTCTGGTATCTATGATCCAGAAAAAGAAAGTACCACTTATCATAACTACAAATCCATTAATGAAATAAATGCAGATATTTTAGTTGAATTCTCTCCAGCTAATTCCATTAATGAAAATCTTGCCGTACTAGCTAACAAGAAAATTAATCTTGTTGTTGGATCTTCAGGAATCAATGAAAGGTCACTCGAAGTACTAAAAAGTAATATTGATGATGATCAATTTATATGCATTATTCCAAACTTTTCAATAGGTGCATCATTTCAGAAAATATTTTCAGGATTGTTGAATAACAGCTTTCCTGATATTTCTATTGAAGAAAGACATCATAGTAATAAAAAAGATTCACCATCTGGAACTGCTGTTGATATGGCTCAATCATTAGAACATGAAGAAAGAACTTCCAAAGAGATACAAGATTCAAGTGACTATGAAGAAAATATAATTAATAAAATAAACATCAAATCATTACGCAGCGACAAATACATCGCAGAGCAGACTGTAACATTTAGCACAAGAGATGAATCTATTAGTATCGATCATAAAGTAACTAACAGAACAGCTTATCTTGAGGGGATAGGATATATTCTCGATGTCCATAGTGAATTAAAAGGTTTTCACCACGGTTTAGAAAATATAATGATTGAAAGGTTTAAGATATAATCATGGACCACTTCGGACAATTATTGACTGCAGCTATTACTCCTTTTGACAGCAACGGAGTAATGGAAACAGATACATTTTGGAGACTGTGTAAAAAACTTGTGGGAGAGGGCTCGGACGGAATTGTATTAACTGGTACGACTGCTGAATCACCTAACCTTACTGAATCAGACAGACTCAACATATACTCAACGGCAAAAGATGCAGTAGGAGACAAATCTAAATTAATTGCCGGTACCGGCACATACTCCACTAAAGAGTCAATTCATTTTACAAAATTGGCTGAAGAAGTAGGAATGGATGGAATCATGATTGTAACCCCGTATTACAATAAACCTTCTCAAATAGGAATTCTTAAACATTTCGAATCCATCAAAAATACTACTGAGCTTCCAATCATGGCCTACAACATACCAGGGCGAACAGGAACTTTAATAGAACTTGAGACTATTGAAAAACTTATTAAAGATGTAGGAATACATTCAATAAAGGATGCTGTTGGTAATTTTGATTTCTCTCGGGAAGAACTAACAAGATTTAAAGATGATGTGTTTATTTACTCCGGTGATGATGCTCTAACTAAAAACTTTATTGAAAACGGAGCAGTAGGTGTTGTTTCAGTAGCTTCTCATTTGGTGGGACGTCAAATTAAAGAAATGATCAATCTAATATTTCAGAATAAAAAAACTGAAGCAGAAAAAATACACCAGATATTGCTACCTTTTATCGAAGCTATATTTGAGGAACCAAGTCCAGGGCCCGTGAAGTATCTTCTTTCTGAGTCATGGGAGAATGTTGGTAAGCCTTTATTGCCTATGACTGATGTTTCTCCTGAATTAGCTAAAAAACTCAATGATCAGTACTCCAAAATAAATATCTAAAACCTTTACCCACAAGATAATGTGGTATAATGTATCGTGGCTGTTAAGACATCCACTCGCAAAAGGGTAAATGGGCGTAAGCGGGTGTCAAAACAAAACAATTTAATAAAAGTTAACAAGGGCTTTAAAACACTTAACTCTTCAATTTCTAGTGTCTTAAAAAAGTTCTTTAATTCCTATCAATCTGTTGCATCTTTTATGTTCATAGTTGCATTATTTACTGCACTTTCTAGTGTTCAAAAAGCTGGTCCGATGGGTGAACTATTCTATGGCCTACTTACTTGGTGTTTTGGTTATGGTGCACTAGCTCTACCTGTATTGATGCTCTATGGCGCAGCAATTCTTGTTAGAGATAAAGAATTTATTAAATCTCAGAAAGTATTAGTAGGAACCTTTTGGGTTCAGATATTTTCATCTGCCCTTTTTCATTTTTATATACACCCTCAACCATTACCAATAAGTGTTGGTGGTGAGATCCTTCAAAGAGCAGGTGGTTTTGTTTCCGCATTCATTGTGTATCCTTTAAACAACCTCATTGATGTTGAAATGACTCATGCCGTTCTTTTACTTGGATTAATAATATCTGTCCTTTATATGACTGATATTGAACTAAAGGATTTAATTGGCGGCATACAGGCAATATTTGCGTATACATTTAAGTTCATTGTTGCTTTTTTCAAAGCGCGAAGAGAAGCTTCTAAGGTAAACTTTGATCAAATACTCACTCAAACTGAAATTAGTGATGTTGAAAATATTTCTATCAAAGATAATGTATTAAAGCTAAAACCTAAAAAATCTAATAAACCAGTTAAAGATAATCTTATCGTCAAAGAAGATAAAAAGAATACTAAAAAACCATCTCTGCCAAAAAAATCATCTACCTATAAACTTCCTCCTGTATCTCTTCTAGAAAAGGGATCATCTGTATCTTCATCTAAAAAACTTCTTCAACAAACTGCAACAGATCTAACTAATTTATTAAAAGAACATGGTGTGGAGGCAGAACTTACAAATATAGTGCCAGGACCTACAGTTACTAGGTATGAGATAGAACTTGCACCAGGTGTAAAGGTTTCTAAAGTTACTTCATTATCTCACGATATTGCTTATGCTTTAGCAACTCCTGACGTCCGTTTACTTGCACCGATTCCTGGCAGAAGTGCTATTGGTATTGAGATCCCTAACAGACAACGTAAGCTTGTTTCATTAGGAGATGTTTTACAATCACCTGAAGCTAAAAATAATGCGCATCCTTTATCTGTAGGATTAGGTTTAGATATATCAGGTACAGCTCGACTTGTTAACTTATCTGAATTACCACACGTGCTAATTGCTGGACAAACAGGTGCCGGTAAATCATCCTGTATTAACTCTATCGTTACTTCTTTATTGGTTAGAGCAAATCCTGATGAAGTAAAAATGGTAATGGTTGATCCAAAAAGGGTTGAGCTAGGACAATACAATAATGTTCCACACTTATTAACTAAAGTGATTACAAATCCCAAAAAAGCTGTTGATGCTTTAAGCTGGGCAGTTGCCGAAATGGATAGACGCTACGATCTTCTTGCCGATAGTCAGGTTAGAGATATTAATGGTTATCATGAAAAATTCGATGCAGGATTACTTGATGAAGAAAAATTTGATCGTTTCCCATATATTGTTGTTTTTATAGACGAACTTAATGACCTCATGATGGTGGCTGGTAGGGAAGTTGAATCAGCGATTGTACGTCTAGCTCAAATGGCAAGAGCAATAGGTATTCATTTAGTTGTTGCTACTCAGAGACCTTCTGTAGATGTGATAACTGGTGTAATGAAAGCAAACATTCCTTCAAGACTCGCATTCTCCGTTGCATCTACAACAGATTCACGAGTTATTCTAGATCAATCTGGAGCTGAAAAACTTATAGGACTTGGTGACATGCTTGTAGTAACAGCTTCTAATCCAAGACTAGAGAGAATCCAAGGCGCTTGGGTAACTGAAAAAGAAATACAAGATGTTGTTACATGGGCTAAAGATCAAAAAGATGCTGATTACAACCCTGCTGTTATTGAGGAACAAAAAAAGACTACCCCACTCGGTGGTGAAGATTTTGGAGAGGATGAAGACTTAATACTTGCGGCAAAAGATCTTGTTGTTCGCTCACAAATGGGATCTACTTCTATGTTACAAAGGAAATTAAGAGTAGGTTTCGCCAGAGCTGGTAGGTTGATGGACATTCTTGAAGCTCAAGCTATTGTTGGGCCATCAGAGGGTTCTAAAGCAAGACAGGTATTAATTACTGTTGAAGAATACGAATCTGCAAACCTTTCCTCTGTAAATGACACTGAAGTTGTTGAACCTCCTGCAACAAATGATGAGGAGGTTGTTGAAGTAGAATCAAAAGATTATCAAACTGAAAACAATGAAGAAGATGAAAGCTGGTTCGAGTAGATCAGACTTTTATTGATCGTCCTTTAATTATTCTTCTACGTATTGCTGCTGAAATTGTATCAACTGTAAGTACTAACACAACTGTTGCAACTAAAACAGTACCTGCTCTTGGAAAATCTCTAAATCGTAGTTGATTAATCAGTTCAGCCCCAACACCACCAGCACCAACAACACCTAACACAGCTGAAGCACGTAAGTTAATTTCAAACCTATATAACCAATATGAGGTAATCGTAGGCATCACTTGTGGCACAACACCAAAAAATAATTCATTTATTTTTGATCCACCAGAAGATTTTATGGCTTCTAGAGGACCTTCATCTATGCCTTCAATGACCTCTGATGAAAGTTTTCCTAACGTTCCAATTGAGTGAATACCTATTGCTAAAGTACCAGTTAATGCTCCCAGTCCAGTAATTGGCAGGAATACAAAAGCCAGTATTAGCTCTGGAAATGCTCTTATTCCATTTAAGATTTGTTTAGTAGTCTCTGATATATAATTTGCTGCTACATTGTTTGCAGCTAAAAATGAGATTGGAAAACTAAATACTGCACCTATAACAGTTCCTGCCCATGCTATAAATAATGATTCAGCAACTTTAGGCAGAATTCTTTCAATAGCTTCAGAACTGAGATCAAGAGGGAACATTGCACCAACTAATATAGCTATTTGCTCAGGAGCTTTTAGAATTTTTTCTAATGTTATTTCTAAACCCGATGCTGACCAGATAGAACCTATGACAATCAATGCTGTAATAGTGTATTTAAGAATTCGTTGCTGCACAGGTTGTTTGGGCATACTCATAAGATCCGTCTTCTTAACCAGACACTAAATTGTTCTATTAAAATTACAACTAATAAAATCAGAACAATTATTGGTGAAATTCTGTCAAATCGTAAAAATATTCTCTGTGTTTCTATAATTCTACCGACACCACCAGCTCCAACTAAACCTAAAATTACACTAGCTCTAATGCATAGTTCAAAGATATAAAGAAAATATGCAGTAAAGTTTGGTAGAACTTGAGGCAATGCTGAGGTAAATACAGATTGATTATGTGAAGCTCCAGATGATTTAGCGGCTTCTAGAGGACCTGGGTCTATGCTATCAATTGTCTCTGATAGGAGTTTACCCATGATAGCTAATGAGAACATTACTAATGCTAAAACACCAGCAAAGGGTCCTAGTCCTACAGCAACTGTAAACATCATTGCCCAAAAAAGATCAGGAATTGTTCTTACTAAGTTTAAAAAAGATTTGTATAAAAAATAAGAAATTTTATTCTGATTTGTTGTTTGTGATGCATAAAAAGACAATGGTAAAGCAACAAAACATCCAACAACACTTGCCAGTATGGCGATTTGTATAGTTTCAACTAGAGCTTCAGAAGCATTCTCAATTGCCCAGCTCCATTTGGGATTAAAAAGAGGATCAGTAACCAAGTACCTATTTTCTAAATTTTCTTTAAAATCAGTGAGGTTAAAACCAACCTTGAAAAAACAATAATATGAAAAGAGTACTGCTGTTGGAATACCTGCAAACACCATTAATGATGGTGGGGGTTTTTTTGGTAGATTAATCATCTTCTCCTATTAAATCGGAGGATTTAATAGATCTTCCATAAATATTTTCAAAATCAGCGTCTGAAACGTCATCAACACTTCCATCGTATACTAAATTACCTTCTCTTAATCCTATTAATCTTGTGCCAAATTCTTTTGCTAAATCAAGGAAATGGAGATTTACTATTGTTGTGATTCCTAATTCTTGATTAATTTTCTTTAAATAACTCATAACTACCCTTGATGTAACGGGATCAAGAGATGCAACTGGTTCATCTGCAAGCATAACTGTAGGTTTTTGTGCAAGAGCTCTTGCAATCCCAACACGTTGCTGTTGTCCACCAGATAAATTTGAGCCCCTTACATAAGCCTTTTCTAGAATTTCAACTCTCTCAAGGGATTCAAAGGCTATTTGTTTATCTTCCTTAGGCCAAAGTCCAGTTATTGATCTAATTGTTGAAACTTGACTTAATCGACCTGTAAGAACATTTTTAAGAACGTTGGATCTGTTTACAAGATTGAAGGTTTGGAAAATCATTCCAATATCAGATCGTATTTGTTTTAATTCTTTTTTTGAAGCATTCGTAACATTTTTGCCATCAACAAAAACGTTACCATCTGTCGGTTTAACTAGATTGTTTATTGATCTCAACAGTGTTGACTTTCCTGCTCCTGACAAGCCAACTATTATTACAAAGTCGCCTTCATTAATTTCTAAATTTATATTATCCAAAGCTTTTACACCACCTGGATATACGACGCCTACATTTTCAAATTTTATCATTTTTTCCCAAAAAAAATAAGGGGCAGTTTTTAACTACCCCTTATTTTTATATACTACTCGTCGTAAAGGCCGAATTCTTCAGCGGCTTGTTTTACAACATCAAATTCTGAGTTATCTGCTTCAACAATATCTGTCCAACCATATATCTCATCCATTACTGCATAGCCTTCATCTGTTGATATGTAATCCTTCAATATTGAATAGATTTTTGCTTTCATATCTTCAGGTAAGTCAGACCTTACTGCAACAACGTCATTAGGAATTTCGTCAGTAATTCCTATTGCTATAACTTTTTCCCCAACATCAAGTTGAGTTTTTCTTAAAGTTCTTCGTGCATCATCATACGTTACACCAAACTTGTGGTCACCATTATAAAGCGCTGTAATAACACCATCATGTGAGCCAGCAAATACTTGTGTAATGTCTTTTGTATAGTCAATACCCATATTTTTCAATTGAAGTGAAGGATATAGATAACCAGAGGTTGATCCCTCTTCAACGAATACAACAGTATTACCAACCATAGAGTTCAAGTCTGCTTCACATGCATAACCTGGACTTACAGTACCATTATCTCTTACTTCAGGTTCAAGACCATCGTCTCCAAAACTCCAACCAACTTGTAGCGCAGCTACATCTGGTGGTGTTGTTGCAGAACCAGGTACTAATGTTGGAACACCATTAATATTTTCGAATGCTCCGATAATAGGTGCTGATTTACAAACACTTGTATCTGTTGTCCAAAAAGTTCCATGATAAGAACCAGAACCATAACGTACAACTTTAGCAACAGCTTCTATTCGCTTAGGGAATACATTCAATGCGTTTACATACCCTAATGTGTTGAAAGCACCAATATCAGCTTGACCTGATCCCATTGCTACTAACAATCCTGAAAAGTCACTAGTTACAAAACCTTCAACTTCAATACCCAAACCATCTGATAATACTTTCATCAATGGTTGGATGTTATCTTGTAGGTCTGTTTGTTCTGCACTAGGAATAAATCCGAAAGTTATTTTATCTAGAACTGGCGCAACGGTTGTTGCTGGTGATTCAAGAGATTCAGATTCTTCCCCGACTGCAGGTTCTTCTACTGTCTCTTCTGCTGAGCCGCCACATGCAACTAACAACATAGAAAGACAAAGTAGAATTAAAAATGTTTTTTTCACATTACCTCCGCTTAACTTACTCCCATCATAACGATTCTTATTTTCCTAGTACTAAATTTTGTGTAATTTTAATTCGAAGGTATGTATCCAAATTCTCTACTTAGAATTTCGCCATTTGTATCAAAGATAATTGAAATAGGTTGACCTACAATTTGAAGTTCATCTCTAAGATCATTCGTAGAAAATCCAATATTTAGATCTCCAATTAAATTATTGTTCACCCATTCCATAGTAGGTTCGACCTCGCTATGAGCTAAAGCTATAACATCGTATGTTTCAGAAAGTTTTTCAATATTCTTTTCCAAGAGAGGCAACTCCTCCCTACATATTCCTCAGTAGTCTGCCCAGAAAACGATTAACGTTTTTTTATTTGTTAAATCTTCAATAACCTCTTGTCCATTCTGATTTAGATAGGTAAGTGTGGTTGAAGATACTGCGATGGTGTCTTCACTTTCCTCAACAGAGATTTCTTGTGTTGCAGATGAAGAATTACAAAAACTAAAAATAAGAATAAAAACTAATTTTTTCATGATCCAATTCTACTTATATATGGATTAAACATTGTTATCCTACAGTTATGAAAATTGGGCTCTTATCCATCGGAACTGAAATTCTATTAGGTGACACAGTAAACACTAACCTAGCAAAACTTGGTTCTGAATTATACAATTCAGGTAACACACTCACACATGAAGTAACAGTTTCAGATATTGACGAAGAAATAATTGCTGGGTTCGCATATTTACATAATCTTTGTGATGTTGTTATAACTTGTGGTGGGCTTGGTCCCACAGAAGACGATATTACACGAGAGGTTATTGCAGAGTACCTAAATATTGAACTCGAACTAGATGAAGCACATGTTGAGTTTATGAAAAAAAGATGGCAAGCTCGGGGACTAATGATGCCAGAAACCAATATTAAACAAGCGCTTCTTCCTAAGAATGCTACAAAGTTAACAAACACACAGGGAACTGCTCCAGGTTCTTTGATCGAAGTAGAAAGTAAAAAAATATTTATATTACCTGGACCACCTAGAGAGTTCATACCATTAGTCCAAGATGAATTGATACCAAGACTTATGAAAGAATCTAGTGATAAGGTAAAAAATTATCAATTTATATTATTTTACAATCAAGCAGAATCATCTTTAGCTCAAGAAATCAACAAATTTAAACCAGAAGCAATTGATATTGCTTATTTAGCTAGTAAAGGAATTATCAAATTAAGATACGATAAAAATACTATTACTAATGATCAAGAAGAATCCTTTTTGCAAAATCTGAGAGATACTTTCACAGATGACATAATTGCTTATGAAAATATTGATATTTCAAAAATTCTTCTCGATCTTCTTTTAGAAAAGGAACTTACATTATCCTTTGTCGAAAGTGTAACCGGGGGAGAGCTTTCTGCAAGATTAACAAAAAATCCAGGATCTAGCAAAGTATTAAAGGGTAGTTCCATTGTCTACACAAATGAAGCCAAAAAATTACTAATAGAAAATGATACTAATTTAAAAAATTGGCCACAGTTAACTGAAGTCTTATCTGAAAAGGCATTGCTAGATTATGCAAGCGATCTAAATCTTACAATATTAGGAGAGGCTGGCCCTATATCCTCAAGCAAATATGGGATTGGTGAGATATTTATAACTATTGCGAATAATGAAAAGTTAGTATCAAGTAAACATAAACTTAACGGAAATAGAGAAGAAATTATCCAAAGAGCAGTAAATAAAGCTTTATGGGAACTTATTAAATTTGTTAAAAACTTGTATTAGAACAGATGTTCTAGTAAAATTTGTCTTATCAAGATGTTTTAATATAAATTAATTAATCTAATTAGGAGAAAAAAATGGATAAAGACAGGGCAAAAAAACTAGATACAGTATTTGATCAGATTGAAAAACAATTTGGCGAAGGTTCTTTGATGAAACTTGGATCAGCTGATATTAAGAAAATACCAGCAATCTCAACTGGAGCATTGTCTATTGATTTAGCTTTAGGCATAGGTGGTATACCTAGAGGAAGAGTTGTTGAGATATACGGACCAGAAAGCTCAGGTAAGACAACATTATCACTACATGTTGCAGCTGAAGCTCAAAAAGCTGGTGGTGTAGCTGCATTTATCGATGCTGAACACGCACTTGATCCAATTTATGCAGCAGCTCTTGGAGTAGATATAGACGAATTACTAGTCTCTCAACCAGACACAGGTGAACAAGCCCTTGAAATAGCTGATATGCTTATTGAATCAGGTGGTGTTGACATTGTTGTAATTGATTCAGTTGCAGCATTGGTTCCAAAAGCTGAAATTGATGGCGAAATGGGTCAATCCCATGTTGGATTACAAGCTCGGTTAATGTCCCAAGCACTACGTAAATTAACAGGTTCAATCAACAAAACACAAACAACCGTAATTTTTATAAATCAAATTCGAGAAAAAATTGGTGTTATGTGGGGATCTCCAGAAACTACCAGCGGTGGTAGGGCACTAAAATTTTATGCCTCAGTACGCATAGATATTAGAAGAATAGAAACACTTAAAGTTGGTGCTGAAATGATTGGTAATAGAGTTAGAGCTAAAATAGTTAAAAATAAAGTAGCTCCACCATTCAAAGAAGCACAATTTGACATTATGTTTGGTAAAGGTATATCAAGAGAAGGTAGTTTATTAGATGTCGGTGTAGAACATGGAATTGTACGTAAAGGCGGAGCTTGGTTTACCTATGATGAGGTGCAACTTGGACAAGGTAAAGAAAACTCTAAGAACTACTTAAGGGAAAATCCAGACTTAGCATTACAACTAGAAAATGATGTTTACAAAGCTGTTGGTATGATTGAATCTGACTCTGATGAAGAAACTACTGAAGAGCCTGCAGAAACAAAAGAGGCTAAAGCTTCTAATAAAGAAAAATAATATATATATTCTTTAAAAACATTCATATAATTTAACTGTGAAATCAACAGTTGAGTTAACGAAAACAATAAAAGCGAAGCCGTCTAGAAATGGCCTCAATTATTTTGTAAAAACATTTGGATGTCAAATGAATGAGCACGATTCAGAGCGTATTGCTGGTTTGTTTGAATACGATGGAATGCAAAAAGCTTTATCAGTCGATGAAGCAGATGTTTTATTTGTAAATACATGCACTATTCGTGAAAATGCAGATGATAAATTGTACGGTACACTCGGACAACTTAAAAAATGGAAAGGTGAAAGACCTAAAAGAAAACTTCTTGTTGGCGGTTGCGCTGCTCAGAAGGATAAAGAGTTAGTTAGACAGAGAGCACCTTGGGTGGATGTAGTTATAGGAACACATAACCTTACTAATATAGTCAATCTTTTAAATCAAACTGAAGACTGGGGTCCAATAACTGAAGTTATTGATGAGATACAATCTCTACCAACTGATGCACCATCTATTCGTGAATCAGAAGTTTCAGCATGGCTAACAATTCAGATAGGATGTAATAATAGTTGTACATTCTGTATTGTTCCTTCTGTCCGAGGTCCAGAAATTAGTAGAAGACCTTCTGATATCGTTAATGAAGCTAAAGCAATGGTTGATAGTGGTGTCAAAGAAGTAACACTGTTAGGTCAGAATGTTAATTCTTATGGAAGAGACTTAAAAATAAATGGATCCTCAAAACCTTATTT
The DNA here is from genome assembly GCA_963979435.1 of uncultured Candidatus Actinomarinales bacterium. Classification (GTDB taxonomy): domain Bacteria; phylum Actinomycetota; class Acidimicrobiia; order Actinomarinales; family Actinomarinaceae; genus Actinomarina. Next base: position 11,464 of record CAXBVE010000012.1, on the reverse strand, counting down.
CACAGAATTATTAACTGAATTAAACGAAGTTGAAGATCTCAAACGTATACGTTTCACCTCACCACATCCTAAGGATTTCAAAGAACATACCTTACAAGCTGTGAATGAGCTAACAAAAGTATCAAATCAGATCCACATGCCCCTGCAAAGTGGAAGTAATAAGATATTAAGAAACATGCAACGTGGATACACACAAGAAAAATATATGGAAAAACTTAATCTAGCTAAAGAAACTATCACAGATGTTTCTCTAACAACAGATATAATTGTCGGTTTCCCAGGTGAAACAGATAAAGACTTTGAAGAAACACTTAAAGTCATTAGAGAAGGTAAGTTCGATGCCGTTTATATGTTTAAATTTTCTCCAAGACCCGGAACAAAAGCAAACTACATGGAAGATGATTTTGTCGAAAAAGCTATTATTGATTCTCGTTTTATGGAATTAAAACACCTTCAAACTGAGATAAGTCATCAACGATATAAAAGATTCATTGGAACACAACAAGATTTATTAGTTGAGAAATATTCAAAGAAAACGGATGAATTTCTTAGTGGAAAAATAGATGGAGGACAAACAACTCACATTTCATCAGAACATGTTGAAATAGGAGATTTTATTAAAGTCAAAATAACTGACGCAACTCCGTTTGCATTGACTGCGGTACTTGTTTAATTGTTATATTTTTTAACTGGTGTTACTTCATCTGGTAAATCTTTTGTTGCTCATGAGATTGCAATAGAACGTAATATTCCAATTCTTTCATTAGATTCAATGGCTGTGTATAAGGGCCTTGATATCTTAAGCGCTAAACCAACAGATGTTATGCGAGCACAAGTTGAGTATCTAGGAATAGATATAGCAGATCATGATCAAAATTTTTCAGTTGTTGATTATCTAAACTATTTGATAGATATTGATTTTCCTAAAATGACTTACGATAAAGATATATTAGCGGTAGGTGGCACTGGATTATATTTTTCATCAATGATTAAAAACTTTGAATTCCAACCAACCGATCCAACTATTCGAGCAGAACTTGAACAATTAAACTATGGACAATTACTAAAATTCCATGAAATTTATAAAATTGAACTCCCAAATGTTGAGCTTAATAAACGTAGACTAATCAGAAACATTGAAGCAAGTCTTCTTGAGGATTCAAAATATGTATTTCCAAAACTAAATATTAAAAGTGATAATGTAGGTATATTTTGGAATAATCCAGACTATAAAATAAATATCCAGAAAAGGACTAAGAACATGATTGAAGATGGTTTAGCAGATGAACTTAAATCATTAAAAAATCCTTCAAAGACAATTATGCAGGCTATCGGAATGAATATAGATACAGATATTGAGAGCAATATTAATCAAAAAACTTATAAATTAGCAAAAAAACAGATTACTTGGTTTAAAAAAGAACTGTCTTTAGTGAGTCACACCACAAATGATTCAAATTTTATTAAAGAGAAAATGATAGAGTTAATGCATGAGTAATTTTGCATACATGTCTGGAACCGGCAATGATTTTATTGTATCTACATATACTGGTCCAACTTCTGAAATTCAGATAATTTCTCTTGTTGCAGATTCTGACTACGATGTAGACGGGGTAATTTTCGTTGAGTCAATTAATAACCAAACTGTGAAAATGCACTACTTTAACAGTGATGGTTCAACCGCTGAGTTATGTGTAAACGGTGTTCGATGTACTGCTAAATATGCATACGATAATAATCTAGTATCAGAATCGATGATTAGTGTCCAAGCTCCTGTAGGAAATCTCATAGCAAAGATTGAAGACTCAGTTGTTAAAGTTAGTGCACCGATACCTACCTATGTGGACGAGCCAATTTATATAGATGAACTTAGGGGCATTAAAGCAGAAATAGGTAACCCGCACCTTTTAGTAGAGGTTGATGAAGTAGACTCTTTTGATCTGCAAAGCTTCTCAAACAAAGTTGCTATGTCTAATACTTTTCCAGATGGAGTTAATGTAGAAATATACCAAATAATTAACGATAACTTTATAAAAACAAGGGTGTTTGAAAGAGGAGTTGGTGAAACAGATGCATGCGGTTCTGGAGCGTTATGTCTTTTCAATTACGCATATTCTGAAAAAAAAGTTTTAAACCCAACAACAATACTATTTCCTGGCGGCGAATTGGATCTAGAATATAAAAATGAAGAACTCTTTTTGAGTGGAACAGTTACATATCTCTAAATAAAGATACGACTTTGCCTACAACACTAATATTTTCACTTATCTCAATATTTTCATAGTTTTTGTTGGCTGGGATTAAATATTGTTTATTTCTTATAGTATCTATATATTTAACTGTCGCTTCTGTGTCGTATACTAAAAAAGCACCTATATCTCCATCAAGGGGTTTTTTTGATTTGTCTATAACTACTAAATCTCCATCATGTATACCTGCTTCAATCATTGAGTCACCATTTACTTTTAACGCTATTAAAGAATCATTGAAATTACTTTCTGGATAGGGGAGTTCACCAATTTGATTCTCTTCTGCACTTAGCGGTAATCCAGCAGCTATTTCACCTACAATGGGAACACTTCTGAATTCACTTATTGAGTTATTTAAGTGAAGAGATCTCGATTTTCCTTCTGATTTATTTATAACTCCTTTTTTTTCGAGTTTATTGAGATGGTATTGAACTGTGCTAGTTGATTTCAGATTTACTGCTTCACAAATTTCTCTAACAGATGGTGAATAACCATCATTTTTTAATGTAAAGTTTATGAAATCTAAAATTTCTTGTGCTTTATTATTCATATCTCATTTTAGCACATATGTTCTAATATAAAAAGTGTCACATCAAGTTTCTAAGCTTAAATTATGAATAATTTTAAAAATGTCGTGTATCTTTTAACTTTTGTAGTGGTTTTTTCTTATATTTCCACTCCATATTTAGTTAACAATAATCAACAAGTTGCTATATCGAATCAAACCTCTTACAAGGTCGTTAAAGGTGATAATTTATGGAGTATTGGCTATAAATTGAATGTAGATAATATTAGTAAGTTTATTTTTGAGGTTAAAAAAGTGAATAATCTAGGAGAATCAACACTCTCTGTTGATCAAATAATTAAAATTCCATAGATTTTTTGCTTTCTTCTATGAAAAACTTTATAATATACCATATATGGTATGTCCATTCTGCCAATTAGAAGAAACTTCAGTAGTTGATTCACGTAAAAATAGTGAAGGTACCTCAATACGCAGAAGAAGGAACTGCTCTGCTTGTAATCTCAGATTTACTACCTACGAAAAAGCATCAATCGGCATAATAGTTAAAAAAAGAAATGGGAATCGGGAAGAGTTCAATCTTGAAAAGCTTCATCAGGGTGTTAAAAATGCTTTTGGAGGTCAAGAACTAAGTGAAAAAAAATTAAAAGCCCTTGTTGAAGCTATTCACAACGATATAAAAGAACAAGGAAATAAAGTTCAATCAGAACTCATTGGTGAAACAGTACTTAAGCACCTGAAAGATATAAATGAGGTTGCTTATGTAAGGTTTGCATCAGTATATAAAGAATTCTCTGATGCTTCTGATTTTGAAAAAGAAGCTGCAGAATTTAATTAATCAAGTTTTTGAATACTTGAATATGATTTTAATTTATTATTTTTAAAAATAGCAAGTGAATTTTCAAAAGCAGCAATTTCTGTCTCTTTATTAAGTAGTAAGGCGCTGCTAATTGATTCAACTACATCATATTCTGCATTTCTCAAAGCAGCAAGAAGTCTACCATGAAGATCCTCAGCAGTAATTATTGCAGTATTTACTAGATTCCTATGATTATTCATTTCTTCAATTAGTGGTAAATCTTCATAGTTGCGCTTACTAGTTGCTGTTATCTCTGATAAAGAAGTTGTTAATACATCAACTTGTGTCGATTCATCTATATCTAACATATCATTATAAATTAAAACTTCTGAAACCAATATGCGATATGTTAGTAAGTTATCTAACTCATTAATTAAGCCAAATATTGTTGACAAATTGTAGTTAACCTCTTGAAGATTAAGATTCTCATTTTGTAAAGCTAAGTTCTGATACTCCAAGACTGACGATTCTACAGATTGCAAATAAGCACTAGCATTTGAGATATCATATTTGGAGTAAAACGTATCAGTTGATATTTCAAGTACATTTTCTAATCCGTCTATTAGCAGATTGGTCTCAATAGCAAGATTGGAACTTATTTGTACTACTTCTTCTTGCTGCGATGACCGTGTTATTAACGTAGTTACCGCTATAGAAATAATAAATAATGAAATGGTAGATATCGTTAAGGGCATAACCCATTTACGCCGTGACTCAACATCTGTCCAAAGTTTTTTAATTTTACTTGTTACATTCACTGGTTTAAATGTTTCTGTAGCAAAGTTATTATGTTCGTTTGTCTCAGCTATTTTTTCTGTTTGTCGATATTCTGTATCTTTTATATATGATTCAATTGATGATGGTTCCGATACTACTCCAACTTCTGTTTGTACATTTGTGTAACTATTTAAATCTAATGATTCATTGTTATTTTCTAAATCTGAAATCGTTTCAGTGTTTTGTGTAATCACGGTCTCAGCTTCAAAGCCCAACATCTCCAAGATTTTAATTCTGTCTGTGGATTTTGCTTTATTTATAAAAATAAAATCTCTAATATTCATCAATGAAAGGTTACCATTGTGTATGAGTAAAAACATTGAAATAAAATTACTAAATTCCTCCGCAGTGATACCTCAAAAACAGCATGTTAGTGATATTGGCTATGATCTATCTTCGTCTGAAGAAATTACCCTTCCAAGCAAAGAAGTGACACTAGTTAGTACAGGAGTAGCTATATCTTTACCTACTGGAATTGCTGGATTTATCTTACCTAGATCTGGTTTAGCTAGTAAGAATTTAATAACTCTCATTAATGCACCTGGACTTATTGACCCAGGTTATACCGGGGAATTAAAAGTACCTTTAATAAATCATGGCCAAAATACTTATACGATCAATAAGCATGACAGGATAGCGCAACTAGTAATTCTGAAAACAGACACTATAACATTTGAAGTTGTAGATGAGTTACAGATGACAGATAGAGCAACAAAAGGCTTCGGCTCAACAGGATAATTAATTATTTTATGCTGACATTTAGCTAATATTAGATTTACGCGGGTATGGTATAACGGCTAACACACGACCTTGCCAAGGTCGAGCTGGGGGTTCGATTCCCCCTACCCGCTCAAATGGCGACGTGGCGGAGTGGCTACGCAGCGGTCTGCAAAACCGTGTACACCAGTTCGATTCTGGTCGTCGCCTCCAACCGTCGGAGATATGAGTGATAGCAGTTACAGGATCAGGTGAATATTTATCAGGCATAATAGATGCTGATTCAAAACTATTATCAAAACTAAAAACCCGACCAAACGTCTTAACTTTACCAACTGCCGCTGGCAAGGAAAGTAGTGACAGAATCAATTATTGGTGTGACCTAGCTACAACCCATTTTTCAAAATTTGATGTTGATCACAAGAATATTAAAGCTCTCAAACACAATGATTTTTTTGATGAGGAACTATTGGAAGCCACTAAAAGTGCAAATTTTATTTATTTTTCTGGAGGTAACCCTACCTATTTATATGAGGCTATAAAAGATACTCCATTTTTTAAGGAATTGATAAATACTCATGAAAATGGCGGAATCATAGCTGGTTGTAGTGCCGGTGCAATGATTATGGGTGAAAAGATGATCAAAGGTTACGGATTCAATCTTATTAACAATGTGATTGTTATTCCTCATTATGGCGAGTCTTTTTATTCTTGGGTAACAAATACTGTTAAATTGCTAAACAGAGGTAACTATAAACTTTTATGTTTAGAAAAAGATACATATTTCACATTAAATGAAGACCATATCGAAATTATCGGTAGTAATAACATTCATTTAATATTTAAAGATAAGCATGACACTTATAAAGATGGCGATGTCTTTAGTACAAAAAAACTGGTGATTTAAATGTGTGGACGTTATCACTTAGAAGTAAATAGCCTATATGAAGAAGATATTGAAAAAGAAGAAAACTTTGAATACAAAAATAATTTTAACATAACCCCACAATCTAAAGTTCCTTTAGTTATTGATGACAAGTTAAAAATAGCTACTTGGGGATATTTCCCAGAGTGGTTAAAAACTCAAAAAAATTCAAAACCACTTTTTAATACTCGTTGGGAAACAGTTCGAGAAAAAAGAACTTTCCAAAGCGCATACAAAAAACATCGCTGTCTTGTGCCTATTTCAGGATGGTATGAATGGAAAAATATTAATAATGAAAAACAACCTTACTATTTTTACAAAGAAAATGAACTTCTAAAAGCTGCTGGATTGTATTGGTTAAGATCTAGCGGAAATATAGAGTTTTCAATTATTACCAAAGATGCTTATGGTGATCTTTCTTCTATACACCATAGAACACCTCTTATTCTTGGTCCAAATGAACAAGCTATGTGGACTTCTCAAGAAGATGAAAATACACTTTATGAAGATATATCTAATCAAGGTGAAATACCAATAACATTCCACAGAGTTAATAAATCTGTTAATAATCCCAAAAATAAAAATTCGTCATTAATAAATAAATATACAGAGGTACCTTTTTAATGAATTCACAATCTCCTATATACTCTTTTAAATTTACAATCTCTTGGATTGCTATTTACTTAGTCATCGTGTACTTTATTGCGCTATATCTTAATATTTTTATTTCTCTTTATGTAGGACTATGGATTCTTAATCTTCTAATTGAACTCGCAGAAAGATTTCTTTTGAGATTTGGTAAACGTATTTATACTGTCGAACGTTAACATTTACTTAATGTATTATTGTTGCTATATTTGTGAAAAGGGAGATTAGCTCAGTCTGGCAGAGCGCTACCTCGACAAGGTAGATGTCACAAGTTCAAATCTTGTATCTCCCACAAAATATGAAATTAATTCTTAAGAAACTTACACCTATATATTTCAGGTACAACCGCATTTGGATTACAAAAAGACTGGAGATATTAATCTGGACTTTTTTTATTTTTTTGGCATTTTATAGTTTTATAATCAACTATTAAAACAAAGGTGTATTTAATAACTTAAGTGTTTTATAGTTATGTTGACCGTTTATTTGGGCAGTATTCAACTCAAATGAATATGTATAAAGGAATTTACAGTGGTCATTTAGAAAAGAGGGGTTTCTCCAGGATGGGAATTCCCTTTTTTCTTTTATAAGTAAAATATTCCTGAACATAAACTTCATACATGACATCAAAAAACATTGGTCACTTACGCCTCATCATTATTTTTACATTAATAATTGGCCTTTTATCTCTAATTACTCCTGATACAAACTTGAAAATATTTGATATTAATATACTCCAATTCATCTTGTTGTATATCTGGTTAGTTCAGATTGCTGCATTCATATTTGCCTTCATCTATCAAACTGAAAAGTATTATGATTTTATAGGGAGTTTAACTTATTCAACTTCAACATTAATTGTCTACTACTCACTTCCAGATAAAACACAGACTGATACTGTTCTACTTGCTCTGGTATTAATTTGGTCCTTGAGATTAGGACTATTTCTTTTTAGAAGAATATTGGAAGACGGTAAAGATAACCGTTTTACTAAGCCTAAACAGTCATTTTTACATTTTCTGCAATATTGGACAGGACAAGCAATGTGGGTATCATTCACTTGTATTGCTGTTTACGTTGCAATGATATCCGAAGAGGAAAACACAATCACAACGGTTTCTATAATTGGCTTAATTATCTGGATTTTTGGATTCACAATAGAAGTTATATCAGATGCTCAAAAAAGAACTTTTCGTAAAGATATTAAAAACAAAACAAAATTTATCTCGAATGGATTATGGAGTAGAAGTCGACATCCTAATTATTTTGGTGAAATTACCCTATGGGTAGGAGTAGCAGTAATTTCTCTGACAAGCTTAAATGGTGTTGGCTATGTCGCACTCATTTCTCCATTGTTTGTATACGCTTTACTTTCAAAAGGAAGTGGAATACCTCTACTAGAACAGAGTGCAGACAAGAAATGGGGTAGTGACCCTGAATACCAAGCCTACAAAAACAACACTCCAGTATTATTTCCTAAATTGTTTAACAATGTAGAAAACACCCACGGCAATAGCGAGTAATTGATAATAGGGTAGCGTATCGTATCTTAAAATAAAGTTGTACCCTATACCTATAATTCCTAAACCTACAGCTAGTTTCTGCCAGTTTTTCATTAAAGAGAATCAAGTTTTTCTAAAAGAATGTCTTTTTCACCCGGTAACATTTCAACAATATGATCATCATCTGGATAAGTATTGTTCTTTACTTCATCCTTAAAAGATTTTATTGCTTTTGACCTTTCTAAATTTAATTTTTCTTTTATTGATTTTCCATCTCCCCATGATTTAGCATGACGTGGCATTTTAATTCCTGTAGTTTCACCACATATATCTTCAAAGAAGAGAAACATTACATCTCCGCCCGAACCTGAACCAAGAGAATTTAAAACAAGTGAAGTATGTTTTTTAAGTTCAATAAGCGCATCTTCTGCAACGCACTCAACTTCAGCTCCAAATGCTCCAGCATTCTCTAATCTTTTCATGTCTCTTAAAATGCTTATAGCTTCATCTGCTGTTTTACCAACTGTTCTAATTCCACCATACTTAGTAGCCATCGAAGGCACCATTCCTACATGACCTTGAACTTGCATTCCTTCTTTTGCTAACATTTCAACAACTTCCATACTTCTTGGCGTTAAAACGGAGTCCGCACCATTCATCATTACATCAAATGCTCCGCGGAGGATCTCTTCATTAGTAACATATCTTCCAGCAAATAGGGCCGCTGTAATAAATGTATTAGGTGCGCCTTTTCTAACATCTTGATACCAGTCACTACCAGTAATAATCATATCAATGTCTTGACTCGCTACTATTTCTGCTTCTTCTTGATTTCCAGCTGTAACTTGAGTCATTTTGATATCGTTTTTTTTATTATCAAGCATATCTCCAACTGTAATGTTTCGATCAACCTGTTCGTGTCCGAATGTATAGATTCTTTTCATACTATAAGTATACGTTGGGAACTGTAAGAAAAACAAGACTCTACATGTAGAGTTCTTTTCATGTCTGGACAATTTTTCTTTTAACTTTACCTTATTAATCTAAAATCTATGAAAGATTTGTTCTTAGAGTTTTTAATTAATTGTAGAAATTGTAAAATGTCATTATGAGTTTATGGAAAAAATTTTTACAATTTGAAAAGAGAGTTTTTTCTGGACCTTACAAATGGTTACTGAAAAAAGGTATTATCGCCATAGGTACAATTGCAAAAAGAATTTACCTTTCAATGGATGATTTGTACGAAGATAAGTTTTTAGATGAATATAAGGGAAACCCAAATTGGGCTGGGGATGATTGATGATAAATACATATAATTACCCATGTATAGTTATCAATTTTAGTTTTAGAAATTTAACCGTTTAGGTTGTAAATTTACCTGATTTAATGAAAATATCCTACAAACCTGTTGATAGCGACTATCAAGTAGTAATTAAAAAAGATTATGATTCTTGGGCAAGTTTACTTTATTCACCAGATGGAGTCTTTAAGTATGAATTTCCAATGAGTGAATTTCTCATTCCAACTGAAGGACGAACTCTTCATGCTACCGAAAATAGATTAGTCATAACGATAGAGTGCAAGATGAAAAAAAATAAGTTCTACGACTTTCAAATAACAGAACATATGGAAGAAAAGAACTTAGGTATAACTTTAAAAGATATATATGAAAATGTTAGAACTGCTAGTGTGATGGTTTTCGATTACGATTTAACCAAAATTCTTCCTGTTCCGATGTGGGATAAAAACAACATAACTAACTATATAGATACTTCACCACGTGAACAATTTTCAATGCATTTAAAGAGTGTTCTACTTGCAACTGAATATATTGAATATAGTAATTATTTTATGGCTGAACCATACGCAATTTGGCTTATTGCTCAACCATCATTCTTTAGAAGAAATACAGTCATAGGCAAAACTACTCCAAATTCCCAGGAAGTATTAAACCTTACTGCTGCACAAGAAGTTGAGAAAGCTTTAAATAATATAGATAGAAATCTTTATAGACCAAGTAATACAGGGGCAAATGGAGGAAATTTAACGGATAAAGGCCAAGAGATACTAAATGATTTTCTCAGTGCGTACAATTATGTACTGGATGAATAAGTTAAAATTTTTATTTTAAAAAATATGACCTTTGATATGAGTCAGCATTATCTATTTTTAATATAAGTTAAAAGAAACAATCATTTAGATTTAGCTAACACCTCATCAAAGCAGTATGGACAGTACTCATCAATTTTGTATTTTTCTGAACCTATCTCTTCTTTATTAAGAGGTTCTCTACATCGAAAACAAAGAACATAATCTGTTTCAACAAGATCTTTATTAAGAGCAACTCTATCATCGAATACAAAACAATCTCCATTCCAATGTTTTCCGCCAGTTTCTTTAAAATAGTTGATAACCCCACCTTCTATTTGTTTGATATTTTGAAATCCATTTTCAAGCATTAATGCTGAAGCTTTTTCACATCTAATCCCACCTGTACAAAACATAACAATTTCTTTACCGTTAAGATCATCTCTTAATTTTTCAATTTCTTCTGGAAAGTCTCGAAAGGAATCCAAATCGAGATCAAGAGCATTTTTAAAAGTACCTAATCTTACTTCATATTCATTCCTTGTATCAAGAAGCACAATTTCTTCATTATTGTCTAATTTATCGTTAAGCTCTTTTGGTGATATTTTCTGGCCTGTAAATTGATATGGATTAATTTCTTCTACACCCATGGAGATAATTTCTTTTTTAATACGAACTAACATCTTTCGAAAGGGTTGATATTCGTTATAGGTTATTTTGACATCTACATCAGCAAATCTACTATCTGAATGAATAAAAACTATAAATTTATCTATGTTATTTTTAGTCCCTGAAACTGAAAAATTAAGTCCTTTACTGCTGATTAGTACTGTTCCCTTTAAGTTAAGATTTATTGAACGTCGTAATATAGTTTCTTTAAGATGTAATTCATCTTCGATCGGTGTGAATTTATAGCCCGTTATATTCGCAATTTTCATATTTAAAACCTTATGTGTAGGAGATTACTTTCTTTTCCCAGTGCGACCGGTTCTAAAATCTAGTCGACCTTTTCTCTTAGAAACGTGTTTCTTTTTTCTTTTTTGACGTCTACCTTCAGGAATTGAGAAATCTTTCATAAACATATATTAGTTATTTTATTTACTATTTAATAAAAAATAGAAAAGGGAGTCGGCAAACCCCCTTTTCCTAGCAAGTACTAGTGATAGAAACTTGCCA
>CAXBVE010000011.1:0-24918 GCA_963979435.1 uncultured Candidatus Actinomarinales bacterium | reverse complement strand
CCAGTATTTAACAAAATTTTTATTTGGCTTAGCTGCTTTTGATTGTGCTAGTTCATTTTCATGGTGAGGAAATATTAAATCATTGCCACCACAGTGAAAATCAATTTCTTCACCAAGTAGCGCATTTATCATAGCAGAACATTCTATATGCCATCCTGGTCTTCCTTTACCCCACTCTGAATCCCAGTACGGCTCTCCCTCTTTGGCAAATTTCCACAATGCAAAATCTTCTGGTGCGTTTTTATCATCTTGAAGTTCAACTCTTGTTCCAGAAATAACTTCATCCAGCTTTCTTCCCGAAAGCTTTAAGTAGTCAGTAAAATTTGACGTCTCAAAATACACCCCAGACTCTGAAATATATGCCATATCTTTTTTAAGAATTTGAGTTATATACTCTTTTATCTCATCGATATACTCTGTTGCCTTTGGCTCTTTGTCTGGAGTAAGGCAGTTTAAGCTTGAATAAACATCTCCAAATTCTGTCATAACTTTATTAGCTAATTCTTGAAATGGAATACCTTGTTCTGATGATTTAGAAATAATTTTATCATCAATATCAGTAATATTTCTAACGAATAAAACTTTATGGTTTAAATACTTTAAATATCTAATAAGGAAATCGAAAACTACTGAAGATCGTCCATGCCCAATATGTGGCGAAGATTGAACAGTTGGCCCACAAAGATAAATTTTTATTTCATCTTGAGATAACTCAACCTCTTCCAGTGATTTTGTGTATGAATTATATAAATTAAGCATCTGTCAAAGATATTGAAACAAAAGCAGCTGATGCTTCGTTGTTGCCAATAATTCCTAATTTATCAACTGATTTACCTTTAAGATTTATTCTGTTTTTATCAAAACTCAATAGTTTTGATATGTTTTCTTCGATAACTTTACTTTTAGAGGAAATATTAATTTTTTGAGAAATTATCGTCATGTCAATATTATTTATTTTAAATATCGAAAAATTAATTTCCTCAAGAATGGATTTAAGCATTTCAGTACTCGAAATATTTAAAGGAGTCTTTTCGTTCGATGGAAAGTAGTGACCGATATCTTTGTTGGAGGTAGCACCTAAAATTGCATCTATTAGAGCATGTAACAAAATATCGCCATCTGAGTGTGCTTCAAAACCATCTTCATCAAAAGCTACTCCACCTAAAGTGAGTGGTTTTGAATTAGAGTGTTTGTGTATATCCCAACCAGTACCAATAAACATATCTAATTCCAGTCTAATAAAAGATTTTTTATCTGGATTACAATCCGTCGTCAGGATCTTCTTCAGGAAGATACTGATTAATTTTTTCTACTGCAGCTTCCTCGTCAATGTCTAAAGCACAAGCAACTTCACTTGCTAAAGTTGTCCTAGCCTTTGCAAGCATCCTCTTGAGTGCGGGAGATATTCCTTTATTAATCTGAGCATGAGTAAGGTCTCTAACGACTTCGGCAACCTGCATTACATCTCCAGATGTCATTTTTTCAGTTAGAACCTTATACCAGCGGCTCCAATTTGTTCCTGCTTCCTCAGGCTTTTCTTTAAATATTGGAAATACTTTTCTAGAAACTGCACTTTTTGAAATTACCGGCCTGATTACCTCATCTACTGTATCTACAGGAACCATCACTGTAAGTCCGTCCATTAAGACTTCTATTTCAAAGTATTGAATTCTTTTTGATTTTGGTTCACCTTCAACAAATACTTCAACATTTTTATTTACTTTTCTAACAACTTTTGCTGCACCATGATGGGGGTGAACAACGAATTGATTTGGTTTATATTTATCTTCAATTTTTTTTGTTTTTGTAGCCATAAAACTAAACGATACTATATTTTCTGTACTATCTAGTGTCCATTTATATAAGAAAATCCAATATTTTTTAATAAAGTATCAAAATAATCCCGTAATTGCTGTGCCCTATTCCTTCCAATACCATCAACTTGAAATAATTTCTCAGTAGGAGCACCTAGTAATCGTGGTAAAGTTTTAAATTTCTGAATTAGAGAGTCGTGAAGGTTTTCTGGTAGTCCGGGTAGTCTTGCTAACACCCTAAACCCTCTCGGTGTAGAAATTTCATCTAAGGGCTCCATTAAAAGTACAGAGCCCAAATGAGAGATTGTATTAAGCTCTTCGTAACTTAAATTTGAGATTTCACTCTTCACTTTTTTTATATTTCTATATTTTTTGGATGGGAGGTGGTCTTTAAGAACCAGAGACAATGTATTTTCAACTCCTGACTCCAAAGATTCAATTTGAATCATGACAATGCCAGCCTCTTCACCCAAATTTTCAGCTTCATTTTTAACTTGGTTAGCCAATCTTGTTAAAAGCTCTCCTCTTTGTATTACAGTTAAAACTTGTTGATTGGTAATAGTATCCTCAATCTCAAGCTCACCAAGTTCAAGTAACACTTCGTCAAAACGTCTCCTCATTCTGTCAACAGATTGCAAAGACTCATTGACTCTTCCAAGTATCATCGCTGGTGCTTCAAGTTCATTAACTTTCATGTTGTGAAATACTTTTATAGCAGATGACTCCTCTGAAACTGCAATAACCTTGAGGTTCGTCTCAATAGACACCCTCTCGGCAGTTCTGTGTCTAGTACCCGTTTCAGAAGTTTGTAGACTGTCGGATGGATTTAAATGAACATTCGCTTTTAATATGGTTGAAACACTTTCATCAACAATAATTGCACCGTCCATCTTTGCAAGTTCACTGAGCATCTCTGGTGAGTATTCACAATTTTTAAGATTGATACCACCGCTAGAAATTTTGTCTAATTTATTTGAAGTTCCAATTACAATCAGGGCTCCACTTTTTTTATCAGCTATTAGATCAACACCTTTTCGTAAAGGCTCTCCTGGAAGTAAGTAATTTTTATTCATATATATATTTATTCTTTTATTATTTGAGTATTTTATTTATTCGAATGTTACTGTATTATTTTATTATTAATTTAGTTTCTAAGGTATAAAAGTGGAAAACATTACATGCAAAGCTTGTTCAGCAAGCATAGATCAAGATCTTGAATTTTGCTCAAGTTGTGGTGAGTGGCTTGGGTTAAAAATGGAAAATCTCAAGGAAAATGACGCCCCAAAAGCTATTGCCGAAGTTAGAAATAGAGTACCTCAGATAAAATGTTCAAGCTGTAATGCACCCAATATTCCGTCTATAAAAAACTGTAAAGAATGTGGTAATCCTTTAATTAAACCACTTTCGAGTTACGGTGCTGCAAATCTTCCTAATAGAAAAGAAGTGCCGGGAATAAGGGCTGTGTTTTTCCTTGCTCTCATCGTGCCATTGATTGCAGGTGCTAGCTTTTTTTATAATTCAAGAATTGCAGATGATGTAATTGAAGAGATTGCTGCTGTCGAGCAAACTACCAGCACCAGTAGTACCTCAACAATTCAAACTGTACTTCAGAAAATGTTCCCTGTTTCCTGTATGTCCTCAAGTCAATTAAGTCAGGAATATTCGTGTGAGAATCTTTATGATGGAACATTAAAATCATGGCAAGATAACGAACTTGAATGTGCAGATGGCTATTTAGAATTTACTTTCAACGAGCCTATGTATCTTGAATTTATAGTGTTTCAGAATCTTGAAAGTACCAATTCTTTCAAAAGAAATTTTAGGGTAAGGGATATTCAGGTTACAACTGATGAGTCCTCCATCTTGATTGAAAAAGAAATACAAAATAATAATGGTCAACAATGGATTGATATAAATTCGACTACTGCAACATTAAGGATTGATATTTTAAGTGCATACTCAGGTGAAAGCATCGGAAACTCAAATGCCTTCAAAGAATGTGCCATTCAGGAATTAACATTCTTTGGTAAAGGTTAAAGATGCTGACTAAAGAATTATTACGTGACTTCTCTAAATTTGAAAAAAAAATTTTCGCCTTAAATGATTTTTTATACAAAAACCCAGAGCTAGGTTATGAAGAAGTAAAATCTCATAAAGAGATTACTAAATTAATTTCAAATAACATTTCGTCTGCAAAAATTAAAAAAGTATCCGAGATGCCTACAGCTTTTACTGGATTGATTAATAAAAAGGGTGCCAATCAAAAAACAATTTCAATATGTATTGAATATGATGCTCTCCCAGGTGTTGGACAAGCTTGTGGGCATAATATTATCTCCTCTATAGGTATAGGTGCTTTTTATCTTCTTTCTAAAAAAATTGATAAACTTTCTGATGCTATACAAATCGTAGGGTGTCCTGCAGAAGAGATTCTTCCTCTTTCGTTTCCAAATGGTGGAGGAGGTGGAAAAATTAAACTTCTTGAAAAAGAGGTATTCAAAGACAATAAAGCAGTTCTTATGATTCATCCTGCGACAAGGAATGAGGTAGACCCTCTCATGGTTGCTGTGAAACAGATTGATGTTGAGTTTATTGGTAAGGCTGCCCATGCATCAGGTTCTCCCTATATAGGTAAAAATGCACTCGATGCACAGGTTTTAGCATACAATTCCATAAGCGCACTTAGACAACAGCTACTTCCAACAGAAAAAGTTCATGGAATTATTACGAATGGAGGAGAGTCAGCAAATATTATCCCTGATTACACGCGCTCGAGTTGGATGATGAGGGCCCAGAAAACATCTGGTCTAAAGGTTCTAGAAAAAAAGATATTGAACTGCTTTAAAAGTGCAGCCTCAGCAACTGGTTGTAAAGTAAATTTCATAGAGGGCAATGGAACCTATGAAAATTTAGTAACAGATAGTAAGTTGGCTGAAATTTTTATGGATTATTCAAGAGAACTTGGAATTGATATGAAAACTAATAAACATTTTGATCAATCTAAAAATGGATCAACTGACTTTGGAAATATATCAAAACAATTTCCATCTTTACATGCATTTCTCGCCATTGTTCCTGATGATGGAAGTGTTGTAAACCATCAACCAGAATTTGCGCATGCAACCATTACAAATGAAGCAAAAATTGCAATTCGAAATGGTAGTGTTTTGCTAGCTTCAACAATTTTAAAATTACAAGACTAGCTCTAAAATTAGCTATCAATTATCTATATTTTCAAATAATGAATTATTAGTATTTTGAATTATTTTATCTTCTTCATCTTCACTTAAACCAAATTCCTGTTTAGCTAATTCGTATTCTTTTGAAAGTGTGGTGGAGGACATCAAACGATTATCCGGATTTAAAGTCACGTTAAATCCACTTTTAAACAGTTTTAATATGGGGTGGTTTTCTTTGCTTACATCACTTGCTCCAGATTTAACATTTGAAGATATGCATATCTCCAATGGAATCTTCTCTTCAAGAATATATTCAGCAGCTTTAGTATTTGGTTCAAATAACCCACCAATCTCTGCACATCCTTCTATTACTTGCCAACCATGACCAATTCTCTGTGCCTTACAATTAAATACTGCATCCTCTATGTAGGAGAAGTTTGCTGCCTCTCCAGCATGAATTGTTAAACCAATCTTACTTTTATTTATTTTCATACAAGCTTCAATATGCTTCGACGGAGGGTATCCGTACTCTGGTCCTGCTAAATCAAAACCGACAACGCCATTTAAATAATTACTAATTGCTAAATCTGCCACTTGAGAAGAATCATTATTTTGTCTCATTGCGCACAATATAGAATTGAAATTACCTCCAAATTCAGCCATTCCATTCTTAATTCCCCTAGACACAGAATCTATAACATTTTGTGGATTCAACCCCCCTCTTAGATGCTGTAATGGTGCATATCTTAATTCACCGGCAAAAACACCATCCTTTATAAGATCTTCAACTGCTTCATAAGCAATTCTTTCTAAAGATTCTTCATCTTGCATGAGTGAAATTGTTAATTCAAATTTATTAAATACTTGATTTAATTCTGATGAAATGTTTTCAAAGAACCAATCTTCTAAAAGTTGTGGATTAGTAGTTGGAAGTTCAATCCTTGATTGCTCAGCTAGCTCTATAATTGTACTTGGTCTCAATCCTCCATCTAAGTGATCATGAAGTACGGACTTATCTTTCAATTGAAATCTCCTGATTGAATTCTCTTTGTAAAACCAGTTTCTTTAAAAATTTTATCTATTGTTTCCGTACCTTCGAAAATTACTTTTTCTTCATCTATATTCACTAACTGATTGTTCCTCAGAACTTCCTTGCCATTTACAAATACATCTTTGATTTCATTTGAAGATGCACACATTACAATGTTATTTACAATATCGTGTAAAGGTTGCATCCTTGAATTATTGATTTCTATAGAAATGAAATCAGCAGTTTGTCCTTCTGCGAGAGTCCCTTTCATAGTATTCAAGGAAACTCGAGAAATATTTAGGCTTGTAGAAATATCAAAAACTTCTTTTGGGGTTATTAGATTTCCTTGTGAGTGAGTATTATTAATCAAAATTGCAGCCCTCATTTCTTCGAGCATATCATAGTCGTCATTACCTCCAGAGCAATCTGTACCAATTCCCCATTTAGTTTCATTTTTTGTAAGAAAATTAGTATCCATTGGTTTACCTGATAGTCCATGCGTTGTAGGACAAAAGATTGGAAAACAGTTACTTGCTGAGAGAATTTCTAAATCTCCTTCTTCAATGACTTTACAGTGTGCAGCAATCACGTTTTCATCTAAAATACCAAGATTTGCTGCATGTTTAATTGGACTTGTCTCAAATTTTTCCTTAATGTAATTCATCTCTTTTTGGGTTTGGGCTAAGTGAATATGTATAGGAACATTTACTTCTTGAGCATATTCATAAAGGTCAATCAATATTTCTGGACTAACCGTTGATGTTTCATGAGGAGCTACAACAGGATGTACTAATGAGGATTCCTTCCAATTTTGTACAAACTCCTTAGCCTTAGTAATTTCTGTTTTACCTGTCCATGGTCCATACTCTGTCATAACTGTGTGGCCAATAAACCCTCTGATGCCAATTGAAGACGCAGCCTTCGCAACAGAATCTGCAAAAAAATAGTGATCATTAATACTCGTTGTTCCAGAGCGTATTGCATCTACCATTCCCAGTAAAGAAAGTTTATATACTGAATCTTCATCGAGTGCTGGTTCAACTCCCCACATGACATCATATAATGCACTTGCGGTACCATACCCGAGTCCCTTTACTGAATTTAAGGCTACATGAGAGTGGGCATTTGTTAATCCTGGTGAAATAACCACATCACCTAAATCTTCACTATTTTGAATTTGCTCAAAAGAGAGTTCAGATTTTTGTTGTATTTTTTTTACATTTTGGTCTTCAACTATTAGTGCTGCATCATAATGTATGGTGTTAACATCTTCGACAATATATTTTGCTAAATAAAGTCTTTGTACCAATGAGTTAAAACTCTGGAATTGCGACTGGTCTGACTTTTAATCTCTGTCTAATACCAATTAAAATTAGAACAACCACTGTCAAGGCGTAAGGAATCATTAAAATTAGGCGAGAGTCGAGTTCATAAACTCCCTGTAGTCTAATTCCAATTGCATCGCCTAAACCAAAAAAGGCACTAGCTCCAAAGGTCCCTAAAGGTGTTGCATTACCAAAAGATGATGCAACAAGTCCAATATAACCTTTACCTGCTGACATACCCTCAGTGAACATCGTGAGGTTTTCTAGAGAAAGAAACAAACCAGATATTCCTGCTAGGAGTCCTGAAAAAACAGTAACTAACCATTTGATCCTGACAGTATTAATTCCTGCATCTTCGGCTGCTTCTGGATTTTCTCCAGTTGCTCTTATTGCTGTTCCCAAACGAGTTCTGTAGTAGAGAATATGAAGGCCAGCAGCGATAAAGAACATTAAATATACTGAATAGGTAAAGCCTGATAGAAACGGTTCAAGAAAAGTTCCCTCTAAAAATGCGAAATGTATTGGCTCTACGCCTACGATTTTTGGATCTGAAAAGAAACCTGCCTGCCCCCAAAGGGTACGCATTAGATACGTCGTCCCAGCTAATGAGAAAATATTTATAGCAAGACCGGCTAATACTTCATCGGCACCGAGTGTAAATGAAAGTAAGCCAAACAAAACTGCTGTCATAATTCCTGCTATGACTCCGGCAGCTAAACCAGCCCACATGCTTTCTGTATAATAACTAGCTGCAACACCTGCAAAGGCAGCGTTGAGCATCTTACCCTCAAGTCCAATATTCAATACTCCAGCTGCTGAACAAATTGCAGCAGCCATTCCAACAATTGCTATTGGTGCCGTTGATCTGAGAAGACTTCTTAATAGTGATATATCAAATATTTCAATCCATTCCATTACATCTTCTTTCTTGAAAAGAAACTATCTAATTTTTTAACTATTGGATATTTTTCTAATCCTTTTACTATTTTTTGAGCACTGACAAAGAAAATTAAGATTGATATTAAAACTATGATTATCTCTCTGGCTACATCTGTTTTGTAATCTACAAAGAAACCGCCATTTTTAATTGCCCCATAGAATAAAGAAGCAATTATTGCTCCAATTGGCTCTAACTTTCCTAGGATTCCAATTAATATTCCATCAAATCCTTGGTTGAACTCTAGTTCCTGAAAAAAGTATCTTACCGCTCCGAGTACCTCTATTGCTCCTGCAAGGCCTCCTAGAGCACCTGAAATCAACATCCCAATTATTGCTGATCTATCAGACGGTATTCCAAGATAAGAACTAAATCTTGAAGGATATACACCCACAAGACCATCTCCACCAGAACGTAATTCATAGCCAAAGGTAGTTTTATTTAAAACAAAATGTGCAAGAATTGCAACAATTACAGCTATGAAAAAACCTGTGTTGAATTGAGAGTTAGGGAATATCTGTTTAAGCTCTGCAGTTTCTAAAATTCTAGCTGTAGCTGGAGCAATAGGATCTGCTCTAAATGGTCCGTTAGCCATATATGATACAAATAGCACGGCCACAAAATTTAATATAATCGTTGAAATTATCTCACTAACACCTGCATACACTCTTAGAAGAGCTGGTAATAACATCCAGAGTGCGCCTACGGTCATACCGATTAAGATACAGAGAGTAACATGACTCAAATGCCCTAAGTTGGTGAATCTATATCCAGCCCAGCCTGCGTATAATGCCCCAACATACATAGATCCATTGATACCAATATTAAACATTCCAACTCGAAACGAAATTAGTGTTGCAGTAGCAGTTAATATCAAAGGAGTAGCTTGATAAAGAGAGTTAGCTATATTTCTGGTTCCCTTGAATCCTCCCTCATAAAGATACTTTGCGACTTCGGATGGATTATTTCCAGTTGAAGTTATTAAGACCCATGCAACCAAAGTAGTTATAAATAATCCGGCAAAAGTAACTAAGACATCCTTAAAAGAAAACTTATCCATTACTCTGTAACTCCTGCCATATATAGGCCCATCTGTGATTGATCTACTTCTTTGGGGTTGACCCATTTTACAATCTGGCCTTCATACATAACGCCTACCCTATCTGCTACAGCCATTACCTCATCAAGCTCTGCAGAAACTAAGAGAACAGCTCCTCCATCATCTCTCATTTGAACTAATTGTTCATGAATTGCTTCAATATTGCCAATATCTACACCTCTTGTTGGCTGCGATGCAATTGTTAGCGTTGGATCTTCAGAAAGTTCCCTTGCAACAACAACTTTTTGTTGATTTCCACCTGAAAGTGAATTTACTTTTAAAGAAACGTTGGGGGATCTAATATCAAAATCTTCTTTAAGTTTATTTGCATGTTTTGCCACTTTTTTTAAGTTAAATATTCCCTTTGAGGAAAGTGGTTTTCTGAAATAGGAATTACCAATGAGATTTTCCCAAATACTTAGTTGTGTATTTAATCCAGTATTTGTTCGATCTTCAGGAATATGGGCAATTTTTTTTCTACGTATATTTTTTGGTGTTGAAGACGCTATATCTTCACCTAAGTACATTATTTTGCCTCTACTCGCCTTTCGCAAGCCCGTTAGAGCCTCAACAAGCTCTGTTTGTCCGTTACCCTCAACTCCTGCAATACCAACTATTTCACCTTCTTTTATGCTCATCTCTACACCGTTTACAGCTAATAGTCCTCGAGCATCGTGAACCCATAAGTTTTCTACATTTAAGATTTCATCTTTTGGATTTGATTCATCTTTTTTGACCTGAAGAAAAACTTCTCTTCCAACCATTTGGGAGGCTAATTCTGTAATAGAGGTATTTTTAGTTTCGGATACTCCCTGGACTTCACCAGCTCTCATAACTGTCACTCTATCCGCAATTTCCATAACTTCTCTTAATTTGTGAGTGATAAAGATGACTGTCTTTCCCTCATCAACAAGTGTTCTAATTACATTAAATAATTCGTCAGTTTCTTGTGGGGTAAGAACAGCAGTAGGCTCATCAAGAATAAGTATATTTGCATTCCTATAAAGAGTTTTTAGTATTTCGGTCCTTTGCTGAACCCCTACTGAGGCATCAATCATCTTTAAACCAGGATCAACTTTAAAACCATACTTCTCTGCAATATCCATAACGGACTTGTTAAGACCTTTCCAGTCAACCAATCCTTTAGAATTTTTAGGCTCCTGACCGAGACCAATATTCTCAGGAGCTGTAAAACTTGGTACCAATGTGAATTCTTGATGGACCATTCCAATACCAAGATTGATTGCTGTTTCTACTTTATTAATAGTTTCCATTGAACCATTAATTACGATTTCGCCTTCATCGGGTTGCTCGATTCCATAAAGAATCTTCATCAAGGTTGATTTACCAGCACCATTTTCTCCAACTAAGGCATGAATTTCACCTTTATTTACCTGAAAGTCAACATTTTTATTGGCTATAACGCCGGGGTAAGATTTTGTAATATTTTTTAAATGTATTGCTATTTCTTTACTCATATTTTAATTTTTAGATTTATTTAATCTTAATAATTTAGCCCGACACACGTCGGGCTAAATTAAATTTTTTGTCTAGTAATTAGTTAAATTAACCACCAGCTGTTACATCAGTAACAACAATTTCACCAGAAACAATTTTTGCTCTAACTTCTTTTACTTCTTCAGTTAAAGCTGCGACTTGGGCTGCCATATCAGCAGGTCCTTCGTCAGCAAATAATGAACTTCCATCAACTAACCATGTTGGACCAACACCGTTTTCAGCTGAACCGTAAGAAGCAATTTCGCTTACTACCATTCCAGCTTCAGTTCTATTCTTAATTGCAGAATAGACGGCGAAGTCTACATTCTTCATCATGGATGTGATCATAGTTCCAGGTTGCATAAAGTCTTGGTTGGAGTCAACACCGACTGCGAAATTACCTGTTTCCGCTGCGGCTTCATATGCTCCATTACCAGTTGAGCCACCAGCTGCAAATATAATATCTGCACCTTGCTCAAAACAACTTAATGCGATTTCTTTACCTTTAGCAGGATCTCCCCAGCTACCGGCATAACCGTCACAAAGTATTATGTCAGGGTTTGCATATTTTGCACCCTCTTCCCAACCTGTTTGAAATTTTCTAATTATTGGAACGTCCATTCCGCCCATGAATGCTACATGGCCAGTTTTGGAAAGCTTTCCAGCAATATATCCGACTTCAAAAGAACCCTCATGCTCCTTGAAAATAAGGTTTGAGACGTTTGGTAATAAATCACCATTGTCTGCTGTAATAACCATATCAACAATTGCAAATTGTACGTCTGGGTTAGCTAATGCTGCTTCTTTTGTAATTTCTGCTTCTGAGAAACCGACCGTAATGATCATTTCTTTTCCATCAGCTAGAAAGTTTTGAATAGCAGCCGCTCTTTCGCTAGGTTCTGTTTCTACATAGTCTCCTTGAATGCCAAGGTCAGCTACAGCTTTGTCGTAGCCTCTCTTAGCGGAGTCCATGAAGGAAAGATCGCCTAAAGCGCCAAGAACGATACCAACTTTTAATCCCTCTGGTTCTGCTGCAGGTGCTGCAGTTGTAGCAGGTGAATCTAATGATTCTTCCTCAACTACGACTTCAGCAACTTCCTCTGTTGCAGTATCTGATCCACCACAGGCAGATAGAACTAACATCAGGGATAGCAAAATCAAAGATGATTTTCTTTTATTTGTTATCATTTATTTACTCCTTCATTATTTAAATAATGATTAGTTAAGTTTATCACTTTATGTTTATCTGCCGAATCAGGATAAAAATATTTTTATTTTTAAGGGAGTAGTGATGAAGTTTTTGTTATGATTGAAAATAATTTTTCATCATCAACTTTATTCATCCAGTGAACATTTTTATCTCTACCAGATATTTCATTAACATCTACGACCGTTTGGCCGAGTGTCAACTCTGAAGAAGTCTCTACTTCAACATTTACAAAATCTCCAGTGGTTAAAGAGTCATCAACTAGGAAAGCTGTAACAAATGCATCATGCACAGGTGTACCATCTGGAAATTTCTTTTTGACAATCTCTAAATTTGCTAAACGCGACATTAGTCCTACAAGTAGTTCTGAAGTTTTTGTTTTAGTATCAGAAATATTTTTTATTCTTTTGGAAGTTGAAATTGCTTGATGAGTGACATCTAATCCCATCATTACAAGCTTTACACCAGAGTGTAATACAATATGGGTAGCATCTGGGTCGACGAGTATATTAAACTCTGCCGCAGGAGTTGTATTTCCTCCAGTTGCACTTCCTCCCATAAAAACTATCTGTTCAATATTCTCAACAATTTCTGGCATCTCTGATATAGCTTTTCCTATATTGGTCATAGGACCCAAAACACATAGTGTTACTTTCTCTTCGGAATTTGAAATAGCATCTTTTAGGAAAGTGACAGCATCTTGACCTTCTTCGGTTTTTGATGGTGCTGGAAAGGGAACTCCTCCTAATCCATCTGTACCATGAACCCACTCAGCAGTTAAAAGCTCTCTTTTTAAAGGAGCACTCTCTCCTTCGAAAACTTTAATATTATTCCTTCCAGCTTGCTCAAGAATCCTTAGCGCATTAGTAGTTCCTACTTTTACTCCAACATTTCCGGCAACTGTAGTTATTCCAAGTATTTCTTCATCTGTGAAGTGTGCAAGTGCGATTAATATAGCTACAGCGTCGTCAGTACCTGGATCAGTGTCGATAATTATTCTCATTTGATTTAGTTTATATTAAGACTCAGAATCAGCAAAGTCAACCGGTGACTCAGTTGGAGCTTCAACGGCTTCGAATTCTAAAATGCCCTCTTCAGAATTAAGAGATATTACAATCGTCGATCCAGCCTTGTACTTACCTTGAAGAAGTTCTTCAGATAAAGGATCTTCGAGTAATCTTTGTATGGATCTTCGTAATGGCCTGGCTCCAAATTCTTTGTTATATCCTTCAGTCGCTAAAAATTCTTTTGACTCTTCGGATAAGACTATCTCAATATCAGAGTTCTTAAGTTGTTTATGCACTCTATCTAGCATCAAGTCTACAATTTCTGTTACCTCTTCAACAGTGAGTTGATGGAATACAATTGTTTCGTCAATTCTGTTTAAAAATTCAGGTCTAAAGTGTCTTTTAAGCTCTTCCGCAACTTTGGATTTCATTTTGTCATAAGAACCTGTATCAGTTAAGTTGCTAAAACCAATATTTTTACTTAAATCTTTAGTACCTAAGTTAGAAGTCATTATTATTACAGTATTTTTAAAGTCAACAGTTCTACCTTGGGCATCTGTCAATCTACCATCTTCAAGAATCTGAAGAAGAGTATTAAATACATCTGGATGAGCTTTTTCAACCTCATCTAGCAATACGATACTAAATGGTTTTCTTCTAACTGCTTCAGTTAACTGACCACCCTCATCATATCCAACGTATCCCGGAGGTGATCCAATCAATCTGCTGACCGTGTGCTTCTCCATGTATTCAGACATATCTATCTGGATTAGGGAGTCTTCATCTCCAAAAAGAAATTCAGCGAGTGCTTTTGCTGTTTCTGTTTTTCCAACACCAGATGGACCTAAGAAAATAAATGAACCAGATGGTCTTTTAGGGTCTTTTAATCCTGATCTGGTTCTTCTTATTGCTTTTGAAACAGCATTAATTGCTTCATTTTGACCAATAATTCTCTTGTGTAACTCATTTTCCATTTCAAGTAATCTTGCTGTTTCCTCTTGTGTTAGTCTATGAACAGGTATACCTGTCCATTGAGCCAACACTTCTGCAATTTCTTCTTCGTCAATAACCATCTCTACATCTGTTGAAGAAACACCCTCAAGAGAGTCTATTTCCTCTAGTAAAATTTTTTCCTGATCTCTAATCTGTGCAGCTTTTTCAAAAAGTTGTGACTCAACAGCATCAATTTTTTGTTCTCTATAATTTTTTAATTTATCAGATAATTCTTGTTTCTCCGGATCTAGTGGTTTTTTGTATACCCTCATTCGGCTTCCAGCTTCATCAATTAAATCAATAGCTTTATCAGGTAAAAATCTATCTGAAATATATCGGTCAGCCATATTTACCGCAGATGCAATGGCCTGATCTGTAAATCTCACACCATGATGTACTTCATATCTATCCTTAAGTCCACCAAGTATTTCTATAGCATCAGACAAATTAGGCTCATCAACTTTTACAGATTGAAAACGTCTTTCTAAAGCAGCATCTTTTTCAAAATGCTTTCTAAATTCTTCCAAGGTTGTTGCACCAACTGTTTGTAATTCTCCTCTAGCAAGCATTGGCTTCAGAATTGATGCAGCATCAATAGCTCCTTCAGCAGCTCCAGCGCCTACCAAAGTGTGAATTTCATCAATGAAAAGAACGATATCACCACGTGTTTTAATTTCTTTTAAAACTTTTTTAAGTCTCTCTTCAAAGTCTCCACGATATCTTGATCCTGCAACAAGTGATGAAAGGTCAAGTGTATAAATTTGTTTACCTTTTAATGTTACTGGGATATCTCCTGATACAATTTTTTGAGCTAAGCCTTCAACTATTGCTGTTTTACCAACTCCAGGTTCACCAATTAAAACTGGATTATTTTTTGTTCTACGAGAGAGTATTTGCATAACTCGTTCGATTTCTGTTGATCTACCAATAACAGGATCTAACTTGCCTTCTTTAGCCATTCTTGTAAGGTTTCTTCCAAATTGATCTAATATTGCAGAGCCAGTACCTGAGCCAGATCTTTCACGACCACCAGTTGAGGCTGATTGTGGCTTTTTACCCTCACCTGATGAAGAGATTAACTTTATTACCGTCTGTCTTACTTGTGAGAGTTCTGCTCCAAGTTTTTTTAATACCTGTGCTGCCACACCTTCACCTTCTCGAATGAGCCCTAATAAAATGTGTTCTGTGCCAATGTAGTTGTGTCCAAGTTGTAAGGCTTCTCTAAGTGAAAGTTCAAGTACTTTTTTTGCTCTTGGGGTAAAAGGAATATGCCCACTAGGTGACTGCTGACCTTCTCCAATAATTTCAACTACCTCAGACCTCACTGAATCAATATTTATGGTCAATTCTTCAAGAGCCTTGGCAGCATGGCCTTCACCCTCTTGAATCAGCCCTAATAAAATATGTTCTGTACCTATATAATTATGATTAAGTCTTCTTGCCTCTTCTTGGGCTAGGACAACTACTCTACGAGCTCTATCTGTAAATCTTTCAAACATATGTTTATATTAATAAGTCTCCGTTTATACGCCTAAATGAAAATTACATGTATTTATTAAATCAACTTAATCTATAAATATGGATTCAAATGAGCTAACAAACATCATACCTATACCTAGTTTATGGGAAAATTTAGAAAAACTTGAAAAACGCTTATTTGAAGTTACTGTATCGGAAGATAATTATCTCACAGAGATTTCTCAGTATCTTATTGAAGCTGGCGGGAAAAGATTTAGGCCTATAATTTCTCTCCTAGCTGGTGAGTTAGGAGATGGAAACCAAGAAAGAGTAATTGATGCGGGTATTTCGGTTGAATTAATTCACTTAGGTAGCTTGTATCATGATGATGTTATCGACGAAGCTACAACACGTAGGGGAGTTGAAAGTACTAATCGTAAGTGGAATGCGACCCTCGCTATATTGGCTGGTGATTATCTACTTGCTAGGTCCTCTGAACTTGCAGCAGATAACTTAGGACTAGAATCTGTCAAATTGCTCGCATCTACTTATGCAGAATTAGTAGTAGGTCAAACAAAGGAAGTTCAATTTTCCTACAGCACGACTCATAGTAAAGATGATTACTTAGAAGTGATAGGTGGAAAAACAGCAAGTTTAATTAGAACAAGTGCAAAGCTTGGAGCAATGGCATCAAATTGTTCTAAAAATACTATAGATTCAATTAGTTCGTGGGCTTGGCACAATGGAATTATTTTTCAAATTACAGACGACATCTTAGACCTAAATTCAGACAGCGAAACGTTGGGTAAACCAGCTGGTAATGATATCCTCGAAGGCACCTATACGCTTCCAGTTCTTATTGCACTTGAAAAAAATCCCAAGAAGGTTGAAGAAATATTACTTCAAGTCAAGAATTCTGAAATTGCACTCACTGAAGTTCTAGGAGAGTTTAATAACGATGAGATAGTTGAAGAATCAAAAAAATTTGTGAATCTTCATTTTAAACAAAGTAATGACGCCATAAAAAATATAGAGAATAAGAAAATTTCAAATATTTTAAATAACCTAAATGAATACTTACTTCAAAGAAGTAATTAGTTTTCAGGTTTTAAATGAGGAAATGCAACAACTTCACGTATCGAGGTGTTCCCAGTAAGCATCATTACAAATCTGTCAATTCCAAAACCTAGACCACCTGTTGGGGGTAACCCATGTTCCAAAGCTTCTATGTAATCCATATCTTCAACATGGGCCTCTTCATCCCCTGACTCTTTTTTTATAGCTTGAGATTTGAGTCTTGCTTCTTGTTCAACGGAATCTATTAATTCAGAAAAGCCATTTGCAAGCTCACTACCAAAAGCAAATAGCTCAAATCTCTCAGTTATGCTTGGATTATTTTTACTATTTCTGGCAAAAGGGGAAACCTCTACTGGGTAATCAATTACGAATGTAGGATTTATTATTTTCTCCTCAACAAATCTTTCAAATAAATCATAAACCAGAAGCCCCGTAGTATTTATCTCACTATTAACTTCTATATCTTTTTTATTCAACTGTTCAACAACTTCATTAAAATCACTAGAAAATTCAACTTTGATACCTACCTCCTCTGAAACTAAAGTAAACATAGATGCTTTAGCCCAGGGAAATGAAAAGTCAGCATTTTTTTCATCAAAAGAGATAGCAGTACTCAATTCCAAGTCGTCAAAGACTGTAGAACACATATTTTCTACCATTTCAATAACACCATTGACATTTGTATAAGCTTCATAACTCTCCATCATTGTAAATTCAGGGGAATGGGTTTGATCTATGCCCTCATTTCTAAAAACTCTACCTAATTCAAAGACTTTCTCAAAACCTCCAACTATCATTCTTTTCAAATATAACTCTGGAGCAATTCTTAAATACATTTCGACATCAAGAGCATTGTGATGAGTTATAAAAGGCTTGGCAATCGCCCCACCAGCTTTAGGTTGCAATATTGGAGTTTCAACTTCAATAAAATCTTTGCCATGCATAAATTGTCTGATGGAGTTGATTATTTTGGAACGAATTTCTATTGTTTGTTTTGCATCTGGATTTACAATAAAATCTAGATATCTTTGCCGAAACCTTGTTTCTTTATCTTTTAAGCCATGCCATTTTTCAGGAAGGGTTCTTAATGACTTAGACAAAATACTACTTGTAGAAACTTTGATTGAAAGTTGGCCTTTTTTAGTTTTCATTATTTCGCCCTTTACGCCGATGATGTCTCCAGAATCATATTTTGAAAATAAGACACTTTCTTCTTCGGATAAAGTTTTTGAGTCGACAAGAATCTGTATTTTTCCAGAATTGTCAATCAAGTCAAAAAAAGAAAGTTTTCCAAAAGATCTTCCATTCAATATCCGACCATGAATTTTGACTTCAACTCCTGAATGTTCAGCATCTTTTAGAGTTGTATGATTTTTAATAATATCTACTATTTGAGAAGTTCCTTTAAATTCTGTTGGAAAAGCATCTTGATTGTTGTCCAGAAAAAATTGGATTTTTTCTGCCCTAAGGTCATATATCTCTTGCTCTGATTTTGAAAGATTACTCACAATATGTATATTAATTATTTAAATTATATATCTCTTCAAGTCCATCTAAAGTTAGATTTCTTTCATAAGATGTATTTATGTTTAAGACTGGTTGAATTAAAGTTCCGAGTCCTCCGGTTACAACTACACCTGGGGATAGTTCTGATTCTAGTACTATCTTTTCTAGCATTGAATCAATCATTGAAGCGTGTCCCAAAACTAGTCCGCTTTGTATAGCCTCGTAAGTATTTTTACCTATAACTTTGTTTGGTTCTTTAAGTTCGACAGACTTTAATGAAGAAGTTCTTGAAATTAAAGCATCCAAGCTTATTTTTATTCCTGGGGCAATTGATCCACCAAGATATTCTTTATTGTGGTTCACAACATCAAAAGTTGTAGCTGTTCCAAGATCCACAATTATAACTTCTTTATTAATTTTTTTATAACCTCCGACTGAATTTGCAATACGATCTGGCCCAAGTTCTTTAGGGTTATCAATGTTTACTTTTAAACCAGTTTTAATACCAGGACCAACAACTAGAACCTCTTTAGATGAAAATTTATTTATTGCAGATACAACACTATCTGTAATTTGGGGCACAACAGAACAAACTATAGCTCCATGAAGAAGTTCATCATCAGCTTTCGAAAGATCAATTGTTGTTCTAAACATCATTAATAACTCATCTGAGGTAATTGTTTTCCTTGTCGTATACCTATAACTTTCCCAATTATCTGAGTTGCCTACACCAACAGTAGTTTCACTATTACCAACATCTATAGCTATAATTTTTTTCATCTATCCCTCTATTCTGAAATCAATGTTGTCTATCAACCTAATTCCCTCTACGTATCCAGCAATAATAATTATAAAATTTTTTGTGTTATCACTTATTGCACTAAAAGTATCTTTATCTAATATTTCGAGATAATCAATTTCAAGTAGACCATCTTTATTCCTTTGTAGTGTTTTTTCAATTGATCTACTTACAAGACCCGTTTCAAGAAATATTTCTTTTAGAGTATCAAGTTGTTTCTTTAAACCACTGGCAGTTTCCTTGCCTTTAGCGCTCAATAGTACGTTTCTGCTACTTAGCGCTAAGCCCAATTTATCTCGTACTATCTCCCCTTCAAGAAGATTAATATCTTTATTAGTGCGCCCAATATAATCTTTAATTAAAAATAGCTGCTGTGCATCTTTTTTCCCAAAAATAACTTTTTTAGGTTTTATGAGCTCAAATAATCTATTCACTACAGTAAGAACTCCATCGAAGTGTCCCGGTCTTGATTTACCCTCGTACTGTTCGCCTATATGGCCAGAACTAAGCAGATCTGAAAAACTATCACCATATATATAGTTTTCATCAGGTGTAAAAAGATAATCTACATTTAGCTTCTCTAGATTTATAGAGTCTTTTTGAATGTCCCTGGGATATTTTTGGTAGTCATTAGTGTCATTGAATTGTTTTGGGTTTACAAAAATTGAGACAATGGTTTTTAACCCAGATTTCTTAGCTTCTTCTATTAATGAAAAATGTCCTCTGTGTAGGGATCCCATAGTTGGTATAAAAAATAGATTTTCTTCATACATATCATATGTTATTTTTTTTACATTTTTCATATTTATCGTGCCCTATATTGGTGCCCGTAATTACTTGTAACTTATACTACCTTTTTTTTCTACTTTTTGATCATTTAAATTAAAGTCGGCGATATCAAATACATTGATGATTTCGCAGAGTGGTTCAACTACAAACAATCTATTTCTCCAATCGTAGTGTGGAATTGTTAACTCTTTCGAAGAATTATTTTCGTTATTGAAAAAAATAATATCGATATCAATTAATCGAGGTCCATATCGATAAGTTTTTTTTCTACCAAGGAAATCTTCTATTTCTTTAACTTCATTTAAGAGATGTGAAGAAGTTCTTGAGTACTCAATTTCAGTCACTATATTATAAAAATTTCTTTGGTTTGTTTCCAACAATGCATCTGATTCAAAAATTGAAGAAACTAGATTTATTTGAGCAATATTATCAAGCTCTATCAGCGCATCCCTTAAATTTTTTTGACGATCACCAATATTAGATCCTAATGAAAGAATAATTCCCTGATAGTTATCCACTGTAGGTAACGCTGATATCTTTGGTCTTTTTGCTAAGGGCTGTATTCGGTTTATGAACTGTAATGATTAATTTATTAATTTTTGCATCAATTAGATTTTCATATATATATTTAGCTAATGTTTCAATAAGATTAAATGAAGATGTTGCAACTAATTCTTCGACCTTCTCAACATAGTCCGCATAATTAATAGTTGTCTCTATTTGATCATCAACAACAGTGTTCTTGTTAAGTATTATGTGTAAATCAATTAAAAATAGTTGATTTTCTATCTTTTCAAACTCATAAACACCATGTTTACCATGTGTTTTTATTCCATCAATTTTAATGTCGTAAGACATTTCCTATTAACTTGGAATTAAAGCAATTGCTTTAGGTGATAAAGGTTTTCCTAAAATACGTTCAAGAATTGTTCTAGAAAATATAGGATCCTCTAATAGTTTTGAATAAATTAAATAACCAGCCAATATCCCTGGAACCTCTTCGTCTAAATACTCTCTATGAATTAATAACTTTCTTTCTTTGTCAGAGAGAGCCTCTTTAATGGCTTCAAAAATGACCGAGATAGACTCTTTTGGAGGATTCTCCCCTAAAGGAAAATGATATGTCCTAAAGCCAACTTCTTGATAGTTTGTTAGGTTGAAATCAGTTTCTAATAAAGAGAATATAGAGTTGATCCCATTACTTTTTAACCACTGAACCTCTTCTTCTCTTCTGATTTTTCTAGAAGTAAGGCCTCCACCACCTATACATTCTGAAACTGCTAATTTGCCTTCGATTATCCAGTGAAAATCATTTGGTTTTAGTCCCGCCATCATCAGCCTTTCCTAGGTGTTAAACCATAGTAGCTTAACAAATTTTTTAATCAATGAAGTGTAATCTGACCAAAGAAACTCCTTGGTTTTGGCAGTGATTAAGTAATTCTTCATCGGAAGTTTTTAATAACTTTGTGAACTTTTTTCTTGAGTAGCCTATAACTAACGGATAGTCTCCAACAAACTGACCAATGGATTCAAAAAGTGTTGCAGACTGCTCTTGAGTTTTTCCAAAACCTAGTCCAACATCAATTGCTATTTGATCCCTATTTACACCTGTTTCTAAAATATTTTCAACCTGTTTCATAAGGTCATTCTTTACATCCTTAACAATATCTTTGTAATCTACTTTATCGTGAATAGATGATGAATTCTTATTTCTGTGGGTAAGTATCAATCCGGCAGAATGTTTTCTCAAAGTAGTTATCATTCTTTGGTCTTGACCTCCAGAAACATCATTGACCACAGAAAAATTATTCTGGAAAGCTTCTTCAGCGACAATTGGATTGAAAGTATCTATTGAGTGGTAAAAATTATCATTTTTATGTTCTAAAAATGAATTTAATCTGAGTAACTCTTCTTCTGTTGTTATAGATTTAAAATTTGGTTTTGTTGAGACACAGCCAATATCAACAAAGTTGATACCTTTTTTTAATGCCGTTTCATAAACTTCAGGAATTTTTTCTTGTTTATTAAGTAAACCATCATCTGAAAATGAATCATTTGTGATATTCACTATTCCAAGTAAGTTGTTAGTTAATTTTCCTAAAAAATTATTCCAAGAAAACAACTTATTTAAAGTTCGCTATAGCTTCTGACCTGAGTGAATAATCTAATTCATAGATACCTGAGCTAAAAGTCGTAATTACGTCTGAAATTGTACTTTTTGGATTCATTAAATCTGAGCATAAATGTTTAGCGGTAACTCTTATAAATACTCCTTCAGGTTCTAATTCTTTATGAATAACCTCTGCTGCCTTTTGCGTAATTTTTTCTTGCAGAGTTAAGTCATTTGAAAGGTGATTAACCAAATCACTAAACTTTGAAATTCCTGCAATTTTATTTTTTGGAAATACAGCTATGTCGAACGAACCAAAAAAAGGAAGTAAATGATGTTCACACAAGCTTGTGAAGGGAATATTGCTTAAGTATATTGGCTGGTTGTGTGTCACTTTATCAAGACTCGTAAAGATTTCTGATAATTCAGATGAATTTTGAGATAATTTTTTTTCTATCTCCGTAGTGAATTTTTGCAATATGGCGAGAGATTCCTCTTCAGGCTTACTAGTAGTTTTTTGAATAAAATTTAATAAATCATTGAGTACATCACTCTTATCTAACTTACCCACTATGCCAGCTTTAAAGTTTTTCCAGAGCCATTAATTTTAACTTTTTTTATTGATTTAAAAATTCTTGAAACTTCTTCTCTATCAATTGTTTCTTTTTCCATCAAGACCTCAACCATTGCATCCATTTGTTTTTTAAATTTTTTAAGGATTTTACCAGCTATTGCATGAGCATCATTAAGAAGAATTTTTACTTCATCGTCTATGGAGGAAGCTACTTCATCTGAGTAGTCTTGCTGTCTACCATAATCTCTTCCAAGAAATACTTCATTTGACCCCTTGCCGAATAACATTGGCCCTAGTTTGTCACTCATACCAAATTCCATGACCATTCGTCTGGCAATTTCAGTAGCCTTTTCAATATCATTAGATGCACCTGTTGTTGGGTCTTTAAATACTAGTTCCTCAGCAACTCTTCCCCCCATCAACATCGCTAATCGATCTTTTAATTCAGCTTTTGATGAAAGATATTTTTCTCTTTCAGGTAAAGCCTGTGTATACCCTAAAGCCCTGCCTCTTGGAATGATTGTAACCTTATGTATGGGATCTGCATTTGGAAGGGCCCAGCCAACTAATGCATGTCCAGTTTCATGATATGCAATTATTTTCTTTTCCTCGTCACTCATAAGTCTGCTTTTTTTCTCCGGCCCAGCGAGAACTCTGTCGATAGAATTTTCGATATCTGTATTTGAGATAGTCTTTTTACTCTTTCTTGCAGCCAGTAATGCTGACTCATTTAATAAATTTGCTAAATCAGCTCCTGTAAATCCTGGAGTTTGTTTAGCTATTGTTTTTAAGTCAATATTTTTTGCAAGCGGTTTACCTTTAGAGTGAACTTTTAAAATCTGTGTTCGACCCTCTAAATCAGGCCTGTCAACAATTACTTGTCGATCAAATCGTCCAGGTCTTAATAGTGCTGGATCAAGCACATCTGGTCTATTTGTAGCTGCCATAAGAATTACTCCCTGATTAGACTCAAATCCATCCATTTCTACAAGAAGCTGGTTCAATGTTTGTTCTCGTTCATCGTGACCCCCACCAAGACCTGCTCCACGCATTCTTCCGACAGCATCGATCTCATCAATAAAGATAATTGCTGGAGACGAATCTTTTGCTTTTTTGAACAAGTCTCTTACACGACTCGCCCCTACACCAACGAACATTTCAACAAAGTCTGAACCAGAAATACTATAAAATGGAACATTAGATTCCCCAGCTACAGCTCTTGCTAGTAGGGTTTTACCTGTACCGGGTGGTCCAACTAATAAAACACCCTTGGGAATTTTTGCTCCTAGGTTATTAAACTTTTCAGGAGATTTAAGGAATTCTTTTATTTCTTCAAGTTCTTCTTTTGCTTCCTCAGCTCCTGCAACATCATTAAAAGTGACCTTAGGAGTTTCTTCGTCCATCTCTTTAGCTTTAGATTTACCAAACTGCATAATTTGATTGCCATTAGTTCTCACTTGAGAAAACATATAAAACATGAAGCCAGCAAGGAATAGCCATGGTAAAAATGCTATAAAATAATCTTGAAAGCCAGCAGGTTCAGTGTCAGTACTTAACTCAATTTCTTCGTCTACAAGTAGTTGAAAAACTTCCCCTTCGAAACCTTCTGGATATTCAGTTTTAAAAACTTCACTTTTACCTATCACTTCAAAATGCACTGTGTTTGACTGCTCTTTAATAATTGCTTCTTCAACTTTCTTCTCATTAATCAAAGATTTAAATTCAGAGAAAGAAACCGGCTCAGGTGCATTTATATTTTCGTTGTATTGCTGAACACCAAGAAAAATTAACAGCCCTAAAGCAGCGTATAAAAAAAATGACCTGTTTTTATTTTTTTCTTTATTATCCATTATGTTTTAATTTAATACCCACACGATTAAAAGTAATTATCAAATTTAAGAAAGTACACCAAGATAAGGGAGTTCACGGTATTTTCCGTTGTAGTCAAGCCCATACCCCACTACAAATTCAGGACCGATTTCGAAACCGCTGTAGTTTATTTCAATTGGATCTTCAGCGACGTCTTTTTTAACAAACATACAGAAAATTTCAATACTTTTTGGATTTCTTGATTCAAGTAGTTTTTTTAAGTTTGAAAGTGTGAGTCCGGTGTCATAAATATCTTCAACAATCAAAACATTCTTGTCTGTGATGTCATATTCTAAATCTTTTACAATTTTTATTTGTCCTGATGATTCAGAACCATAATAAGATTTGATACTCATAAAATCAAAAGTTACATCAAGCTGCAGTTGTTTTGCTAGATCGCTCACTACAATAAACGCGCCCTTCAAGATGCCAATTACAACTAACTCTTCTTCTTCGTATTTATCATTAATTTTGGTGGCAATTTCAGAGATTTTATTTTCAATCTCTTCCTTAGATATCAAAGTTTTAGAAATTTTCAATTTTACCCTTTTCTACAGAAGCACTTATTATATGTGAATAATTCTCTTTTTGAAAGTCAAGAGCTGCGTCTGACTTTCTTATTCCTGGAAGCCAAATTATTTCATCATC
>CAXBVE010000010.1:0-31819 GCA_963979435.1 uncultured Candidatus Actinomarinales bacterium | reverse complement strand
GAGTTCTAGCATTTAAAATTGATAACAATATTAATGCAAGACCACAATCAGGTCTTCAAGAAGCAGATGCCGTTTTCGAACTATTAGTTGAAGGTGGCATGACTCGTTTTCTTGCATTTTTTCACGATAAGTCTTCAACCTATTTAGGTCCTGTTAGGTCAGCAAGGCCTACAGACCCAACAGTAATTAGGCCTTATGGGGGAACGCTTGTAGTTTCAGGTGCGACTGGAGGTTTAATACCAACTATTAGAGAATCTGGGGTACCTGTGTTAGAGGAAACTGGAGCACCAGCGATGTTTAGAATTTCTAATCGCAATGCTCCACATAACCTGTATGCAGATACAGAGTTAGTTAGAGATATAATTACTGACAAAGGCTATTACTTCCTACAACCAGGACCGGAACCACTATATTCGTTTGGTAATGATCAAGCAAATTGGGATGAAGGAGCAGCAAGAATAACAATTAAATATAGTGAATTCACTACGGTAATTTGGAAACTTGGTGAAGTTTCTTATGAGCGCTTCATTATCGATGGATATGCACCTAATAAAGAAGCTGTTGCTCATAATTTTATCACGCAAGACGGGAATTACACTGACATATTGAAAACCCAAACTGTAGTAGTCATACAAGGACCTCTTTATAATGACGAAAATACTACATTACCTAGTATCTTAACCGTAGGTGTTGGTCCAGTAACAGTGTTTAGTGATGGAAAAGTTATTGAAGGCACCTGGAGAAGAAACGACATAAAAGAACCATTTACATTTACAGATTCAGAACAAAATCCTATCCATGTTCCTCCTAGTACACAATGGGTTCATATTGTTCCTACTAATGGTGAAATAACCTGGTCTAATAGCTAATTGCTAGCTTCAGTTCTATTCTCGATTCTTTTAAGTAGTACGTCCTATAATGTATCGGATTATTCATGTATCGACGAATTATCAACTCATCCTGTACGTAATGAATATATGTTACAAATTGTTCTTAAGTCTTATGACTATTATGAAGGTAAGATTGATGGAAAAATAGGTTCTGTTTCTAAAGCTGCTTTACGTTCATTTCAGAATAAAAATGGTCTTGTTGTCGATGGTATTTTAGGTCCTCAAACCTGCTTGAGATTTCTAGACAGAGCAAATATTTCGCGTAATGCTACCAATATTAATAACGATGATACCAACAAAATCATGCAGTATTCCGAAGAAGTTGAGACTCAACAAATAATTCTCAAGGAATTAGGTATATACACAGGAACTGTTGATGGTTTAAATGGACCAGGAACCAAAAGAGCCATTAAAGATTTTCAAAATAGGGCTGGTTTAGTTGCTGATGGTGTTGTTGGTACTAAGACCGATAAAGCACTGATTTTAGGAGAAGCAGCATATGTTCAAAACATAAATGGAAATATAGAAAATGCTTCAGAATCTCAAACACCAGTAACTGCAGCTTCGTCATCCAGTTCCGCAATTGATCTTATTAACTATAATCCTAACGCGAACTGTATCGAAGGTTACGTAAACACTATTGACGTCTGGGTTCCAGATCCATGCTTCTATCCGGTGTTTGTTTACCGATTTGGAAAAACTGCCCAAGTTAACTCTCAAAACGAACTAGATTCATATCTTCAAGCAAGATGGTCTCTGACAAAAGAGAAAGTATATACATCTATTGGACCTGTTTCTACGCAAAACTATACGCCAGGGGTGAATTCACCTGTAAATGGATTGCCAATGAGCCCAGATGCTAATAATTCCATTGTCATAGGTATAAAGAATGATAATAACGTTAGAGCACGTCCTCAATCTGGGCCACAAAATGCAGATGCTGTTGTAGAAGTTTTAGTTGAAGGTGGAATGACGAGATTTATTAATATATTTTACCAGAGTGATACTACCTATCATGGACCGATTAGGTCGGCAAGACCTACAGATCCAACTGTACTTAGGCCGTTAGGTGGAGTTCTTGTTGCTAGTGGTGCAACTGGTGGATTAATCCCCGAGATTATTGATATGGGTGTTCCTGTTATCACAGACAGAAGACCTGAATATTTTAGAATTTCAACCAGAAATGCTCCTCACAATCTTTATGCCGATACTGAAAAACTTAAGTCTTTAGCTGTGACCAAAGGGTACGTAAAATCAACTACACCACAACCACTATTTGCTTGGGGTGATCCAATAGTTTCAAACTGGGCAGCAAATACATATTTAAATCTAACTTTTTCATCCCAAACAAAAACAAAATGGACATGGAATGGAAGCAATTATGTAAGAACATATTATGACGCATACAAAGGTAGTTCATCAGGAAATGTACATAACTGGGTTGATGTAAACGGTAATCAGGGGCAAATAAGCACAACAACAGTCATAGCCCTATTTTGTGAACCTTATATCCATCCATTGCAATTACCATCTGTAAAGACTGTCGGAAACGGTAGAGCAATTATTTTACATCAAGGAAAAATTCTAGATGTTTTTTGGAAACGAGGATCCAACCTTGATCCTTTTCACATTGTAGATAAAAACGGGAATGAACTCTTCGTACCTAAGGGTAAAGTCTGGATTTCACTTGTACCTAGCACTAAAGCACCTAGTTTCGGGTAAATAACTTTACTTTTCAATAACTACCGTGGTAATCTAATAGTGCGTTTCAATTAAGTGTGATACGCAGCCCTGTTGGGAAGCCCTCTTCATTGGGGGCTTCCGTATTTCTAGAGCTTTTCTTTTAAGATATCTAAGGTATCACCCCAGACAATATCCGCAATGTAAGAAATTAAATAGACACAGCCATGTGATTCAAACTCGTCTATTTTATCGAAAACTTCATTCTTAACACCTACCAGTGGCTTTTTCAGATAAATATCTTTAGGTATACCTGTATCGTTACTTATTTTTTCGAGCTTATTATTTAAATCTGATTGATCGTTCCCGATAATAACATTTGTATGTAACGTTCTTCCAATTTCTTCATAATTACGATTTTCCTTATCACAATGCTGTTTTAGTATCTCTGATTTGCTTATGAAACCTTCAACATCTACATCCCAGTTACCATAGTCACCATATTTAGCTAATAACTTAAGAGTAACTTTCTCTCCACCACCACAAACCCATAGGGGAGGATGCGGTTTTTGAAGTGGTTTAGGTTGGTTAATTGCCTCATTTATTTCGTAGTGCTCTCCTTTAAATGTAGCAAGATCTTCAGTTGTCATTTTTTTATAAATGATCAAAGATTCTTCAAGCATTTTCAATCGTATTCCAGCAGAAGGGTAGTTATACCCATATGCCGCATATTCTTGATCATACCAACCTGCACCAATGGCATATTCAAGACGGCCACCAGACATTACGTCGATAGTTGATGCCACCTTTGTTAAATATGATGGATTTCTATATGAGTTACAAGTACACATTTGGCCAAGACGAACTTTAGATGTTCTTTGAGATAGTGCAGCCATAAGGGACCAGCACTCATAGGTAGGGTCTTGTGTGGGAGTTGGAACTGTATGGAAATGATCATATACCCAAATTGATTCATAACCAAGCGACTCAATCTTATCAGCAGATTGTAGAATGGTTTCCCATTGATTTTCCAGTGATATACCAGATAAATCCATTCTCCAACCCTGTGGTATGAATGCACCAATTTTCATAACATGATTATAGGGATTATTTATTCCTGCGTCTCAAGATGGCTAAAAGTGTGTTCATGTCTTCGTAATCATCTTTTGTTTTAAAGATTTTATATGCATATGAAAAGAGAAAAGTTAGAAATATAATACTGAGAACGGAAGTAGATAAAGTCACTACAGCTTGATTCACACAAATCGATCTGTTCATACTAAGATTTTTGTTAGTTGTGAAATCTACATTATTTGAAAGCAAATCATAAATAGTTCCACATTCAATTGTAAATTTCTTGAAACTGTAAAGGGAAACAGTATTAAATTCAATCTGAACAATTGAAAAAATATTATATAAACAAGTAACAATCAAGAATGCAATTATCCACAATGTGTACTTTGATTTAAACATATCTTATATAAACTTTAACCTATGGATAATTTAAAAGTTCTGAATGATCAACTCATACGAATGAGAAAGATGAATAGATACTATCATCAACAGTTCTTGACGGATGTACGGTTAATAATGATTGTCACCATAGCCATGCTTATATTTGTAAATGAATTGACCTATTATATTCTCCCTTTTGTATCACTCTTTGGCGCAGTTCTTCTTTCATTTCATGCACATTATTTAATATTTTCAAGAAATTTTAGCCAATACCTTGAAAAAGCTATCAACAAAGAGAACGGTCAAAATACTTTAATTGCTCATGAACTTGAAAATAGTTATTTTTTTCCAATACAAGACAGAAAGATTGTAGTTGCAGGTTTGGGTTCTGCATTCAGCTGGTTTTCGTTTGTAACTTTATTTATAACAGTTTATGGAGTCGCAATCTATATATACGGATTACTCAATATAAACTTGTCTGATTCTTTTTATTACACATTAGTATTATCAGGAATTACAATAATTACGCTTACAACAGGAATATGGTGGTTTGTTTTAGGCGTTGGTGAGAAAAGGCTAAAAAAGATATATGAAAAATATGAATGACATACAATTTGGAGAAGGCACCTTTGATGATCTTTATGGTCATAAAATTGTCGAACTAAAGGAAAACTTCATAAGGACTGAAATAAAAATTACTTCAAATCTACATCAACCTATGGGTCTAGTTCATGGTGGCCTTTATTCTTCTATGGCAGAAGCAGCTATTTCTTATGCTGCGTACTTTACTCAGGACGGTACCTGGGTAGGGGTGAATAATAACACTGACTTTTTAAAGTCTTCCAAAGAAGGTTTATTAGTTTGCACAGCTTCACCACTTAAATTGGGTAAACGATCACAGTTATGGGAAGCTAAAATATATAATGGTGATAATTTATGTGCAATTTCTAAAGTTAGGCTAAGTAATCTAAATGCTTAAAAAAAATATATATAGATTTTTGATTATCTCACTTTTTGTTAGTGCTTGTGGTTCTAATGAGGTAGAGGAGATAACCGAAACTACAATACAAGATAATAAAGGAGAATCGACAATGAGTGACGAAAAAGTATATTCATCCATGCCAGAGATGAGTATTGATCAGAGTAAATCATACACAGCTGTAATACAAACTTCAATGGGGGATCTAACTGTTGAGTTTTTTAGTGATACTGCACCAGTAACAGTTAATAATTTTATATCCCTTTCAAATGATGGATACTACGACAATATAATTTTTCACAGAGTTATTTCTGGATTCATGATTCAAGGTGGAGATCCAAGTGGAACTGGACACGGAGAATATGGAAAGTTTCCTGGTTACACCTTTGAAGACGAACTCAACAATCAACAACCTTATGAAAAGGGTATATTAGCAATGGCTAATGCGGGTCCAAATACAAACGGTAGCCAGTTTTTTATTATGCATGTTGATTATCCATTACCTTACCAATACACAATTTTTGGTAAAGTTACTGATGGTCTTGATGTAATTGATACAATAGCTTCTGTGCAAACAGCTGAGGGTGATAAACCAGTTGAAGATGTTGTCATCTTAGGAGTTACTGTTTCAAGCAGTTAATTGTTTTGTTAGACAGGTGTCCTCCTGAAATACCTTTAGAAGATGATTTTAAATAACCTTTTTGGAATGCCTCTTTAATTATATTTTTTATATAACTTTTTGAGTAACCAGTTTTGTTTGCCAAAACAGTTGTGATATTAGTTTCATAAGAAAGACAAGTTTGTATATATACGTAAGAAAACTTAGCGAGAAAAGTGTTTCTATCTGTCTTATTAGTGTTTTTATGTACTTCTGTTAATAATTTACGATAATTTAGATCTGGTTGATAAGTAAAGTTAATTTTATTTTGAACACTTTTCTTATCAAGACCAATGTATGCATTGATTAGTTTTATAGATCTCTTTATCAGTGTGTGAATATTTATTTTCCTTAACTCCGTTGAACTTATGTTTGCATGTGTATTTTTGGTATTAATTACTGTTATTTTGTTTAGAACTAATTGATACACATTTAAACTAACAAATTCACAAATGACTGTATGTTTTTTTAGAACATCATTAAAGCTTATTTGTATAAAATCAGAATGAATCTCTATTTTAACCTTTTTCTTCATAATCTATTAAAACATAAATTCTTATAGGTTTTTTGTTGTTAAAAATAATAGTTCTTAAGTTTCACTAATATTAGAACAAATGAATATTGAAATAACATTACCTGATGAATCCGTACGCACGTACGAGAAAGCTATAACTGGTGAGGAAATTGCCTTTGATATAGGTCCAAAATTAGGTAAAGATGCTGTAGCTATAGAGATAAATAGGAAACTCTATGATACGTCTTACGTAATTACAGAAAACGCTTCAATCAAAATTCTTACAAAAAAAGACATACAATCTTTATCTATACTCAGGCACTCGTCTGCGCATCTTCTTGCTCAAGCAGTCCTAAATCTCTACCCAGGTACTTTGTATGGAGTAGGTCCAGATATAGAAGATGGTTTTTATTACGATTTTCTTTTTAAAGAAAATATTAGCGATGCTGATTTACCAAAGATTGAAAAAGAAATGCTGAAACTATCTAAAGCTAATCAACTATTCGTAAAATCTATTCAAAAAAAACCCGACGCAATGGATTTATTTAAGAATCAGCAATTCAAGATGGAATTAATTGATAGTGCAGATGAATCAGAAGGTGTTGAAGATTCTGAAGTTTCTTTATATTCAAATAATGAATTTATAGATTTATGCAGAGGCCCACATGTTCCGAACACAGGTTTCATAAAACACTTTAAACTAACTCGTCTAGGTGGAGCTTACTGGAGGGGAGATGAAAATAATTCTCAACTTCAAAGAATATATGGAACTAGTTGGTTCAACAAAGAAGATCTTGAGCAGTATTTAACACGTAGAGTTGAAGCTGAGAAACGTGATCATAGGAAACTAGGTAAACAGTTAGAGCTTTTCACAACTGCAGACGAACTTGGTCCCGGGCAATTTTTATGGAAACCAAACGGAGCCTTATTAAGAAATACAATTGAAAATT
This sequence comes from uncultured Candidatus Actinomarinales bacterium, assembly GCA_963979435.1. GTDB lineage: Bacteria > Actinomycetota > Acidimicrobiia > Actinomarinales > Actinomarinaceae > Actinomarina. The sequence continues at coordinate 24,693 of CAXBVE010000010.1, read as the reverse complement.
ATAGCAAGAAGGCTCATATTAATAATGGTTATGATTTTGTAAATACACCCCATATTGGTCGCTCGGTTCTCTGGGAAACTTCGGGTCATTTAGAACATTATGAGGAGGGAATGTATCCACCTTTGCAAAGTAAGGACAATGACGATAAATACTATCTTAAACCAATGAACTGTCCTTTTCATATACTGATCTACAAGAGTGAATTACGTTCCTATAAAGAATTGCCAATAAGATTGTTCGAACTCGGTTCTGTTTACCGATTTGAAAAAACAGGAGTTTTACATGGCTTGCTTAGAGCAAGAGGTTTTACACAAGATGACGCGCACATATTTTGTACTTTTGATCAAATTAACACTGAGGTAAACAATCTACTTCGATTCTCAATTGCATTACTTAAATCCTTTGGTTTCAAAAATATTGAAGCAGATTTATCAACTAAACCTAATAAAGCTATAGGGAACGATGAGGATTGGAACATAGCTACTAGATCATTAGAAGTCGCATTAGAAGACGAGGGGATTGACTTTGTAACTGCAGAGGGAGAGGGTGCATTTTATGGACCAAAAATCGATCTTCACGTCAAAGATGCCATAGGTAGAAGGTGGCAATTATCAACCATTCAAATCGATTTTGCGCAACCAGATAATTTTGATTTAGAGTATGTATCTACCAAGAATTCAAAAGATAGACCAGTAATGATACATCGTGCCTTATTGGGTTCGATTGAAAGATTTACAGGAATTCTCATCGAACATTATGCAGGAGAATTTCCGTCATGGTTAGCACCTACGCAGTTAAAGATACTTACCATTGGTGATGTGTCAGATTATGTAAAGAACATAACTGCTAAATTATCTGGTGTACGTTTCGAAATCGATGATAGAAACATAAGGTTAGGTGAAAAGATTCATGATGCGAAGAAACAAAATATACCACTGACTTTAATTATTGGTGAAAAAGACTTATCGAACAACACGGGATCTTTAAATATTCTTAATAGCGAAAGCAAAAATAATTTAGATATCGCGTCATTAGTGGACTTTATTATTGATGACGTTACAGAACCAGAATTTGAATTCTAATGGTTGACAGAATAGAAATTTCACAAGAAGCTGCAGATAAGCAGGTTATCCCTGAAGATTTAAACTCACTAGCTGTAGGTAGTTATATAATTCCCAATCCGCAACGTAGAAAAACATATGGTTTTTTGCTAATAATCACAGCGTTAATAAGCCAATTTATATTTTACTTTAATGATTGGTTGAGTGTCACAGCCGGTGCCGTGCTTGTGTTATTCACTGGAATATCTATTCTTTTTATTAACAACACAATTGAAGTAAAGCAATCACATGTTATCCAAACAGTATCAAGCTATATTCCACACTCAATTGGGTATTATTCTATAGCTTTAACTTTTGAGTTTGTTAAAAATTTATTTTTTCTAAAACCCGTATGGACTGTTATTGTTTATGATCACAACAATCCACCTACGAATAAAACAATTATAGAAATAGATGCGTCTACAGCTGAATTAGTTTCTGAAATATATACAGAACCTATTAAAAATGCTTGAAAAATATTTTAAACCTGCATCCGAACAGTTTGCTAAACCGTTTATCAAACTTTGCATTCTGTTAAAGATACAACCAAATGTCCTTTCTGTCATCGGTATATTGGTTGTTATCCTGGGATCTCTTTTCTTTCTTGGAGATAATAAAAACTTAGGCATTGTATTAATCTTTCTTGGCAGTGCTGTAGATGGGTTAGATGGACCCTTAGCTAGAACGTTAAATAAAACTACAAAAAAGGGAGCCCTCCTTGACTCAACAATAGATAGAATAGGTGAACTATTTATTTGGGCTGTAATTGGTATTAACTATGTAAGTTCAAATATAGAACTCTTTACAATCTTTTCTATTGTCACATCATCAAGCTTGATTCCTTATTTACGTGCTAAGTCAGAAGTTCATGGTATTGACAACAAGGTTGGTATAGCTGCACGTCCTGAAAGAGTATTGTTTGCTGTCTTTTACATGTATTTTCAGTTCTCTTTTAATTTCGTATATTTATTTGCATTGCTTACATGGACTACAGTTTCGCAACGTTTTATCAAACTTTATAAAGCCTTATAGTGAAAAATATTCAATTTTACATTATTAAAACACTTCATTTAGTACTGAAAGGCTTAAACCTCTCTACGATATTACTTGTTGCTTATCTGATAGGACCTCTATATTATATTATTTCATTTCGCAACAGCTATAAACTCAACTTCCGTAAAGCAAAATTTAACAAGCAAAGTGATTTAAATTACAGTCCGTTAAAAGTAAAAATTAATTATGTAAAGTATTGGCTCGAAACACTTTGGTTAACTAAAGAAAATTTCGAACAAAATATTATGGATGAAGTAGAGATAATAAATGTTGACTACATCGAAAATCTAATGAACACCGAAAAAGGTTTAATTTTTGCACTACCACATTTAGGTAATTGGGAGATGGCTATTCCTGTAGGTAAAACTATAGGTTTAGATCTTGTTGCTGTTGCTGAACCCTTAAATAATCGAAAAGTATTACATTGGTTTAAGTCCTTAAGAGAGGATTTAGGATGCGAGATTATTATTGGTGGCAAAGGACAGAATACTTTTAGTTTGGTTCAAGATAAGATAAATAACGGAAAACACGTATGCCTACTTTCGGAGAGAACCATCAATAAGCATGGTGTTGGAGTTGAGTTTTTTGGTGATATTGCCTCTTTCCCTAAAGGTCCAGTAGCACTTGCCTTAAAAACAGAAGTACCAATTATCCCAGCTGCTTTTCTTAAAATTGATGGTAAATATACGCTTATTTTTGAAAAACCATTCTATGTACCCCTTTTTGATAATGAAGCCCAAAGCATACAACAGGGTATGAAGGTACTGTCCAAATCTTTTGAAAGATTAATATCAAAGGACATAAATCAATGGCATTCCATTCAACCTGTCTGGGTTAATGAGTATTAAAATTCTCTTAGTGTCCCCATATAGTATGAACTTTTTTGGGGGAGTTCAAAATCAAATTGATCTTATTAAAGCATCTTTAGAGGAAAAAGAGTATAAAGTGAAGGTTTTGAGTCCTGATTCACCAGACTTCAATATAGGCAAGGCAATTAAGATACCCTTTAATGGTTCGATAGCCCCAATAAAGGTATTGCCTAAAAGAAAAATTATAAGAGAAAGTTTAAACTGGGCTGACATTATTCATATTCATGAACCTTTTATACCATTATTTTTTTGGCGTTTTCCAGTGAATTCTAAAACTATAATTACACACCACTCATCACTATCAGTGTTGATGAGTTTTATCCAGAAGATATTGATTAAAAACGAAGTAAAAGCAGCGAAGATAACAGCTGTGAGTAATGAAGCCTCTAAAAATGTGGTTCCAGGCCTTGATGTCAAAATTATACCGAATGCAATACCAAACCAACATATCAATATAGAATTCACCAACAGTCAAGATTTACTTTTCATAGGGAGAAATGAAAAACGAAAAAATTTTAAACTTTATTATCAACTATCTAATCTATTAAAAAATTCAACCTATAGTTTTCGTGCAATTACAAATAAATATATTTATTCACCAAATATTGAATTATTTATAAACCCAGATGATGAGATTAAAAATGAGGTTTTAAAAGGTTCATCTATATATCTAGCAGTCAACACTCACGGAGAAAGTTTTGGAATTACTATTCTTGAAGCTATAAATGCTGGTTGTACAGCAGTTTGTAGTGATATCTCAGCATTTAAGGATCTGCTTGGTGATAGCGGTGTTTATTTTAAAAACAATAATTTAGAGGACCTTAAACAAACTGTTGAACAATTGGATACAGATGACATACAGACAATTTACAATAAGCAAAAAACACATATTGAAAAATATAACGTAGATAAAGTAATGCCCTCTTGGATTTCACTCTATACACAGATATAGTTAAAATTATATTATGAAAACTGAGTCAACATTTAAAGTAAAAAAAGGATTAGCCGAAATGCTTAAAGGCGGTGTCATTATGGATGTCGTCAACGCAGAACAAGCAAAAATTGCAGAAAAATCTGGTGCTGTTGCGGTTATGGCGCTTGAAAGAATACCAGCAGACATTAGAGCTGAGGGTGGTGTGTCTAGAATGTCATCTGTAGAGGTAATTCAAGAAGTAATGGATACGGTATCCATACCTGTCATGGCAAAAGCTAGAATTGGTCATTTCGTAGAAGCACAAATGCTTGAAGAGTTAGGTATAGACTTTATAGATGAAAGTGAAGTTTTAACACCAGCTGATGATGTAAATCACATAAGTAAGCATGACATTAAGACTCCATTCGTTAATGGAGCTACAAATATTGGTGAAGCGTGCAGGAGAATTGGTGAAGGCGCAGCAATGATTAGAACTAAAGGTGAAGCTGGAACTGGTAATGTTATTGAAGCCGTTAGACACATGAGAAGTATGACAAAGGGTATTAGTAAAATCTCAATGGCTGATGAAAATGAACTTATGGCCATAGCTAAAAATACGGGATCACCCTATGAGGTTGTTAGAACCATTAAAGAATTGGGAAAGTTACCTGTTGTTAACTTTGCTGCTGGAGGTATAGCTACACCAGCAGATGCTGCTCTTATGATGCAACTCGGGTGTGATGGGGTATTTGTCGGTTCAGGCATATTTAAGAGTGGCGACCCACTCGAAAGAGCTGAAGCGATAGTAGTGGCAACAACAAATTACAACAATCCATCCGTTTTAGTTGAGGTATCTAAAAACCTCGGTGAAGCAATGGTGGGAATCAATATTGATGATCTTGATGAATCGGAGAAATTAGCCAAAAGAGGTTGGTAATTGAAAACTGGAATACTAGCTCTTCAAGGTAGTTTTTACGAACATGCAACAGCTCTAAAACAAATTAATAGAGACTATATTCTTATAAAAAGACCAGAGGATTTAAATAAAATAGATTCACTCATTTTGCCTGGTGGAGAATCAACAGCAATGTTGAAGATAGAAGAAGAAAATAACCTCTTCGAGAATATTAAAACATTAATAGATTCAGGTATACCAACACTAGGAACCTGTGCAGGATTAATACTGCTTTCTACAAACGATGTACAGGGTAAAGAAACGCTACAGTCAATCGATTGCACTATTGAAAGGAATAGTTATGGTAGGCAAAATCAATCATTTGAAGCTTTAGTTAAATTTCATGACTTCACTGGTATCTACTGCTTCATAAGAGCACCTAAAATAATCAATTACGGTGAGGATGTTAAGCCGATAGCTTTTTTAGACAATGAAGTTGTTGGTATTCAAAAAAATAATGTTGTTGGATTGAGTTTTCATCCCGAACTAACAAATGACGTACATTATTTAGAGTGGTTAGAAAGTTTTATATTGAAAGGTTCAAATGTCGGGACACTCTAAATGGTCAACCATCAAAAGGAAAAAAGGAGCTAATGATGCAAAAAGAGGTAAGCTTTTTGCAAAGTTAATAAGATCCATAGAGGTTGCAGCTAAAAATGGCGGTCCAGATCCAACTAATAATGCATCTCTTTATCAAGCAATCTCAAAAGCTAAATCTATGTCTGTCCCAAATGATAATATTGAAAAAGCGTTAAAAAGATTAAGCGGACAACAAGATAGCGATGACTTTGAAGAAATCTTTTATGAAGGATATGGCCCACACGGTATAGCGGTACTTGTTGAGTGCCTTACAGATAATAGAAATAGAACTTCTGCTGATGTAAAGTCTACATTTTCCAAATATAATGGGTCAACTGGAGCCCCTGGTAGTGTTAATTATTTATTTGAAAGAAAAGCAATATTTCAGTTTGAAGACTCTAGTGATGATCTTATCAATATAGCAATTGAAAATGCATGTTTAGATTTTACAGAAAATTCCTCTGGTGTAAGCATAGAATTTACACCACAAGAATTTAAAAAAATGAATGAAATCTTCGAGCTTAATAATTTTAAAAGTGTGAACGCCGAAGTTGCTTATGTACCAACAACCCTTATTATGCTTGACTTAGAACAATTTAAATCAATTTCAAGACTTATTGAAGCATTTGAAGAGCTCGATGATATTCAAAATGTTTATACGAATTTTGATATTGATGAGAAACTCCTCGATAACACAATAAAATAAATATTATTGTTAAAATTATCTAATGGTAAACAAAGCTAAGAAACAGGGTACAAACTATGAGACAAACATAGTTAATAGATTAAACAAAATCAATAATTTGAAAGCTCAACGATTCGCTGAGGGGGGTTCCAATGATTTAGGAGATATTCAGCTTTTCGTTAATGATGAAGAATTTTTTATTGAAGCTAAATCTAGAATGAATTTAAATCTCCATCAAACATTAGATAAAGCATTGAGTAAATCTGGAGATGAAAACACTCTTGTTTTTTGGAAAAAATTAAAAAGAAAAACTAATAATGAACGTCGTACAAATGATGGAGTTCCTGAAGTCGTTTCTATGTCCTATGATTTATTTATAAAACTTTTACAAAAATAATTGCATAAAACTCCAACTTCAGATCTTGAATATGTATTAGATGAATCCTCTATTGCGCAATATAGATATAAAGAACCTGCTAATTCAAAACTGCTAATAGCGTCAACAAATGAGATAGTAACCTTTAAGAATTTTCTGAATGAACTAAAGGATAAAAGTGTATTTGTATTCAATAAAACTACAATTCACAACGTAAGGATTGAGACTACAAAAAGTCATTCAGGTGGAAAAATTGAGTTTTTTATATTGAATATTTTGGATTCAAACACTGCTGAAGTAATGATAAAGACTTCTTCTAACTTGAAACCCTCAGATATAATTGATACTCCTATTGCTACAGTCTCCATATTGGATAAATCGGAAGGCATATTTACTGTAGACTTTAAAAAAGATGTCAGGGAATTAATACAAAAATTTGGCAAGGTTCCATTACCCCCTTATATAAACGATGATTCATCTAAATATGATGACTATAAGAATGAATTCTCTGAAGGTGGATTTTCTGTTGCTACATCTACAGCTGGTTTACATTTTACTTTAGATATGATTGCAGATTTACAAAATAATGGACATAAAGTTTTTTTTCTTAATTTGGATATAAATTTAGGTACTTTTAAACAAATTCATACAAAAAATATAGAAGATTACGAGATACATTCTGAGTTTTATAAAGTGTCTGATGATGAATTTAATGAAATATTAGATTTAAAAGAAATTGGATACAAGGTAGTAGCAGTTGGTACGACTGTTTTACGTACTCTTGAAACTGTATTTACTTCAGGTATCTATGAAGGAAAAACAAATCTGTTCATTACACCTGGTTACAAGTTTAATATTCCAGATTTTCTCATTACAAATTTTCATGCACCTAGAAGTAGTCTGTTATCTATTGTTCAAACAATTTATGGAAGTGAATGGAAAAAACTTTATGAATATGCACAAAAAAATAATCTAAAGTTTTTAAGCTTTGGGGATGCAGTATTATTTAAAATAGATGAGCAATCTTAACTTTAAAATAGTAAATACCGATGGGAATGCTCGGGCAGGTATTTTAAACATTAACAATAAAGAGGTACTAACTCCTACGTTTATGCCAGTTGCAACTAAAGGTGCACTTAAGTCCACACCACACGAAATGCTAGATAAAACTACTGTATTACTAGCAAACACATATCATTTATATCTACGACCTGGTGCTGAGATTATAAACGACCTTGGTGGTTTACATAGGTTTATGAATTGGGATAAGGTAATTCTTACAGATTCTGGAGGATTTCAAGGATGGTCTCTACCTACTAAGAAAGTTGACACAGGAATTCAGTTTAAAAATGTATATGATGGTTCTCGTTTTTTAATGACACCTGAACTGTCTATAAAGACTCAAAATTTGCTGGGAAGTGATATCGCAATGATATTTGACTATGTAGTAGATATTGATGCAAACAACTATTTGCAAAATGAAGCAATTCAAACAACGGAACACTGGGCAAAAATAGCTAAGCAAGTTCACAATAATGAAAATCAATCCCTTTTTGGGATTGTACAAGGTGGGCTTGTGGAAGAATATCGTGAAAAGTCAGCATTATCGATGGTCAATTTAGATTTTGACGGATACGCAATTGGAGGTCTTGCTTTAGGTGAATCTAGAGAAGACAGAAAATCTATAGTAAATTTCACAACAGATTTTCTGCCACTCGACAAACCAAGATACGTCATGGGATTAGGAGATACCTTAGGACTAATAGATTTGATTTCGGAAGGAATAGACATGTTTGATTGTGTTTGGCCAGCTAGATTAGCTAGACATGGAAAACTAATAACAGGAAATACTTATATAAATATAAAGAATCAAAAATTTATTTCTGATCCAAGACCAATAGATGATTCCTGTCCTTGTTTTACATGTAAAAACTATTCAAGAGCTTTCCTAAAACACTTACTTAAAAATGAACAAACAACCGCTTGGCTTTATTTAACAATTCATAATTTAATTCAGACTGAGATTATGCTTGATGAAGCTAGGAAAAGTATATTAGAATCAGATTTTGAAAATTTTAAGAAAAGATATATAAAATGAATGAATTGATGAGTGTTTTACCCTTAGTTATTGTATTAGTTGTTTTCTATACAATATTATGGGTTCCTCAAAGAAGGCGCAATAAAAAACATACACAAATGATTAATGATCTAAAAATTGGTAATAATGTTATAACTGATTCAGGTATCCATGGCAGGGTAGTCTCATTAGATGAAGATACAGTAACTTTGGTGCTTAAAAAAGGTGAGATAGTTGTCTCTAAGGCAAAAATTGATGGTTTGAAATGAAAAAGTTGTTTAAAATTTTATTCCTACCTTTAATCTCGATTTCCCTTTTTGCTTTAGTATATTATCAAAATTTATCTCCAAAATTGGGATTAGACCTTCAGGGTGGTATCTCGGTTATTCTAACTGCAGATGAGGGAACAGACCAAGAACTTATTGAGCAAGCAGTTGAAATTATGAGAACAAGAATTGAAGCATTCGGGGACGTTCAAGAACCAGAAATTGCAATAAGTGGAGAAAATTCTGTTTTAGTACAACTACCTGGTGTTACTGATCAAGAGAGAGCTATCGAAGCACTTGGTACAACCGGACTTTTAACATTTAGGCCAGTTCTAGACTCATCAATGTCTACAGGCTACTCACCAGCACTTGAACTAATTGTTGATCCCGATGATCCAGAAAATGTTTCTACTGCAATCAAGGAAGGTGTTACTGGTGTTGATGAGGTTATTGGCATATCTCTTGAGGATAACCCAGAGTTTGAATCTTATATCTTGTCAGTAAATTCTGGGTATCCAGTTGTTTATCAATTGGGGCCTGCAGAGCTAACCGGAAATGACATATCAGATGCTATTGCTGTATTTCCTGAAAATGAATGGATAGTATCTCTTGAATTTAAAGATGAATCAGCAAATTTATTTACAGAATTAACCAAAAAACTAGCTAATGAAAATGGAGAGAAACGAAAACTAGCGATAGTTTTAGATGGTGAAGTTGTTTCAGCCCCAGGCATTGCTTTTGATGTTGATCCAACGGTAGGTATAACTGGTGGTACAGCTGCAATTTCTATGGGAAATGCTGATGGAGGTGAGTCAGCTAATAACTTAGCAATAATTCTAAGATATGGAGCACTCCCAGTATCATTTGAAAGATCATCTATTCAAAAAGTTTCAGCTACATTGGGTGAAAATACATTAAACCTAGGCTTACAAGCTGGACTCATAGGCCTTATAATTGTCTCACTTTATTTGATTTTGTACTACAGAATTTTAGGATTTGTAGCAATATTAGGACTTACCTCATTTGGACTTTTATTTTATTCGGTTATTACTCTACTTGGGGAATATCAAGGATTCACCTTAACACTTTCAGGAATTGCTGGCATTATTGTCTCGATTGGTCTAGCTGCAGATTCGTATATTGTTACATTTGAGAAATTTAAAGATGAAATTAAAATTGGCAGATCTTTTCAATTTGCAGCAGATAAAGCAGCTACTGATGCATGGAAAACAATTTTAACAGCTGATTTTGTTTCGTTGTCTGCAGCAACACTTCTATACGTACTAGCAATAGGTCCTATTAGAGGATTTGCTCTTGCCTTAGGTGTAGCAACTGTTTTTGATTTATTCTTCACAAGGCTATACACAAGAAATACAGTACCATTTGTAAGTAATTTAACTTCAAGCTCTAGAGGTTTTTTTCCTATAAAAATGAAAGATTTACTCAATGATTAAAAAATTATTTATAGGCTCAACAGATATTGACTTCCTAAAAGTTGGCAAGTTATTTTATCGTATATTTATTATTGAAGCCTTAATTTTTATTGCTGTTTTCATCTTCTCATTAACAGGTATTTTGAATGTAAATCTTTCAGTTGATTTTACTGGAGGAACAACATATCAATTTGAAGCAAATTACGACGATACAGATATTGATGAGGTAATGGCTAGTAGTATTCTTGATGTCTCTCGTTATCAAACATTTGAAAATTCAAACTCTCTAATTTTTCGCGCTACTGAGAATACTCAAGATAAAGAAACTGAATTTCTCTTTTATCTTTCAAATAAATTTGATATACCCGATGCTGACATTGACTTCCAAAGAGTTGGTCCTACATTTGGTGACGAAATAACTACTAAAGGTATTCAAGCTTTAATTATTTTCTTAACTTTAGTTGTACTCTTAATTTCGTATAGATATGAGTTCAAGTACTCATTGATTGCCCTGATCGCCCTTACGCATGATTTATTACTTGTTTTCTCTATTTACGTCTTGCTAGGTTTAGAGATAACACCTTCAACTGTAATTGCTCTATTGACAATATTGGGATATTCGTTATACGACACAGTTATCTTATTCGATAAACTCAATGATTCTATTAAATCATCTAAGTATTCATACTTAACAGACGGTTCACTGAATAAAACTTTTAATGAGGTGCTGATGAGAAGTCTAAATACATCTATCACGTCTGCAATTCCAATAGCTTCGATATTATTCCTAGGTAATTATTTAGGTCTATCTGGTACTCTGTCCGATTTTGCATTACCACTTTTTATAGGAATTTTATCAGGTACTTACAGCTCAATTTTTGTAACCGTCCCATTTTTAGCAAAGATAATTAATAAATAATTTTCTTACTACCATATAGTTATGGGCGAAAAAGTTTTAAATTCAGAAGTAGAAGAACTATTATCAGAACTCAAATCACGTTATGTGGATGAGGATCTAAACACGATATTGTCTGCATATGATATGGCATATAAAGGACATCTCACCCAAAAACGGAAATCAGGTGAGCCCTATATTATTCATCCATTGAGTGTTGCAATATATTTATCTGATTTAAGTATGGATATTGAAACTGTTACCGCTGCCTTGTTACATGATCTTATTGAAGACACTGACATTACATACGAAAATATCAAAGATTCCTTTGGTACAGATGTAGCAAATATTGTTGACGGCGTAACTAAATTAGATCGGATTAGATACAACACAAAAGAAGAAGCGAAAGCTGATGCTATTAGGAAAATGGTAGTTGCAATGTCTAAAGATATAAGAGTTCTCATTCTCAAACTTGCTGATAGGTTGCATAACATCGAGACACTTGAACACCTTAACGACTGGAAACAAGAAAAGATTGCTAATGAGACTTTATACGTATACGCACCCTTAGCCCATAGACTTGGGTTACAAAACATAAAACATACATTAGAAGACACTTCATTTGAAATATTATTCAAAAAACAACATCTAGAGATAGAAAATTTAATAGAAAAAGCTTCTCCGCATAGAAATTCAGAAATAGATAAAACAACAAAAATACTATCTGAACTCTTAGGTGATAATTCAATATCTGCAGATGTTGTTGGTCGACCTAAGCATAATTATTCTATATATAAAAAAATTATTAATAGTGGTCTTTCATTTCACGAGATAAATGATTTAATAGGTGTTCGTATCGTCACTGATGATGTTAAAAATTGTTATTCAATCCTTGGTCTTGTACATGCTAATTTTCAACCTGTTTTAGGTCGTTTTAAAGATTTTATTTCAATGCCGAAGTTCAACCTATACCAAAGTCTTCATACAACAGTCCTCACACCTGAAGGAAACAGAGTAGAAATCCAAATCAGGACTCGTGAAATGCATTACCGTGCTGAATTTGGTGTCGCTGCACATTGGAAATATAAAGAAAAACCCTCTAATGATCTAACTGAATGGACTAGCGAATTAAATAATATCTCAACAGAATACCCGGACCCAAATGAGTTCCTTCAACATATGAAGCTTGATTTATATGAAGACGAGATATTTTGTTTAACACCAAATGGTGATGTAGTAACTCTTCCATCTGGTTCTACGGCAGTTGACTTTGCATTCGCTGTTCATACAGAAGTTGGAGAAAAGATGATAGGGGCAAAAGTAAATGGTAAGCTAACAAACCTTAGTAGCAGTATAAAAACCGGAGATACTATTGAAGTTTTGACTACTAATGACAACACTAAAGGGCCCAGTCGTGACTGGTTAAATATAGTAAAAACATCAAGAGCGAGATCCAAAATAAAACAATGGTATCAGAAACAGATGAAAGATGAGGATATTCAAAAAGGTAAGCAAATATTAAATATTTGGCTGGACGACAACACGGATATTTTAAATTTTGCAAACAAAGATGATATTCTTAAAAATATATTAATTGAGACTTCTTTACCAAATTATGAAATGTTTTATCAAAAACTTGGTAACGGAACCCTAAAAATTGACAATATAGCTAATAAGATAAGAAAATTTGTCTTTCCAGAAGAAATTACTGATGATGAAGATATATTTACACCTGAAGTTAAGACTAGTGAAAATTCAGAACTCATAATCGTAGAAGGATATGATGATATTCAGGTCAGAATGGCAAAATGCTGTGTACCTGTACCTGGTGATGATATTTTAGGATTTGTGACAATTTCAAATGGTATCTCCGTTCATCGTTCTGATTGTATGAATATTCAGATAGATAGCACAAAAGGAGAAAGAATTATTGATGTTGCATGGGGATTTAGTACACATACTGGAAATATTATTTGGCTCGAAATTGAAGCTATAGACAGACCCTATCTTTTGAGAGATGCAACAATAGCAATATCTGATAATGGTGGAAATATATTAGTAGCTAAATCGGTAACCAGCAGTAAGAGGATAGTTAGTTTAGTTTTCCAAATTGAAATCAGTGATAACACTCAACTAGAAGAGATAATAAAAGACTCAAAAAATATTGAAAATGTATTTGAAGCTGCACGAATATTTCCAGGTAAAAAATGAAATCAGATGTATACCGATTTACAAGCTTTACTACTTCCAACTGTTATGTTTTAAGACCTTTTGGTAATGACGTATGTATATTTATAGACTTACCACCTGATTTAACTGAACCACTGGACTATGTTAGAAAAAACAATCTATCAATTGGTGGTGCACTTGTGACACATGGTCATTTCGATCATGCTTTGGGAATGTCACTTTTTCCTTCAAATATATTCATGAATCTAGAAGATGAATTTTTAGCAAGAAATCCACAAGAACAGATTGCTATGTTTACCAATAATGACTTTCAAGCTGAGCAATTTAATGGAAACATTAAAGACATCAATGAAATACCGTATCAATTCATCAAATCTCACCATAATCCGGGTCACACCGCTGGAAGTACATCATTTGAGTTTCCAGAATTAGGTATTATCTTTACAGGTGATTTTGTGTTTAAAGAATCTATAGGTCGTACAGATCTTAAGTCTGGTAATCACGCTGCAATGATCAACTCAATTAAAAATGTATTTACAAATTTTAATCCAGACTATGAAATACTTCCTGGTCATGGGGAGTCTGAAAAAGTTAGTATCATAAGTAAAGATAATATTTTTATAAAGGAACATGTAAATGATTGAGCAAGTAAAAGGCACTCAAAATATATATCAAAATGAGTCTGAAAAGTTTTTATATGTAAGGCAGTGTTTTTTTGATGTATTTAATAATTCCGGTTATTCATACATTCAAACACCTCATTTAGAGCATAGTGAACTATTCGAAAAATCAATTGGTGAGAATTCAGAGATTGTATCTAAACAAATGTACCAATTTAACGACAAGGGTGGTAGAACCTTAGTTTTAAGACCGGAGGGCACATCAAGTATTGTTAGATACCATGCTCAAAATCAAAAAGAGTTAACAAACCAGTATTCATACTTTGGACAGATGTTTAGGTATGAAAATCCCCAAAAGAACAGATACAGAGAGTTTACACAGGGTGGCGTAGAGATTATTGGTAACCTCGATGGCTTTTCGGATTTCCAAGTTATTAATGATTCTATCAGATTCTTAAATAACTTAAATTTAACTTTTACACTTGAAATAAATACAATTGGTTCCATCGATGATCGTGAATTATATAGCAAGGAACTTTATACTTATTTTAAGACACACGAAGATGATCTCTCTGATGAAAGTAGGGAAAAACTTGAGCTAAATACACTTAGGATATTAGATTCGAACAATTCTCTTGACTCAAAAGTTATACAAGATGCTCCTGTAATAAGTAACTTCATAAATGATATTTCATCTCAAAAATACGAATCACTTAAATCTTTATTGAGTAATAACAATATTAATTTTAAAGAGAATACAAGACTTGTGAGGGGCCTTGATTATTATAACGACTTAACCTTTGAATTTATAAATGATGATGGACTTGTCTTAGGTGGTGGGGGTCGTTATGATCGACTGGCTGAAATTCTTAATATTGGATCTTTTAATGGTGTTGGAGTAGCTTTCGGAATAGAGAGAATAATGAACATTATTGATATTAAAAATAGATCTCCTAAAGTTTATATCATTGGAATTGACATCGATAAAATCTCTCGTTTATGTAAATTATTAGACCAAAATAATATAAACTATTCCAAACCTCCACGTTTATCAAAAATTAATTCACAATTTAAAAATGCCAAAAATCTTGGAGCCAAATATGTAGTTAATACTGATGAAGATACAATTAAAGACTTGGAGAATAACGCTTCCATGAAGTTTAATGTAGAGGTATTAATTGATAATTAAAGAACTATCCAATATAGAAAATGGCACAGCCATCAAAGATCTTTATGGGTGGGTTGACAGCATAAGAGATCATGGGGGATTAACCTTTGTTGATTTAAGAGATTTTGACTCAAAAATTCAGTTAGTTTTTGATAAAGAATCAACTATAGAGACAAACCTTAAAAACGAATACTATATTCAGATCTCGGGTGTATTTAATAAAAGAGATGATGCTCTTGTAAACAAAAAAACTCCATTTGGCGAATATGAAATATTGATTGACTCCTTAGTGGTTATTAATGAGAGTAAAACTTTACCTTTTCAAATAGAAGATGGGATTGATACAGATGAAAGTATCCGTCTCAAATATAGATACCTAGATTTGAGACGTACAGAAATGAAACAGAACATCGTTGCTCGATCTAAAACATTTAAAAGTATTCGAAATATTATGAACAAACTAGATATCTTAGAGATAGATACTCCAACTCTAATTAAATCAACACCTGAAGGTGCAAAAGATTTCCTTGTTCCCTCTAGAAAATCACCTGGATCATTTTATGCGCTACCTCAATCGCCACAGATGTATAAACAACTCTTTATGATGTCTGGTTTTCCAAATTATTATCAGATTGCTAAATGTTACAGAGATGAAGATTCTAGAAAAGACAGGCAGCCTGAATTTACCCAATTAGATCTTGAATTTTCAAACAGTAACCCAAAATTGGTTAAAAAAAATATTGAAATTATTGTTCAACATATTTTTGATGAGGCATTTGATCTAAAAATAAAGTTACCATTCAAAACTATAACCTATAAAGAAGCAATGACATTATATGGTACTGATAAACCCGACTTAAGAATTAAGGAAACTATTGACGATATCAGTGAAGTTTTTGTTAATACGGAAATTAATTTCATAAAGGAAATAATTAAAAATGGTGGTAGTGTTTTATCTCTACACTCTGATAATAATTACAGTAGAAAAGACATAGACTTACTTGATGAATCTATTAAATCATTGGGTTCAAATGGTTTAGGTTGGTTTAAGATTTTAGATAACGAATTATCAGGTCCGCTCGCAAAGCTGCTACTTCCAAATGAAAAAGAAGAATTACTTAAGTTTGGAAACGGTATCTTGGTTTTCCAAGCTGGCGATATATACGAAATTGCTAAATATATGGATGTTCTTAGAAGGAATCTTTTTGCAAACAAAGCTGAAGATATTACTAGTTTCCTTTGGGTTGAGGATTTCCCATATTTTGAAATTGAAAATGATGTTTTACAGCCATCACATCATCCATTCACAGCTCCTAAAGATACATCTAATTTTAAACAAAATCCCAATGACTCTATAGCTTTACATTATGATCTCGTATTAAACGGAGTTGAACTCGGATCTGGCTCTCAAAGAATAAATAATCCAGATCTACAGAGACTTGTATTGGAAAAATGGGGGCTTTCAAATGAAGATATTGAAAGTAGATTTGGATGGTTTATTGAAGCATTGTCATATGGGACGCCGCAACATGCGGGATTTGCTATTGGTATAGACCGGTTAGTTACTGAAATACTTAAACAACCTTCAATAAGAGATGTCATTCCTTTCCCAAAGACACAATCAGGTATGGACCCTTTAACTGATGCTCCATCTGCAATAGATGAGGACGATTTAGTAGAATATAACCTTAGGTACGTAACTGATGAATAGTAATGAAATACGAACAAAGTTTCTAGAATATTTTCAATCACTAGATCATAAAGTTCTAAATTCAGCTTCTCTCATACCCCATGATGAAACTCTCCTATTTACTGCTGCTGGAATGGTACCCCTAAAAGATTTTTTTTCTGGATACAAAAAACCAGATAATCCAAATATGACTTCCTCACAAAAATGTATACGGACTATAGATATTGACATCATAGGAGATACTGATAGACATCTTTCATTTTTCGAAATGTTGGGAAACTTTAGTGTTGGTAAGTATTTTAAAAAAGAAGCCATTACTTATTCTTATGAATATATAACTAAGCATTTAAATATTCCAGTAGAAAACCTATGGTTTACTGTCTATAAAGATGATCAAGAATCATACGATATTTGGAAGAACCATATCGGTGTACCTGTTGAGAGAATTCAAAGAGGAAGCGAGGATAACTTTTGGCACATGAATATCCCTGGACCTTGTGGACCTTGCAGTGAAATTTTTATTGACAGGGGAGAGGCGTACGGAGAAGAAGGCGGTCCTATTGGTGGTGGTGAAGATAGGTATATTGAAATTTGGAATCTTGTATTTATGGAATCCATACAAGACAAACCATTTGAAATTGTTGGTGAATTGCCATCGAAAAACATTGATACGGGTATGGGCCTTGAAAGATTAGCTATGGTTCTGCAAGATAAGGATTCACCGTTTGAAATTGATACATTCTCAAATATGTATGATGCACTCAAGAAAGTTGTAGTAAAAAGTGATAAAAAATTAGAACGAATAATACTAGATCATATTAAAGCATCAACTTTTATGATTTCTGATGGTGTCGTACCTACAAATGAAGGTAGAGGGTACGTATTACGAAGATTACTTAGAAGAGCTATTCGAGCATTAAACATGGTTTCTGAGGAACTTATTTCTTTATGCTTTCTTGTAGATATAGTGATTGACAACTATAAAGATAGCTATCCTGAACTTTTAGAAAATGAACAAAAAATAAAAAAACTTATAGAATCAGAAGAGAGTTTGTTTCACAAAACATTATTAAAAGGTACTTCAGAAATTAACTCAAAACTAAACTCTGGTAAAGACTTCACTACCAAAGATGCATTTCAACTGTTTGAAACATTTGGATTTCCGATTGAACTTACAGAAGAAATAATATTAGAGCATGGGTTAACTATAGATAGACAAGAATTCGATGATTTGTTTGAACAACATAAACAAAAATCAAATAAAAGTAAAAGTGGAAAATCACAAATTACCTTAGATACTGACAATAACAACTTTGTTGGATATGAAAATCTTAATCATGAATCGCAGATTTACGATATTAAGGACACAGAAGAAGGTAAGGTAATTTTTACAGAAGATACTCCTTTTTATTATGAAGCTGGTGGGCAGGTATCTGATGAGGGTTATTTGATAACTGAATCTACAAAAATACCAATTAAAAAACTTATTCAAACAAGCTCAGGTGCCGTAGGCTATCTAGTAGATTATTCTGAATTAAATATTGGGGACAGTATAGAGCAATTGGTTGATTCAGATTTTAGAAATGCAGTTTCCAAAAGTCACACAGCTGCACATATTGTACATGCATCCCTTCGAAATATATTAGGATCACATGTTGCACAAGCAGGATCCCATGTTGCACCAGGAAAGTTTCGTTTTGATTTTAGTCATACAAGTAAAGTGTCGAAGGAAGAATTAGATATTATCTTTAAAGAGAGTAACCAGAGTGTATTTAGTGACTTGAGAATTCAAACTGACATAATGAACATTCAAAAAGCCAAAGACGAAGGAGCCCTTGCCTTTTTTGGTGACAAATATGATGATGACGTAAGAGTTGTAAGTATTGGTTCATTTTCAAAAGAGCTATGTGGAGGTACACATGTTACAAATTCCCATGATGTGGGACTAATTGTTCTTACTGGGGAGTCGTCAATTGGTTCTAACCTCAGACGTGTTGAAATGTTGTCTGGTTCTAATGCATATGACTTTTTAACTAGTGCCTATAAATCATATGCAAGTGTTAGTGAGATACTTAAAACAACAATAGAAGATGTTCCAAAAAGACTAACTTCATTTCTTGAAGATTATGAGGAACTTACTAGTAAGGTTTCAAAGTATAAAAACTCTGAATTGAAATCTCTAACAGAAGCCATAGTTAATGGAACTGAAACGATAAAAGATAAGAAAGTGTATGTAGGACAAGTATCTTTGGGATCAAATAGTGAACTAAAAGATTTAGCATTGCAATGTCTAGCAACAAATAAAGTCGATACTATTATTTTACTTTCAAAATTAGGGGACAAGACAGGCATAGTTGGAGCTGTAGCTAAGAATATTCAAATAGATATATCCAAAATTATAGGAGAAGTATCAAAACTCTATGGAGGAGGTGCTTCAAAAGATCCATCTCTCTCAATTGGTGGTGGTCCTTCTGAGTACGATAATGATTCAGCTATTTCTTATATTGAAAATGCTCTTTTAGAAATATTTTAATATGAACATACTTGGACTTGATTACGGTGAAAGATATATTGGATGTGCAGTTTCAACTGTTAAATCTAATACACCATTTGCATTAAAAATAATCGACACAAAGGTTTCTGACGTGGACGTTAGTATTCAGACAATAATAAATGATTATAAGATTACAAACATTGCGATAGGATATCCTATTGGCTTGAATAATCATGAAACGAGAATGAGTAAATTAGTAGATGAATTTATAAACAATACACTTAAATCTAAATTTAATTTAAAAGTTTCTAAAGTTGATGAAAGAATGACTTCAACAATAATTACAAGTTCTAATAAAGAACGTATTGATGATATATCAGCATTACAAATTCTTGAAACATATCTTGCTAATGTATAAAACCTATCTTCGCAATAGAACTTTTCTGCTTATAGTCATTACAACGATATCAATTTTCTCAGGTATCTCAGTCTCTAATAATTTTGCAGATTCTATAGAACAAAACGAAACGAGCAACATTGGCATAAATAGTCCCGAATATCAAGTATTGGATATTTCTATTTCTCAGGGATCATCTGCATCAGATATTGCATCATTGCTTTCATCTGAAGGAGTAATCTCCTCTCAACTAGCTTTTGAACTATATTTAAGAACAGAAAATTTAACTGATAAATTAAGAGCTGGTGATTATGAAATTCCTAATAACTTGGAATTTTCACAAATCACAGAAATCTTGTTAAAAGGTCCACCGCTTAAAACTTATACAATCACCGTACCGGAAGGCCTCTGGATAACAGAAACACTCCTTTCTATATCCTCTCAGACAGGTTTTGACTACGATTTATTACTTAATTCATTATTATCAGGTCAAGTAAAAAGTAACTACCTATATTTAAATGATCCCTCACTCTTAAGTAACTGGGAGGGATTGCTATATCCGAACACATATCAAATTGATATTGAATCAAACGGTGAAGAAATACTTCAACTAATGGTTGATGAACTAGAGTATGTTACTGACCAATTATTATTAGATAATAACTTACCTCAATGGATAACTTCCTACACAGAATTTTTTACTGTTGCAAGCTTGGTTGAAGCTGAATCTAAGCTACAAGAAGACAGACCTCTAGTTGCTTCTGTTATTAGAAATCGTTTAGAAGATGATATGTTAATTCAAATTGATGCAACAATTTTATACGCACTTCAAAAAAGAAAATCACAGGTTCTTTTAGTAGACCTTCAGTTTGAATCTCAGTACAATACATACAAATATTTAGGACTACCTCCTACACCAATTTCTGGATTTGGTGAAAGATCCCTACAAGCTGTATTAGACACACCAGAAAATGACTATTTGTACTACCTTTTAACTGACAAAAATGGCAAAATGTCTTTTACAGCAGATTACACAGACTTTATTAATATGAAGAATAAAGCAAAAGAAGAAGGAGTTATTCCATAATGGTATCAACTAATGATATAAGACCTGGGCAATCAATTCTTTTAGATGGAACACTCTATTTAATTCTAGAATACCAACATGTAAAACCTGGAAAAGGCAAAGCTTTTGTTAAAACTAAACTTAAGAATCTTTCTGGTGGTGGTGTAGTGGATAAGACATTCCGTGCTGATGAAGATGTGAAGCAGGCATTTATTGATAAACAACAATTCCAATACTTGTACAAAGATGGTGACAGCTATATATTCATGAATAACGAAACCTTTGAACAAATTAATTTAAATAATGATATCGTTGAAAATAAGTATCTTTATTTAACGTCAAATCAAGAAGTCACTATACAAATGTATGAAGATACACCTATTGATTTAGTACTTCCTCCTACAGTTAACCTTCTTGTCACAAGTGCGGAACCAGCTGTTAAAGGAGACACCGTATCATCATCAACAAAATCCGTTACTTGCGAGACTGGCTTAATTTTAAATGTACCAATGTTTATTGAAGAAGATGAACTGATCAAAGTAGATACTAAGAATTCATCTTATATGACCAGGGTCCAATGAAAGATTTTAGAACAGTTTCATTTGAATCTCTATTTAATGCTGATCTCGATTATGAAAGTTTAGAAATTATTAAAAACAAACTAGCTGAAAATCAATTATTGAGATGCAATCAATTAATTCAGAACACGAAGTTAACCTCAGATAGGATTATTAACTCAATTGAAACATATAGTAATAACTGGTCATATGCTCGAATTGGTAAAGTTGAAAAATGTACCTTAACGCTCGGTATATCTGAATTAATAATGAACTTAACCCCACAGAAAGTAATTATTTCAGAATGGGTAAAAATCACTGATAAACATTCTTCTGAAAAAGGTGCAAAGTTTGTAAATGGTATTTTAAATTCAGTGAGTAATGAGATTGAATAATTTTAATCAAGAAGTTGAATCTATACTGTTTAAACGAAATAATTTTCTAACAAATTTTTCAATCATAAATGATGATCTTTTTGAAAATTTAAATTCTTCTCGAAATGATAATGAACTTAATTCAATAAGATTACATAAGTATTTAACCCACACAAAAGTTGTTGGCAAAGTAGAAACAGCACGATACTTAGATACAATAGGTTTAGATGAAAAAACAACAATTGGTCAACTTACAGACGAGAATATTTCTCAGATTCTTGATTTATTTAAAATAACATGATTTTTATATTTTCCGGTCCCTCAGGTGTTGGTAAGTCAACAATCATAGATGCTATTCGGCAAAAACGTGACTTTCAATTTTCTGTATCTTATACCTCTAGAAACATAAGAGAAGGAGAGTATAACGGTGAAGATTATAACTTTGTCTCTGAATCAGATTTTTTAAAATTAGTCGAAGATGATTTTTTCATTGAATATGAAAAATATGGTAGAAATTATTATGGAACAAGCAAGAATTCGGTTAATGACTCAACAAATTCACTAATACTTGATCTTGAAGTAAATGGTGCAACTAAACTCCTTTCATCGAATAAAGATTATGTAGGTATTTTTATTGATATTGATGATAAAGAGTTGATTCAAAGGCTCACTAAACGAGGACATGACGAAGCATTTATTGACGAAAGAATGAGATTAGCTGAATATCAGAGGAGTTTTCAAGATAAATTTCACTACAAAGTTGATAATAAAGATATAAACACTACGGTTAATAAGATATTAGATATAATATATAGTCTGGAGGAAAGATGATTAAACCACCTATTGAAGAATTGCTTAAAGAAACACCTGGAAGATTTGCGCTTGTTATAACATCTGCAAAAAGAGCTAAAGATATAAACTCATACTTTAACCAGCTAGGTGAGGGTATAGGAGCCTACACACCACCACAGGTTCAAAGTTTAAGTAGAAAACCATTGACTGTTGCTTTTGAAGAAATTGCTGCGGGCAAAGTTGAGGTTTCAGACAACGAATAAATCTGATGAGTAAGAATATACTCTTAGGAATCACGGGTAGTGTTGCTGCTTCAAAGTCAGAAATATTATTTGGAAAAGTTTCAAAGAATAATAATGTAAAAATTATTACAACTGATGCTGGGTCAAAATATCTTACATCTGAATTTTTAAAGAACAATGAAATAATTTCTTCTTGGGAAGATCTTCAAGGTTCTCCGCATATTGAACTTGCACGTTGGGCAGAAGTCTTTTTAATTTATCCTGCTACAGCTAATTTTATTTCCAAAATGGCTATGGGAATTGCAGATGACTTGTTGCTTTCAACAGTTCTTATGTACAACGATCCAATTTATCTTGCTCCTGCGATGCATGAAGAGATGTATTTAAATCCAATAATTCAAAAAAATATATTGGAACTGTCAAAAAATAATATTGTTTGTGGTCCAAGATTTGGAAATTTAGATATTGGCGATACTGGATATGGAAGGATGATTGAACCACCTGAGATGTTAAGTCAAATAGAGGGTGGGGGTAAAAAAGTGGTCGTAACTTCTGGAGGAACTTTTGAAATGATTGATGCTGTGAGAACTATATCTAATCAATCTTCAGGGAAACAAGGTAGGGCGTTAGGTTTAGAACTTTTGGCAAGAGGTTTTGATGTAACTTACGTTCACGCTAATAATATAAAAGGTATTCCTCATGCAACTAACAGAGTCTTTTCTAATTCCAATTCTTTACTCAATATTCTTAATGCGGAACTAACGGATGCTTCGTATCTTTATATGGCTGCAGCTGTCTCAGATTTTATACCTGAGTTCATAAATGAGAAAATGGATAGAAGAAAGGGCTCGATATCAGTAGATTTAACCCCAAACCAAGACATACTTAAGGAACTTGCGAAGAAGTTTCCAGACGTAATTTCTATAGGGTTCTCTGCACAGATAAACGACAATTTAAACTTCGAAAAAATAAAAGATAAAAATGTTAATTTTTTAGTAATCAATAATATATCTACAAACAAAATTGGATCTGACTTAAATCAAATTAAATTAATTAATCAAAACGAGTTAATTGTATCTTCGGATAGGCTCGATAAAAATAGTATTGCTAAATTAATTATCGATTACACAATTGAGTAGATGTGTTTGTTGATTTAGAAATAATCTTTAATAATACTTACGGATATATTCAATTCACATACGAAGTCCCCATTAATTTACGAACTAAAATTGATATTGGGGATATAGTAACAGTCCCGTTTAGGAACGTTGAACGTCAAGCAATTGTATTAAAGGTACATAATGAAAATATTATCGTTCCCAATATAAAATCTTTATTTAATAAAGTGGGAAATATTGATCAGTTTCAACTTAAATATCTAGAACAAATAGCAATTTCAAACAATACAAATATAGGAATACTATTGCATAAACATATAGAATATAGCAAAATTTCAAACCAGAAAAAGATTAGAACAGGTTCTTCAGGTGTTTACGGAAACAAGAAATTATCAACGAAACTTAAAAAAAACAATAACGTAATATTTACATCTTCCTTACTAGAGGCTAAAAAAGTTGCAGAAACTCTCAAGAAGGAAGGTAAGAATGTAGATTTTTATCAAAAAACTGGCGGTGTTAAAGAATTTACAAATTTATGGCAAAACTTAAAGTCTTTTCAAAATATTATCATTTTGTCTGTAAATTTTGAAAAGATCATTATTAAAGATAACTTAAATTTTCATTTCTTTAACTGCAATAACTTTAGCTATAATCTGCCGAATCTCAATAACATTAACATAGTTGAATCTTCGATTATTAAACATAAAATCTTTAAAGGTCACTTTTTTTACTACAGTGAATTTCCCTCCCTTGAATTATTTAATAAAGTTAATGACTATTTTTT
>CAXBVE010000009.1:0-37218 GCA_963979435.1 uncultured Candidatus Actinomarinales bacterium | reverse complement strand
TCAACAAAGTCAACATATACAATTGCTTGTTTGCTTGTGATTGAGCAATCGTAAACAATTTTTTGATTTGTCCATAAACGAGCTTGGTTAAGCAGTAATTCATCATCACCATTTATAACTACTGAACCAGCAAGTTCAACAATTTCAGACTTAGCATCAAGGATATTTTCTAAGTTATTCATTCTTTCTAAATGGACAGGAGCTATTCCTGTGATAACTGATACATGGGGTCTTACCCATGAACAAATTTCTCTAATTTCTCCAATACCGTATGTACCCATTTCAATAATTGCAATTTCATCAGAATCTTTTAAATCTTCATTAATTGCTTTAGCTATACCCAATCTATTGTTAAAACTCTCTTTAGTTGCAAATATCTCATTTTGTGTTTTTAAGATTTGGTGCAATGTATTTTTAGTCGTGGTCTTTGAATAAGAACCTGTAATTCCAATAATTGGAATAGGCATTTGATTAAGTTTTTTTGAGGCGGTTTCAACAAAATGCTGTGTTAAAGACTTCTCGTAGTTGAATAATATTTTTAAACATTGATCATAAACAAAATAACTGAAAATGTTGGCTAATAAAGCAAGTAAGTACCCTAGTTCTACTACAAGTGAAACAGCTGATATTGAAATGATTACAAAATAATAGAACCCATTTACACGTGATAATCGTTCTGTTTTAACTACTTTTGAAGTTCTGGAAGAAAAGGATAATCCAAATGGTGTAAAGGTGGAAAGGACTAAGACGATAACAGGAAAATATACAAGCCATAAAGAAATAAAACCTGAAACAAGTAACAGTATAAAAAGTAAATAATTTGAAGTTTTTGACTTAACCCATCTGAAATAAAATCTTGTTACAGATCCTCCAATGTAATGTTCTCTTTGAGCAAGCCTAGACCATTTAACCGAGTTCAGTAATGAGCCAATAGTTAGAACAAGAAGGACAAAAATATAAGTAGTGTTCATAATTTATTTAGCACCTCATAAATTGATTTAGATTTACTTCTTAACATATTGTGCCCATGATTTGGAATAATGGTTAACTCACAGTTAGAAATAAGTTTGTTGGATTTAATAGCAACTGAAACTGGCACTTCAAAATCATTTTCACCCCAAATTAGTTTTACATTTGAGTCAATCATTAATAGTTTTTTCTCAAGATTATCATTAACCGCCTTCACAAGTGTGTCTCTCATGACACCTTCTGAATTTCTATAATCCAATGACCCAGATTTACTTTTTATTGACTCAATAGTATCAGCAGATACTAATCCCAACTTATTCATGAACTTATATATATCTAATTTGTTAAGACTTTTTTTATTTGAGTTACTTGATATTAAGGGAACACCAATTAAAACTAAGTTTTCTATTTTACGAATAAGAGACATATGAACAGCTACTCGTCCACCAAAGGAATGGCCAACTATTGTTGTAATTTCTTTAGGGAGTATTTTGTCTAAATAGTTTGCATATTCAAATGGATTCATACTGAATTCAAACGGTTTGGTTTTCCCAAACCCAGGAAGATCAATAGCAAGTCCTGGGTACAATTCAATAATATCTAAAAAGTCTTGACTATCCCTTCCCCACCCATGTAAATAACATACTTTTGGGTTTTCAATATTTGAATAAGCAAAAGTAGTTCCATCTGAAAGTAGGTGCAGGGACATCTAATCTAATATTCTTCCCAGTGTCATTACTGCTCTAATCTCAAGCCCCATTAAAAATAAAAGAGCTAATCCCCAATATAAATAATAGTTTTTACTCATTTCTGATCTGTAAACATATAAAAAGGTAAGAGTAAATAAAACTACAACCCCATAAAATAAATGAAACGAACCTGGATCATTTTGCTGCGAATATAATAAAAGCCCTCCAGCTGTCTGAATTAAAATAGTGGATATTGAAAGATTTATTAAATACGTTCCAATTTTTTTATATTTTGTGCTTCTAGAGATATAAATTCCTATTAAAAATACTCCACTAATTCCAGCTACCCAAATACTTATTAATGCCCAAACACCATGAAAATTATTTATCATACACATTCATTTTAGTAGTAATTAAATTGAGTATTAATTTTATTTCAGTTACAGTGAATTTATGTCTAAATTAGTTCAAAATCAATTACAGGCTAACGTACCCAAAGCATGGACGCCTACGTTCGAATCTACAATTGCAAAAGCTCTGAATGCAGAAATATGGGACAGAGAAGGTAATAGATTTTTAGATTACGTTGGTGGATACGCTGTATTAAATACTGGGCATGTTAATCCAAAAGTTATTGATAAAGTAAGGAATCAACTTGATGATTTCACCCACTCTTGCTTTGCCTATGCTCCACATCAAAATGCGATAGATGTCTGTACAGAGATTAATAAAAGATATCCGATTGAATCAGAAACAAAAACTTTTCTAGTTAATAGTGGTGCTGAAGCTGTAGAGAATGCAATTAAAATAGCTCGTTACTACACGGGCAAACAACACATAGTTGCATTCAAAGGAGGATTTCACGGGAGAACTTATATGGCTATGGGGCTTACAGGTAAAGAGAACCCATACAAAATGGGATTTGGGCCGTTTCCAGATTTTATATCACATACGGATTTTCCATATGGCTATAGGGGTGTGAGCGATGAACAAGCTCTTGAAACATTTGAAAAACATATTCAAAGCATTGGTGAAGATTCTATTGCTGCAATATTGATTGAAATACAACTGGGAGAAGGCGGATATATCCCGGCGTCAAATATTTTCTTAACAGAACTCAAAAAGATAGCTCAAGCAAAAGATATTCTTTTAATATTTGATGAAGTTCAAACAGGATTTGGTAGAACTGGAGAAATGTTTGGAGCTAGCACTGTAGGGGTAACCCCAGATTTAGCAACCCTAGCAAAAGGTATTGCAGGTGGATTTCCTCTTGCAGCGGTAGTTGGAAAAAGTGAAATTATGGACTCAATCCATGATGCAGGTATTGGAAGTACATTTGGTGCTTCTCCGGTATCTTGTGCAGCAGCTTTAGGAGTACTCGAAGTATTTGATGAAGAAAATATATTAGAAAATGTTAAAAATCATGCATTAATAATGAATGAAGCTCTTCTTAGCCTTCAAGCAGAGAATAATTTCATTGGTGAAATAAGAGGTTATGGAACAATGATTGGAGTCGAAATCGTAGAAGATATTAAAACTAAGAATCCTTCTAAAGAAATAGCAATGAAAATAATTGAACAATCAAAAGATAATGGTCTACTTTTGGTTAATTGTGGACTTGAAGGAAATGTTATTAGGTTTATGGGTCCGTTGACCACTCCTGAAGAACAAGTTAATGAAGCAATGGAGATGTTTACTAAATCAGTGAGTGCTATTTAGAATCTACGTGAGTTAATTCGTGTAGCTTTTTCAAAGTTTCAGTATCTTTAGCAGCTTCAGCAGGTGCTTTCATTAGCCAAGCTGAAACAAGATCCAAAGATTTTAAATCTTTTTTCTCAGCAAAGAATTTCATGTACCTAATAGCATCAATGACAACACCAGCACTGTTTGGAGAATCCCAAACTTCAAGCTGAAGTTCAATATTTAAAGGCACTCCACCAAAAGCTTCTCCCTCAAGTCTTATAAATGCTTTTTTACGATCTTCTAACCACTCAACGTAATCTGATGGACCAATTCTTACGGACCCCTTGTCCATACCTTTGCCTTTATTTGCAACGGAAGTAACTGAAGTCGTTTTACTTGTTCTTTTAGTTTGTAACCTATCTTCCTCGAGCATATTAAGGAAATCCATGTTTCCACCCACATTTAGCTGATATGAACGTTTTAGATTGATACCTCTATCGGAGAATAATTGCGCTAATGCACGATGAACAATAGTTGCACCTACTTGACTCTTAATGTCATCACCAATCAAAGGTATGCCATTATCAGCAAACTTTTGGTACCACTCTTTATCTCTAGCTATAAATACTGGTATACAGTTAATGAACCCAACGCCGGCTTCAATTGCACATTCTGCGTAAAACTTGACTGCTTCATCAGAACCCACAGGAAGAAGATTAACAAGGATTTCAGCCTTAGAGGATTTCAATACTTCTACAACTGCATCTGAATCATCCACAGGATCTATAATATCTTCTACAAATTTACCGATACCATCTAAGGTTCTACCTGGACTGACTTCTACGCCTAAACTAGGTACTTCTGAAAACTTAGTTGTATTATTTGGCTCAGTGAATATTGCATCAGAGAGATCTTTTCCAACTTTATTTTTATTGATATCGAATGCTGCAACAATTTCAATATCTGAGACTCTATAGCCACCAATTACATCAGAAATAAGTCCATTTTCTGTGTCGTTAATTTTATAATATTCAAGGCCTTGAACAAGTGAACTTGCACAATTACCAATTCCTAATACCGCTACTTTGATTTTGCTATTGTTCATTCAATCACTTTAGCAATTGATAGCTATATGTAATTTTTTAAAGACTAATTAAATAGAAAATTAAACCAACTTGCTGAGTTATACAGCATGGCAACAATAAAATATAAAATAAATGAAGTAACACCAATGATTTGGAGTATTTTTATAAATCTGTTCATATTCTAAGATTACAATTTATAAAAATTAATATAAATACAGTTATAGTTTAAATATGATAAAAAATTTGTCTCCTTCTAGAGCATCACAATTCAAAACCTGTCCTAAGCAGTTCAAATTTTCTAATGTAGACAAAATAAAAGAGCCTACTAATTTAGTACAAGCAAAGGGAACAACAGTACACCAAGCATTAGAAGATTTATATGACCTGCCAAATGATCAAAGAACTCCAGAAGTTCTTTATGATCTTTTTCGAAAAGCATGGTCAAATGTAAGAGGTAACGATGAACACGTAAATTTATTTGATTCTATTGAAGATGAAAGAGAATGGGGACAGGAAGGTCTTAATCTACTTCACAACTATCTGAAACTTGAAGATCCTCAGAAACTAGAACCACTTGAACAAGAAAGGTGGGTTAGGGGTTCAATTGAAGATTTAAATTTACGCGGAATTTTAGATCGCATGGATGAGGATAAAGATGGAAATTTAATAATTGTTGACTATAAATCAGGAAAAGCACCGATGGCAAAATATAAAGAGCCCCGTTTCTTTGCACTTAAACTATACGCCCTACTAATAAGAGATGAAATAGGTGTCACTCCTAAAGAGTTGAAATTAATATATCTTAAAAACTCTACAATCCATACATTAAAAATAGACGATACCATGCTAGATGAAGCAAAAGTCGAGATACTTTCTATTTGGCAGGATATTAAAAATGCTTTTGAAAATAACGAATTTCCAGCCACAAAGAATGCACTCTGTAAAGATTGGTGCTACTACAAACCAATCTGTCCCTTGTTTAATAAAGAAGCCCCAAGTACCGATAAATTAAGAGAAATTGTTGAAAAAATAGCTGAAATTAATGAAACTCTCGATGCTCTCGAAATGTTTGAAAATCAAGATGAGTTACCTGATTCAAGCCCTTTGAAAAACATAAATATCAATGAGTTAAAAGAAGAGATTTCTTCACTTGAAGTAGAAAAAGAAGGAATACTTACAGATATAAACTTGTTATTAGGGAAATAACCCCCTAGTTAATTTCGCAGCAGCAACCCTTTTGATTCCCTTTATTAGTGCAGCTGTTCTTAGATCACAATTATTTTTTTGTGATATCGTCCATACTTCTTCAAATGCAGAAGTCATTATGTCAATAAACTTTTCATGTAGGTCTTTTTCTTTCCAAAGGTAGTTTTGTCTATTTTGAACCCACTCAAAATAAGATGCCGTAACACCCCCAGCATTTGCCAAAATATCTGGGATTAATAATACTTTATTATCGCGTAGGATTTTATCAGCACTTACTGTAGTTGGAGAGTTTGCAGCTTCGACAATAACGTGTGCTTTAATATTGTTAACATTTGAAGTAGTAATCACACCTCCAATTGCCGCTGGAATTAGTACATCACATTTTAATTCCAATATATCTTGTGAAAGTTTATCCGCACCATCAAATCCTGCTACTGAGTGATTCTTAGCAGTATATTTAAACAGTTCTGGAATATTGATGCCATTGGGATTGATGATTGCTCCACCTAAATCATTTACTGCAATAACCTTCGCTCCCCTCTCATAAGAATCAAGAGCAGCATATCGACCAACATTTCCAAAACCTTGTATCACAATATCAGAACCTTCATATGTTTTACCGATTTTATCCATTGCTTGAGCTGTTACTGCAACAGCTCCTCTACCTGTTGCCTCTCTTCGTGTAACTGAACCACCGAGTGCAGCAGGTTTTCCAGTTACAATTCCTGGTTGAGGTGAGCCTACAAAATTACTATAAGTATCCATGATCCAGGCCATAGTTTGTTCGTCAGTCCCTAAATCAGGTGCTGGAATATCTTTTTCTACACCAATTACTGGGAGAAGTTCAGCTGTGTATCTTCTTGTAACTCTTTGTTTTTCTGCTCGTGTTAATGAAGTCGGATCAATTGCAACCCCTCCCTTTGCTCCACCAAAAGGTAAGCCAACTATTGCTGATTTCCAAGACATTAGTATAGATAGTGCAGTTACTTCACCAAGGTCTACGTCAGGTGCATATCTGATGCCCCCCTTTGTTGGTCCCATTGAAAGTACATGTTGAACCCTGTATCCAACAACTGTTTCTACTTCTTCGTAATCGTCTCGTCTGAATGGAAATGTAACTACTAATGCTCTTTGTGGATATTTCAAACGCTCTCTAATGTTCGAGTCTAAATTTATGAATTCAGAAACTTCTTCGTACTGTCTAATTACTTCTCTGTACATCTGAGATTCAAATAACTGAGGATTTGTCATTATTAATCATTGTATTGCAAATAAAATGAAACGTCTTGAAAAAAAATTTTTTGTCATACGTAATTTGTATATTTGAAGTATGAAAAATAATAAAATAGAAGATATCCTAAATATGATTGGTGTAGAAACTATTGTGATCTGTAGAAATCACAATGACAACTGTAGCTGTCATAATGTAGTTAATGAAGCTGCTTAAGTTAGGAGAAATAAATGGGAAATAAAATAGATGAGATTCTTGAGTTAACTAAGGAGGTATCTGCTCAAGATTCGAATGAATTAGATTTAACTGTTACAAGATTTGGAGAAGAATTAACAAACACAGGTGATCTTGAGTTTCTTTGGACAGCAAGAAGCACAACCAGTGTAGTTAAAAATACTAGTTCAAACATTAAAACTTTCAGCGATGTAAAGATGGCTAAAAATATAGAAGGAAATGGTGCTGTGAGGCTCGGTGACGAAGTATTTGTTTTTAATAAATCCTACACATGGAAAGTTCATGATTTAAAAAATTTAATTAAATGGATAATCGAAAAATCCACAGATGATGAAGAATTAACAGAATCTCTAATAGCAATTATGGGTCAAAATTTTGTCCCAAAACTTAAAGGACTTGACGCAGTTGCTTCTAATAAGGAACAAAATACTGAAATGATAAGAGACACGTTCCTCTACAAAGAGTGGAAAGATACCCCTGAACTTAAAACTATAAATGTGAACAATAATTCTGCACCTATGTGGGCAAAAGAACTAAAACATAAAGAAAGAAGAATAAAATGAACCAATTATACGAACTATCAAGACAATTTCCAGATGAATGGGTAAAAAAAGCTCCTAAAGGTAAATTTGGTAATTACATTCCCCATTCCGTAATAACACAAAGACTGTTGGAAGTTTGTGGACCATTTAACTGGGAAGTAGTTGAATTGATAAGAGAAGAAAAACTTGGAAAAGTTGTAGGGTGTTTCGGGAAACTTACTGTAGATGTAGATGGAAAACTAGTAACAGTTACAGCTATAGGGGACGTAGAGAATGATCAAGGTAATGATGGTACTAATGCAAAGCATGCTGAATCTGACTCTTTCAAAAGATGTGCTATGAAGTTTGGATTAGGACTACACCTTTGGGCAGGAAATGAATATTACCTCGATAAAAAACTTTCCGGTGAAAAAGATCCTAATAAAATAAAGTTACAATCAGCTTAAAGTTTTAGTTGTCCATTTTCGGACTCCAAAATAATAGTTACCGGACCATCATTCTCAAGTGAAATATTCATATAAGCTCCAAACTTACCTTCAGCAACTTTTGCATATGTGGTTAGTTCTTTTGAAATATACGAAAGTAGTTGTTCTGCATTAATAGGATCCTCTGCCTCAATAAAAGAAGGTCGATTTCCCTTAGATGTATTTGCCAAAAGAGTAAATTGACTTACTAATAATATCTGGCCTGAAATTTCCTGTATTGATTTATTCATTTTTCCAGAAGAATCTGAAAATATTCTCAAGTTTACAATCTTCTTAATTAATACATCTGCATCCCTGACAGTATCACCCTTTTTAATTCCCCAAAGTAATACAACACCAGTCTGAATTTCTGAAATGATAGTATTGTCTATTTTTACATTCGCTGAATTAACTCTTTGTAATACAACTTTCATATGATTATATTAAAGTGATTATATGGCTTTAGATGAGAAAACTATCAAAATGGCTAAAGGTCCAAATTATGCAGCATTAACTACCTTATTTAAAGATGGATCTCCCCAAACACACACAATGTGGGTTGATACCGATGGTGAACATATTCTTATTAATACTGAAATACATAGGGTTAAATATAAAAATATAAAAAATGATCCAAGGGTCAGCGTAATGATATGGAAACATGACGATCCTTTTAAATTCGTAGAAATTAGGGGTAAAGTTATTGGAGAAATTACCGGTGAAGATGCAGAAAAAAATATTCAATCCTTATCCGATAAATACTTTGGAAAACCTTATCCTTTCACAATACAGACAGAAAGAATTGTATTAAAAATACTGGCAGAAAGAGAATTCTTTTTTAATATAAAGGATGAAGATTTTGATAACTAATCCTTTTTGTAATTATAAAAACCTTTTCCAGTCTTAACACCTAAATCACCATCTTGAATTTTTTTCTCTAAAAATTTCTTTGGATAATCGTTTGGATTTTTAGTTTCATTGAAAATCTTTAATTTTGCATAATAGTGAATATCTAGACCTGAATAGTCAGAAAGTTCGAAAGGGCCTAACGGATGGTTTAAACCTTTTTTAATGGCTAAATCTATATCTTCAAAATCAGCTATACCTTCATCATACAACTCATATGCTTCATCAACAAGAGCAGCAAGTATCCTGTTTACTATAAAACCCGGGGTTTCTTTCTTTAAAGTAACAATAGATCTACCCATTGATTTTCCTACGGATTGAGTTCTTGAAATAACTTCTGTAGCTGTTGATTCAGGATAAGAAATCTCAACAAGGTCCATTCTTAAAGGTGGATAGAAAAAATGCATGTTAATAAATCTTTGTACATGCATACAGTCTTTTGCTATTTCAGATGCAGCTATGAAGGAACTATTTGTTGCTAAAACTACTTCTGAATCTGTAATTTCCGATAGTTGTGAAAAAATTTCAAGCTTAACGTCAAGTCTCTCAACCACAGCTTCAATAATGAATGTCTTATTTTCTGATAAAGAATCAATACTTTCAGTTACGTGGAGATTATCTTTAAAGTTAGCTAAATGCTCTTCTGTATATTTATTTTTTGAAATAAGATTCTTAAGGTTATCTTCAGCAAATTTAAGTTTAGAAGTCACATTTTCAGTATCTTTATCATAAATATGAGTTTCATACCCTGCCATAGCTGATAAGGCTGCTATTTGACTTCCCATTTGTCCGCCACCAACCACTCCTATTTCTTCATTCATTTATATTTATTCATTTCTCTTCTAGCTATTGATCTTAAGTGGACTTCATCTGGACCATCAGCAATTCTTAATACCCTGGCTCCAGCTGCCATTCGTGCTAAGGGAGTATCTTGAGATAAGCCCATAGCTCCATGCGCTTGAATAGCCTTGTCTATGACATAAGATGCTGCTTCAACAACGGTTACTTTAATTGATGAAATTTCTATTTTGGCTTCTTCCTTGCTGTAAGTATCAATCAGCCAAGCTGTTTTTAGTGTAAGTAATCTAGCTTCTTCAATTTTTATTCTAGATTTTGCAATCCACTCCTGAATAACTCCTTGGTCAGAAAGTTGTTTTCCAAAAGCTTCTCTTGAAAGAGATCTTTTAATCATAAGCTCTAATGCACGCTCAGCCATGCCTATTGCCCTCATACAGTGATGAATTCTTCCTGGACCTAATCTTGCCTGAGCAATCTTAAAACCAAGTCCTTCTCCACCAATAATATTTTTTTTCGGAACAACTACATTTTCAAATAAGAGTTCAGGATGACCTGTGTATCCATCATCATATCCATACACCTGCATAGGTCTAATAATAGAAATACCATCTGAGTCCATAGGTACTAATATTTGGCTTTGTCGTTGATGCGGTGCATTTTCAGGATTTGTTACACCCATAAATATACATATTTTAGCCCTAGGATTAATAGCATTTGATGTCCACCATTTACGACCATTTATAATATAGTTATCTCCATCACTTACAATCGAACTACTAATATTAGTTGCATCAGACGATGCGACATCTGGTTCCGTCATGGCAAAGCAAGATCTAATAGAGCCGTCTAGCAATGGTGTTAACCACTCTTCTTTCTGCTCATCAGTGCCAAAATCATATAGAACCTCCATGTTTCCAGTATCAGGTGCGGAACAATTAAAAACTTCTGGGGCCCACCAAACTTTGCCGGTGATTTCAGCAAGTGGAGCATATTCGACATTGGTTAAGCCAGCTCCGTATTCACTATCTGGTAAAAATAAATTCCACAGACCTTCCTCTTTAGCCTTATTTTTAAGTTCATCAAGAATATCGGGGATATGTAAAGAATTACCAGAATCTTCAATTTCTTGATCGTAAGCTTGCTCAATTGGGTATATGTGTTCTTCGAAAAATTTATTTAGTTTTTTTTGTAAATCTAATGATTTTTCTGAGTAATTAAAATCCACAATTTATTCTATCAATATTTAACTCTCGTGAACAATCTTTATGTAATATATTATTTGATGGACTTTTTTAATAATACAATACGTAAACATATTGCATCAGTTACAAAGCTTGATGAAAACTTTACATTCGACCAGTTCAAAGTCGGAAGATCAAACATTACATTTAAAATTGAAGATGGAACATACAAATATGTATTAAGAAGACCTCCATTCGGAAATAAACTTGAATCGGCTCATAATATGCAGCGAGAATATAGAATAATCTCAGAATTATCCAAAAGTAAAATTAAAGTCCCAAACCCGATTGCCTTATGTACTGACAGAGATATTTCTGATGAAGATTTTTACATTATGGAGTATGTAGATGGTCAAACAATATCAGATAACGTTGTAGCTGAAGCGTATTCTAAGGATGCAAAAGAAAAAATCTCAAATTCTTTTATTAAAGCAGCAGTTGAACTACATAATTACGATGTAGCTTCTTCTAATCTAAGCGATCTAGGAAAACATGAAGAATATGTTAAAAGGCAGCTTACAAGATGGAGTAAGCAGTTTGCATCACAAACTATTAGAAATATACCAGATTTAGATAAAGCAACAGATATTTTGTTTGAGACAATCCCTAACCAACAAAGAGTAAGTATTGTTCATGGAGATTATCGATTAGACAATGTAAGAATTATGAATAATGAAGTTAGTGCAATATTAGATTGGGAGCTATGTACTTTGGGTGATCCATTAGCTGACTTAGGAACAATCATTGCTTCTTGGGCCAACATAGAAGAAAAAGACACTCCTTTTATATATTCACCATCTTTAAGTGATGGTTTTTTGAACAGAAATCAGATACTTTCTATATATGAAAAAGAATCATCTCTTGATCTAAAGGATATAGAATTTTATATAAGATTATCGTTTTGGAAACATGCCATGATAATGGAAGGTGTCTACGTAAGATACTCACTTGGTTATTATGGTGATACAGAAAAAAAAGAAATAGATGCATTTGGACAAAGTACTATAAATTTTGCCAAAAAAGCATCTAATATAAATCTATTGAAGGAGATTTTATGAAAGTTATTCCAGCAACAGAACTTGAAAACCATATTGGTGAAGAAATAGGCCTTTCCGAGTGGATAGAAATTACACAAGAACGAATTAATCAGTTTGCAGATGCAACAAACGATCATCAATTTATACACGTAGATCCAGAACTAGCTAAATCAGCCCCTACACCATGGGATACAACAATTGCACATGGTTTTTTAACATTGAGTTTGGTTTCCTATATGTCAGCAACATCAGGGTTTATGCCTGCAGAAATGCAAACAGCCGTAAATTATGGGTCAGATAAAGTTCGATTTATGGAAGCTGTACCTGTAGATAGTAAAATAAGAGGCAGATTCATCTTGACTGATGCACAATATAAAAAAAATGGAAGATGGTTAGTGAAAACTACAGTAACTATTGAAATTGAAGGGGTTGAGAAACCAGCAGCAGTTATTGAAACATTAACTTTGTACATAGTAAAAGAATAAAAAAACAATTTAAGGAGTAATTTATGAGAGAAGCAGTCATAGTATCGGCAGCAAGGACACCAATTGGTAAAGCTTATCGAGGAGCATACAATAATACAGGTGCTCCTACCCTAGGTTCATATTCTATTAAAGAAGCAATTTCACGAGCTGGTATCGAAGCTTCAGAAGTAGAAGATGTGATTATGGGCTGTGCACAACAACAAGGCACTCAAGCATTAAATATTGGACGATTAAGTGGAATGGCAGCTGGTTTGCCACATTCAGTACCGGGTATGACAATTGACAGACAGTGCTCATCTGGACTTATGGCAATTGCAACTGGAGCAAAACAAATCATTACAGATAATATGGATGTTGTTGTTGCAGGAGGAATTGAATCTATTTCACTTGTACAAACAGCTGATTTCAGGTTAGATTCCGACCCCTTAGTTTTAGATATGCAACAAAATGCGTACATGCCAATGATAGAAACTGCAGACTATGTTGCAGAAAAATACAATGTTTCAAGAGAAGCTCAAGATGAATATTCTTTAGAGAGTCAAATGAGAACAGCAGCTGCCCAAGAAGCTGGAAAATTTGATGATGAAATCATTGCCACGACATCAACAAAACTAGTCAAAAATAAAGAAACTGGAGAAATCACTGAAGAAACTGTTGAACTTAATAAAGATGAAGGTAATAGACCTCAAACTACATTGGAGGGTCTCTCATCACTTCCTGCAGTATATGGCGAAGGTAAGTTCATTTCAGCTGGTAACGCATCTCAACTATCAGATGGTTCTGCATCTGTAGTCATGATGGAAGCTAAACAAGCAGAAGAAAAAGGTCTTAATCCACTTGGATACTACAGAGGAATGACTGTATCAGCACTAGCTCCAGAAGAAATGGGTATAGGTCCTGTACTTGCGGTACCAAATTTATTAAGTAAATTTAATCTCTCAGTTGATGATATTGGCCTATGGGAATTGAATGAAGCGTTTGCTGTTCAAGCTCTTTATTGCAGAGATGAATTAGGAATTGATCCAAATATTTATAATGTAAATGGAGGTTCTATCTCCATTGGACACCCTTATGGGATGACTGGTGCCAGAATGACAATGCATGCTCTTATTGAGGGAAAAAGAAGAAATGCTAAGTTTGTTGTAGTCACTATGTGTGTCGGTGGTGGAATGGGTGCTGCAGGATTATTTGAAGTAATCTAGATTAAAACAAACAACATATACTCATAAATAGACATTTAGATTTTTTCATTTTTGGATGAACCTTTATACTATTGTATGGAGAAAATTTTTGATAAGAATTCTTACATAAAATCAATATCAGATAGAAATTTAAAAATATACCTTATGGGTGAACTTGTTGAAGATCCTATTAATCATCCCATAATAAAACCTAGTGTTGAAGCTATGGCGGAAACTTATGAACTAGCTGTTAGAGAACCAGAATTGGCCTCTGTAAAATCACCCTACACAGGTGAATCTATAAATAGATTTCTTCACATTGCAGAGAGTAGCGATGATTTATTTATGCAAAATAAAATGCAAAGAAAACTTGGTCAACTTACTGGTACATGCTTTCAAAGATGCGTAGGCATGGATGCTTTTAATGCATTACATTCTGTTACCTTTGAAATCGATGAAGAAAATAAAACACACTATCACAGCAATTTTGTTGAGTTTTTAACTGAGATGCATAAATCCAACCTTATTGTTGGTGGAGCTATGACTGATGTTAAGGGAGACAGGTCTAAATTACCACACGAGCAAGAAGATGAAGATTTGTATCTTCGTGTAGTAGATAGAAATGAAAAAGGTGTTTTCGTTAAGGGAGCTAAGGCTCACCAGACAGGCTGCATAAATTCACACTGGATGGTTGTTATGCCAACTCTTAGATTGACAGATAAAGATAAGGATTATGCAATTGTTGGAGCAATACCTGTTGATGCTGAGGGGATAACATATATTTATGGTAGACAATCATGTGATACAAGAAGTATGGAGCCTGGTGAGTATGACGTGGGAAATAAGTATTATGCAGGTCAGGAAGCAATGGTAATTTTTGATAATGTATTTATACCTAATGAATACATATTCATGGATGGTGAATATGACTTTGCATCGATGCTTGTTGAAAGATTTACAACATACCACCGGAGGTCTTATGTTTGTAAGGCAGGGGTAGGTGATGTACTGATTGGAGCAGCTGCAACAATTGCTGAATATAACGGTGTAGAGGAAGCATCACATATCAAAGACAAAATTGTAGAGATGAATAAACTAAATGAAACGATCTACGCTACTGGTATTGCTTCATCTCTTCAAGGAAAGTTAACAAAATCAGGGAACTTTATTAATGATGATTTATTAGCAAACGTTTGCAAACAACATGTTACGAAAG
Organism: uncultured Candidatus Actinomarinales bacterium; assembly: GCA_963979435.1. Lineage (GTDB taxonomy): Bacteria > Actinomycetota > Acidimicrobiia > Actinomarinales > Actinomarinaceae > Actinomarina. The sequence goes on along the minus strand of CAXBVE010000009.1, from coordinate 22,251 downwards.
AAACCTTTGAGATAGGAAGATTAGCTCAAGATCTTGCTGGTGGTTTGGTAGGATCAATGCCTTCTGGTATGGACTTCAATGAAGGTGTAATGTCATCTGACTTAAAAAAATATTTAAAAGGTAAAAAAGATATCAACGCTGAAGATAGAGTTAAGATACTCAGATTAATCGAAAATATGACCCTTGGTAGAAATGCTGTTGCATACCTGACTGAATCTTTACATGGTGCAGGTTCTCCTCAAGCCCAAAGAGTGCAAATTAAACGTGGGGTTGACATGGAGCAAAAAAAAGATTTTGCTAAAAACTTATCTGGAGTAAATGAGAGGAAAAAACTATGAAATCGGTGGTATGTACAAAATTAGGAGATCCGAAATTACTTGAGATTAAGGAAGTTGATATTCCAAACCCTCGTGACGACGAAGTCCTTATCAAGGTAGATGCTGCAGGTGTGAATTATCCAGATGCTCTTTTAGTCCAAGGAAAATATCAGGTAGTTGTTGAACCACCATTTACTCCTGGTAATGAGGTTTGTGGATATGTTGAGCAAGTAGGTAAGGATGTTGACCTAAAAAAAGGTATGAAAGTTATTGGCCTACCAGAGATAGGTGGTTTTTCTGAGTATGTATGTATAAATAAAAAACTCGTTATTCCAATTTCAGACAACATTAATTCATTAGCAGGAGCAAGTCTTCCAATAAATTACGGCACAACTTATTATGCCCTTAAAAGACGTGCAAAAGCAACAAGCGGCGAAACACTTTTAATACTAGGTGCATCTGGTGGAGTTGGCACTGCCTCTATACAATTAGGTAAAATATTAGGACTGACGACCATAGCGGCAGTTGGTTCAAGTGAAAAGGAAGAGTACGTTAAAAGCTTAGGTGTAGATCATGTAATACGCTACGACAAAGAAAATCTTAAAGAGTCAGCTAAAAAACTTACTGGTGGAAAAGGTGTAGACATTGTAGTTGACCCTGTTGGTGGTAACGTTTCTGAAGAAGCGTTGCGTGCAACGGCTTGGAATGGAAGGCTTCTTGTAATTGGTTTTGCCCAAGGTGAAATTCCAAAAATTCCATTGAATATAACACTAGTTAAAGGTGTGTCGATAGTTGGAGTTTGGTGGGGAAGATGGACACAAACTTCTCCAAAAGAAACAGCAGAAGACTTTAAAGAATTAATAGGATTTATCAATGAGGGAAAACTAAACATTAACCCTAAAAATGTTTACTCAATTCAAGAAGTCTCTACTGCAATGGATAACTTTCTAAATAGAAAAAATATAGGTAAAACTGTAATTAAATTTTAATTACTTTTTGGCAGATTCAAAGTAAGGGTTGTCTCCTGAAGCGTGATCTGTTGCATCAATAATATTTCCTATCTCAGGGATAGCCTCCCTCAATGATGTTTCAATGCCTTGAGTTAAAGTCACTTGAGCCATTCCACAACCTTGACATCCACCACCAAGTTTTAGGTAAATATCTTGTCCCTCTACCCCAACTAATTGTGCGACTCCACCATGAGAGGCAATTGCTGGGTTAATTTGAGACTCTAATACTGTTTGAACTTTTTCAGCAAGTTCACCTGTTAACTCAGGCATTTCATCTGGATTACCAAAAATTTCTGGACTTGGTGTGTTCGGATTATCCATTGTAAGACCAGGAGCCGCAGGGTCATCTGAAAGCTCTAATTTGGAATTATCAAATTTATCTAGATCTTTGGAAGCAATAATTACTACTAATTCTCCAAACTCAAGACGTTTATCGTCAGATCTAGCTTGTTCTAAATCTAAAAAACTAAGATCATAGGTGTATTGATTTCCCTGAACTCCGTCAATTTGTAAAAATAAAGCATAATCATTATCACCAGGTTCTTGTTCTTTAATTTCAAGAATTTTAGCAATTGCTTTCTCACCTATATCAAATTTAAAATCTGTCATATAATAATGATAGTGAAATTGTGGATTGTGTAAAATAAATGAAAAAAGTATTGCTGGTTATACCTGAGCTCAGTTACAAATCTAATGACTTTGTAAAAGCAGCTAAGAAATTAAATATTCCGTTTTCTATTATTACTGATAGTCAACAGATTTCAGAAAAGTTAACTGACAATATTTTTATTTCAGATTTTTCCTTAGATGTTCCGCAACAATTACTTGAAAAGCTAAATGACATAACACACGTTTTACCTGTAGACCACTCTTCATTGAGATATGCCTCTAGATTAAGTGATTTGTTAAATGCAACTGGAAATAACTTTGACTCAGTGAATTTAGCTATGGATAAATATAAGTCTCGTAATATTTTCAATGAAATTACTGATATAAGAATTAAAAATCAATATGTAAATAATATTACTGACATTGAAAATTTTATTGCTACATCAAAAATAGGAGTACTAAAACCTACTAAAGGCACTGCAAGTAACAAAGTTATAAAGATTTCTACTGAGAATATAAATTCGTTGTTAGTCAAAAATATCATTAAAGATTGCAAGCGAGATGAACTAGTTATTGAAGAATTTATTGAGGGTGATGAATATGCATATGAGGGTATGCTTATAAATTCAGAACTATCAAATTTTGTAGTTTTCGAAAAACCACTAGTTTTTGTTGAACCTTTCTTTGAGGAATCAATATACATGACTCCTAGTAATTTAGATGAAGAAATTATTGATGAGGTGAAAGATAAAATTCAAATGGCATGTAAAGAAATTGGCTTAACAAATGGACCAATTCATGCTGAGTTTAAAGTAATAAATAATGATATATTTATCATTGAAATAAATCCAAGAATGATAGGTGGTCTCTGCTCAAGGTGTTTAAGCTTTGGCCTATTTAAGCAGTCACTAGAAGAACTTATACTATTTGCATTTAGTACAGGAACTTTTAAAAAATTAGAATTACTAAATAAATATGTTGGTGTTTTAATGTTACCTGTGCCAAAAACAGGAAAGTTCGTGTCCATAAATAATGAAGAAATTATGGAGATTGAGAATGTATCAGCTGTAGACATAACCGTATCAAAAAATACATATCTAGAAATGCCTCCTAATGGAGAAAAATATCTAGGATTTGTATTCTCTCAAGGAGAGAGTAAATCTAATGTATTGAAAGCTTTGGAAAGTTCACTTGAAATAGCGTCACCAATTATTGAGGCCTAATCTATGATAACCTTCAATAAGTATGAGTAATATTTTAATTTCGCTTAATGGAGATTGTTCAGTTGATAGAAATCAACTTAATAAGAGTTATGATTATATTTTTGGAGTGGATGGAGGCACTGAGTTTCTATACAAGTTATTTTTTATACCCACTCATATTATTGGAGATTTAGATTCAATAAAAAGTGGAACAAAAAAACGTGCGGAACGAGATGGTGCCAAAATATTATCATTCAGTGTAGATAAGGATAAAACAGATTTAGAACTTGCCCTAGAAACAACGAAAGAATTAAATGTTGAATCAATAACTGTCATCGGTGGTGAAGGTAAGGAATTAGATCATTTATTTTCTAATTTTTTAAAGCTTTCATCATTTAAACACCATGGAATTATTAAATGGATAACAAGAGTAGAAAACATTTTTTTTAATACTCAGATGGTTGTGGAAGTTGAGAAAAATAAAGTTTTTAGCATACTTCCACTTTCTGATTTAGATAGCTTAACTATTAAAGGTTCTAAATGGGATATTTTAAATGAAAACATCCCGTATGGATCTTCCAGAACACTAAGAAACATAACTTTAAGAAATAAAATAGAAGTTCATTGTAAAAATGGAAATTTTTGTTTAATTATCAAAAACTAAGAGCGAGGAATATCTTTCCATGGCTTGTCTTTGTCAAGCTTTTGTTCTCCGGGTAATCCTAGAACACGTTCCGCAATAATATTTCGCATAATTTCTGATGTTCCACCCTCAATTGAGTTTGCTCTTGAACGAAGAAACAAGCTTTGAGTATCAGTGAAGCCAAAGGTGTCATTATCAAAATTTAATTCAGGTTGTGTAAGCGAATAACCTCTTGGAAACAATAGCCCATCATTACCTAATAATTCCATACCAAATTCGTAAGATGCTTTATTGATTTCAGCTTCATAAAGCTTACTTGTTGAACCTTCGGGACCTGGTGTACCCTTTTCTCTAAGTTCAGAAGCTCTTATATTTGTTAATCTGACTGCTTCTTGTTGAATCCATAATTCAATGAGTTTATCCTTTTGAATTGGATCTTTTAAATCTTTATCTTTCCATATTTGGACCAGATGACCAGGAGCTCCGCTTCCTCTTTCTCTCACGTTACCGCCTATAGCTACTCGCTCATTCATTAATGTAGCGAGTGATACTCTCCAGCCTTCTCCTAAACCTCCTAATATGTTTTCTTTAGGTATTTTTGTATCCGTAAAATATACTTCATTGAATTCAGCTTCACCAGTTATTTGCCTCAATGGTCTGACTTCAACTCCCACTGACTCCATATCAACAATAAAAAATGTTAATCCCCTATGTTTAGGAGCATTTGGATCAGTTCTTGTAACTAATAAACCCCATTTAGCCAGATGACCAAGGGTTGTCCAAACTTTTTGACCATTTACAATATATCCATCTCCATCATCTACTGCTTTTGTTGATAAACTTGCTAAATCTGATCCTGAACCAGGCTCGGAGAATAATTGACACCATATTTCCTCAGCAGTAAACATTGGCTTTAAATATTTTTGAATCTGTTCAGGAGTCCCATACTCTATTATTGTGGGGGCACCCATACCCACTCCTAGAATATTAGCTATTCTATTTTGTTGTGATATACCTTCACTTCTTAGACGTTCAGTTATTATCATTTGGTACTTAGGATTAAGCCCTAAACCTCCGGAACCTTCAGGAAATTGAACCCAGGCTAAACCAAGATCATATTGCTTACCCCAAAATTCTTGTAGATCTTGCCCATCAGTTCTAAAGTCAATCAATTCTTCAAGTCTTCTATTTACCAACTCTTCAGAATCTAATTGTTTTGTGTCTATGTTTTCCATAAAAAATTATACATTAAAATGTATTTTTAGGTCAGCTTCCCTGTATTGCTTTTTGAATAATCATTAACTCGTCCTCATTGCTTAAAGGATAAGTTCCATCTTTGATAGTTCTAATCTCATCAATATTGCCTGCTATATCCTCAGCAGTCGCACTAGTGTTGACGTAACCATTATGAGTAATTATCCCTATCCTTGCAAAACGTCCTGCTGCTACACCAAATATTTCATGGGTTGGTTCACATGATTCAGATGCTAAGTATACAACCATGGGTGTAACTAGCTCAGCACTAAAAAGTTTGCCTACATCTTCAGGGAGTAGTGCTTCAGTCATTCGAGTGTAAGCAGTTGGAGCAATAACATTAACTTTTATATTATATTTAGCACCTTCAATTGACAGTACGTTTGAAAGCCCTACTATTCCCATTTTGGCAGCCCCGTAATTGGCTTGCCCAAAGTTACCAAATAATCCAGAAGGTGATGCTACATTAACGATTCTTCCATAATTGTTCTCTTTCATAACCTTAAATGCAGGCTGAGTAACAAAAAAGGTACCCTTTAAGTGAACGTCTAATATGAGTGAAAGTTCATCTTCAGACATATTAGCAAAGCTCTTATCACGCAAAATACCAGCATTATTAATTACTGCATCTACAGTCCCATAGTTATCTAAAGCAGATTGAACAATAGCCTCTCCGCCTTCTTTTGTTGCAACAGAATCATAGTTGGCGACAGCTTCACCACCATTTTTTACTATCTCATCAACAACATCATCAGCAGGTGAATTTGCGGAGCCTGAACCATCTACTGAGCCACCAAGATCATTTACAACAACTTTTGCTCCCCTACTACCTAGTTCTAGAGCATAAGCTTTGCCTAGGCCGTTACCTGCACCTGTAACAATAACTGTTCTATTTTCAAAATTTACCTGACTCATATTTACTCCTTATACATTGCATCGATTTTATCTTTATATACTTCGTTAATAACATTTCTTTTTAGTTTTAATGTTGGTGTTAATTCTCCACTTGTATCAGTCCACTCCTCTTCTAGAATTGTAAATTTCTTTATCTGCTGGACATTTGCAACTTTACTATTAGCTTTATCAATTTGAGATTGAATAGCTTTGAGTACTTCGGGATTATTATGAAAATTTTCAATATCATAGTCTACCGAATTATCACTCGCCCATTTTTCACTTGTGCCTTCTCTATCTAAAACTATTAGTGCTGATAGAAATTTTTGACCATCACCAACCATACAAATTTGTCCTACTAGTGGATGTGGTTTTATAAGATCTTCTAGTTCTACTGGTGCTATATTTTTACCACCAGATGTAATAATTATTTCTTTTTTACGACCAATAATTTTTACATAGCCATCATCTCCAATTTCAGCTAAATCGCCCGTGTGAAGCCAACCATCGCTATCAAATGCTTCTTTTGTGGCCTCTTCTTGTTTGTAGTAGCCATTAGTTACGTGTCCACCTTTCATACAAAGTTCACCATCATCTAGAATTTTTATTTCGGTACCTGCTAAGGGTATTCCAACTTTTCCAATTGGATTAAATACCTTAGGTATAGGAACTCCTGCTGATTTTAACTTATTAGTTAAAGATTCAACAGCATTCGAAGCGATGCCAACTGTTGCGGGACCTGTATCTTCTGTCATTCCATAAATTTCAGTAACATCAATGTGTATAGCATGAAACCAGCGCTGCACATCTGGATTCATAGCTGCAGCAGCGGTTACAAAATATTCAGTATTCTGAATTCCTAGACCTTCTTTGAATTTAGAAAATACTAATTTATTGAAGACTGCATCAAGAAGTTTGACTTTTAAAGGAACACTTTCGCCACTTTGCTCATACTTAACTCTTTCCAGTCCATTATCAATTGCCTTTAATGCAAGCTCTGCTTTGTCTGAGTCATTAATTTTATTAAGTAACCCAGCCTGGAATTTTTCCCATACTCTTGGAACGGCTAGAAATACACTAGGTTGGATTGTTGGGAGTGCAAGTGACATATCTTCAAGAACAGGTACTGGAAATATTTGACCTGTTTTATATATTGCTTGGTAGTGGTCTCCTGCTCTAGCTGCAATATGAGCCATAGGTAAATAGGAAACAATTCTTGGGTGCATAGATGCTGGTACCAATTCACCAAATAAACTCTCGTTTGTCCACAAAACATTTCTATGCGTAATCATTACCCCTTTTGGATTACCTGTTGTTCCGGATGTAAATATTAAACATGCAAGTGATTCAGGTGTAACTGTTTTAATAGCATCTCGTAATAAAGTGTCATCATTTGCATTGATATCCTCACCACGTTGTAATAACTCGTGATAGGATACAACATAATCTATGTCTTTAACCTCTTCATATCCATTAATAACAACTATTGTTTCTAGCTTTGGACAGTCACTTTTTGCTTTGTCTATTTCATGGAATAAGTCTAAATCTCCAGCAACAGCAACTTTAGCCTCCATGAGATTTGCTACGTATTCAATTTGTCCAGATTTAAGTTGCTTATAAAGGGTTGACGGAGTTGCACCGCAATGCATTATTGCAAGATCGGAAATATTATGCTCTTTTGTGTTGTTGGACATAATAAAAGCTGTATCTCCTGGTGTTAATCCAATATCAATAAGGCCAGATGCTAAATTATGAATATTTTCTCTATATTCACTCCAAGACATTGCATCCCAACCAGAATATTCATCATTAATAGGTGTATTGATTGCTGGAAAATCGGCATACTCATCAGCATTAGTATCTATATAATCTATTAAAGTCTTTCCTTCAACTTTGGCATCTATTGACGCTGATTGATTTTTTAAAAATTCATGTAATTGATTTTTCATACTCTCCTCATTAACAATATGTAAATTTTACTTGAAAATATTCGATTTAACTAATCTAATTTGGTTTAAATTAACTTGCTACCCTTTTACAGAACCCGCAGTAAGACCTCCAGTAATTTGTTTTTGAAAGAAAACAAATAAAGCTGCTATTGGTGTTGCAGCTATGACTGATGAAGCTGCAATCACGCCCCAGTCAGCATTAAAATCATCAATAAACACTGTATTAATTCCAACTGCTACTGTCCAAAGATTTTTATCTTTCAAAAATATTGCAGCGAGAATATAATCAGAATAAATTCCTATAAATGTAATAACGAATATAACAACTAAAATTGGCCTTGCTAGAGGAATAATTATTTTTGAGAAAATTTGATATTCTGTAGCACCATCGACCTTAGCTGCTTCATCTAAAGAAGGGGAAATGGTATCCATGAATCCCTTAATCAACCAAGAGTTGAAGCCAATTGATCCTCCAAGGTATACAAGTATTAATCCAAAATGAGTTCCAAGTCCCATAATTGGGGCCACATCACTTATTTGGAAAAATAATAAATAGATAGCAACAAAAGCTAAAAAAGATGGGAACATTTGAACTATTACTAGAGTTAATAAACTTGCTCTTCTGCCTTTAAATTGAAGTCTAGAAAACGCAAATGCGGCTAAAGTACCAAGAAAAACGTTAAAGAATGCAGCAATAATTGCAACTTTATATGTGTTGAAAAGCCATTTGTAATAAGGAACCAGTGGATTAGATGAAAGTAGTTTATAGTGTTTTAATGTAAATGAGTCCGGAATTAATTTTGAATTAGTTAAATTTGCAAAATCTGCAACTGAGTTAGTAGCTACAAAAAGGATTGGATATATTGCAAAAGTAACAAACAATAATGCTACGAGATGTCTCCATCCATATTCTTTGAACCAGTTAAATAATTTATATGTTTCCATAGATTTTCTCTAACCTTTTTGTGTATCTAAATGAGATTGCAGATATTACAAGAACAATAAAAAATATAATTATCGTGACACTAGAAGCCAATCCAAATAAGTTTCCTCTTCCTCCTGAAATTGCAAGTTTATAGGTAAAAGAAATTAGAATATCAGTCCATCCAACTGCTACCTCACTTCCAATAATTGGAGGACCACCACCAGTAAGTAGGAAAATTAAAGTAAAGTTATTAAAGTTAAATGCAAAAGAACCTATAAGTAATGGTGAAATAGAAACCATTAATAAGGGGAACGTTATTTTCCAAAATGATTGCAAACCGGATGCACCATCTACTTTTGCTGCCTCAATCAACTCTTTTGGTATTGACTGTAAAGCACCTGTTGTTATTAAAAACATATAAGGAAAACCAAGCCAAGTATTAACAAGTAGTACAGCTGATCGAGCACTTTCTTTAGTTTTAAGCCACTTAATTGGTTCAATGTCAAATATTTCATAAAGTGGACCAAGCCAACTATTAATCACTCCGTAATCTGGATTCAAAAGCCCCTTCCAAACAAGTACGGATACGAAAGCAGGGATTGCATAAGGAAGAATAAAGATAGCCCTATATATTCGTTTAAACTTTAAATCATCCTTGTTTAATATCATGCTGAGAAATAAACCTACAACAAAACAAAGAAGGACACTGAAAAATGCAAACTGGAATGTCCATTTTGTAACTACTCCGAGGGGTCCTCTAATTCGTTGATTCGAAAATAATTTTCTGTAATTCTCTCCTCCGACATAAACTCTCCATCCAGGTTCAATTTCTTTTCCATCACATACGAAGTTGTCTTTTACCACAGGACATGATAATTTAGATGCATTATTTATCATTACATCGTTAAGTTCATCGTATTTATACAGTTGAGACGTCGAAGAAAGTCTGCCAGTTGATGCATCAAAAACAGAAATCTTGTAAAGTTGTACTCTTGTATTCTTATCAATAATCAAAGAAAGTTCTTGTAAAATAGATGAATTAGCTATTTGCTCTTTTCCAGGCAATAGATAATACCCATCAGGTGTATCAAATTCATCATTAACAAATAAGGAAGGCTCATGCTTTGCATAAGAAGTAGTAAATATTTCATCTTCTGGAACAGCTTTTCCAAATAATATATTATCAGGGTCTAAATTAGCTACATAATAAAAATCTAAATTAGAGTCTTGCAGGATAAACATATCAAATTCAATACCTTTTTGCTCATCAAGGGTGTAGACCCTATCTTCTAAAACATTAATAGCTTGAGTTTTACTCAAAATATGACCAGTAGACCAATTAGTAAAAGATACGTAGGAATTATATATTGCCGGAAAAACAACAAAAGAAATCATAAATATCATACCCGGAAGAATCCATTTCATAGGTAAGAAGCGTTCAGAAAAATATACTACATTAACTAATACTCCTATCACGATTATTAATGAAAGTAGAAACCACGACTCAAAAGTTAATGTGAGAGGAATTGCGTATACGATTAAAGCGTTGAAAACTGCCAGAAAGGAATATCTGAAAATTTTCGATATGTTCATACTTAAATATATCATTAAAAAAATTGGGGCTCAACAGAGCCCCAATTTAATAATGATTAATATTAATTAACCGCTGGCAATCGCATTACGAACTTGTTCCGCTGCTAATTTCACTGCATCAGTAGCATTGTTTATTGTAACGCCGGTCTCTTCATTAGTGCCATATGCTTGTTCTCTAATTACATTTAAAGCGTCAGCCATAGGTCCCCATACACTACCCATTTCTGGAATATTTGGCATTGGAATACCATTTGAAGCACTTGCTGCGAATGAAGCTGCTATCGGATCAGCTGCTTCGACTACAGCAAATAATGATTTTGTTGCTGGAAGTCTTGGATCTGATTCGTACATTGCTTGTTGGACTTCAATAGTAGCAAAAAAGTCCAAGATAAAGCTTTGAGCTAGTACTTGGTTGTCACTAAATGATGAAACCATTGCACCTCTTACTCCTACAAATGGAGTTGCTGCATTTCCATCAAACTGTGGAATTAGTCCAACACCATAATTTACAGCGCTAGCATCTCCTCTAGCCCATGGACCTGTCATCCAGAATAATGCACGACCTTCTTGGAAATTTGACATAGCTCCACCATAATCAGCAGAATAAACTGTCCCATTTTTTACAAGCCCGTCAAGATATTCAGCGGAAGCAATAGCTCCAGCATTATCTAAACCAACATCTGATGCATCAAATCCACCTGTAGATGCAAATACATATCCACCAGCAGAAGCAATAAATGGATGGTTGTGATAAGCATCATTTGATGGTGTTCCAACACAGAATTCTGTACCTGCAGTATCACAAGCAGTCTTTGCTTCTTCCCATGTCGCTGGAACAGAATCAACTAGATCTGCATTGTAGAACATTGCAATAGCTTCTGTTGCGTAAGGGAATCCGTAAACTTCTCCCCCATAGCTAAATGCTGTTACGCCTACTTCAAATAAATCTGACGCTACAGAACCTAAATCTAGAGGTGCAACTACTCCGTTAGCTGCCAATTCTCCAACCCAGTCGTGTGCTCCTAAGAATACGTCTGGACCTTCACCTGCTGGACCAGCAGTTTGAACGTCAGTCCTTATTGCACCAAAGTCGTAAACTACCACTTCAATATCTACACCTGCTGCTGCTTCATAAGCTCCAACAAGTGGGTCTAGTGCTGTTGCAACTTTTTCTTCAGCCCAAACCACAAGCTTTACAGGTGGGGGTGAAGTTGTCGCTGGAGCAGCTAGTGTTTCAATAGGTGCTTCCGTAGCTTCAGGTGAATCAGATGCAGTATCAGAACCTCCTCCACATGCGGTAACAACTAATGAAAGCAGTACTAAAATTACTAAATAGCGTAATTTATTCCTTTTCATTGTTCTCCTTACTTCTTATATTTATTCTTAATATAACAGTAATTAAGACAGCTAGGGTTGAAATTCTTCCAATTAACTATTTTTCAGAAATAATTATTCCAATATCTTCAAAGTTTTCTATAAGAAGGTGGCCTTCATTAAGCTTTACATTATTATTACCAAACAGAACTTCTGCGGTGTGAGCTGTTGATTTTATTTTGAAATTACTAGCTGTTCTATCTCTATTAATGACGCACAACAGAGATTCATCCTTTAAAATTCTACGAAAAGCAACGAAATCTTCAGTAGACTCAACAAGTTCAAACCTACCATATTTTAATATTGGATTTTCATTTTTTATATTCATGAGCACAGTTGTGTATTTAAATAAATCCTTATTCCATGTATCTTCTAAGTCCCAAGGGTATGGTTCTCTGTTAAATGGATCGTCGGCACCCTTAAGGCCAATTTCATCACCATAATATATCCCGGCTATGCCTGGGAATGTTGCTTGAAGGAACACTGCACCAAACATACCCTCAATGTTATCCCCACATCGATTAAGAAATCTTTTAACATCGTGGGAACTTAATAAATTTTGACATGAAGAAAGAGCCTCAAAAGAGTACATGGAGTACAAGTTAGCAAGAGCATGTTTAAATTCTTGAGGTGAAGTTCTTTGTATCGCAAAAAAATCAGTCATTGCTTCTCTAAAAGAGTAATTCATTGTTCCATCAAATCTGTCCCCTTGGAGCCACTGAGATGTATCGCCAAATATTTCGGATAAAAGAAGTATGTCTTTTTTAGAATCTGTAGCTATCTTTCTAAAATCTTTCCAAAAAGAAAAATCAAGTTCTTTAGCTACATCCATCCTCCATCCGTCAATATCAAAATTTTTAATCCAGTATTCGGTTACATCTAATGCCCATTGTCTTGCGTCTTTGTCAACCAGATTCACTTTCGGCATATCTGGTACACCCCACCAAGCTTTATAGGAAGGTTCAACTATTGGTCCATCGTCATGAATTATTTCGACAGGAACTTTTGATTCTTTAAATGTTTTATCTAAATATGTTTTATATTCTTCAGCATTTCCGTCCCACCCTACTTTATAAGTGTTTGAATATAGATGTGGTCTATGCTGTAGTCTTACCGGATAATCATAAACTGTAAACCAATTCTTATACTTAGAATCTTCACCATTTTTAATTAAATCTTGAAAAGCATAATGACGAGGGTGAACATGGTTTAGTGAACAATCCAGAACCACCTTCATGTCCTTACTATGAGCAGCAGTAATTAATTGTCGAAATGCCTCGTCTCCCCCAAGTGAGTCATCTACTTTAAAATGATCCCAGGAATCGTATTTATGGGTACTTCCCGAAAGAAAAATTGGATTTAGATACAAAATATTTACACCTAATTCTTTGAGATAATCAAGTTTTTCAATAACACCATACAAGTCTCCTCCGTGAAATCCCAGTCTTGTTGGGAGGCTATCCCAAGGTAATGTGCCATTTAGGTTTAATGAACTATCTCCATTTTTAAATCTATCAGGAAATATCTGATACATAACTCCCCCGTAGACCCAGTCAGGTATTTTGTGACGATTAAATTCATCAGAGCTGAATATCCATTTCTCAGATGGAGAAATAAAATTTGCTATACCACTAGTCCCAAAATATAAATTTAAATCATCATTAGTAGTTGCAGCAAAACTAAATTTTGCGGTTTTTGAACGAAACTCAATTTGAACTTCCCAAAACTTAAATCTATCAGTTGAAGCATACTCACTGATTTCAAGGGGTCTAAATTGGTCATCTTCTAGAAGTAACCATAGTTTCTTAATTCCTGGTTCAGTGTGTACTCTTAAAACACACGTACCATCTGGGGTTATTGAGAAATATTTTTTATCTTCATAATTAAAACGAATATCATAATGACCTAAATGAACATCACCCTCAAAAAAGTCTAACTTCTGTGCTTCATCTTTATCTATAAATTCTGGTGAATGATTTTCTACCATTACTAAACTTTCTAATTCTTAAAAGTTTATTATATACTTATTAATAAGAGGTTTTTTTTGGATATAAAAAAAAATAGTGGAATAATTTTACATCCTACATCTCTCCCTGGTGGAGTTGGAATAGGAGATTTTGGTAAAAACTCATATGAATTTATTGATTATTTGGTAGAAACAAAAACTAAAGTGTGGCAAGTATTACCTTTAGGGCCAACAGATGAAATTGAATACTCTCCATACTCGAGTCCCTCATCTGTTTTAGGAAACATTAACCTTATCGACTTAACCAATTTATCTTCTAATGAAGGAATAAAAATTGAAGATAAGGTTTTTAATGAGAAATTTGTCGATTACAAAAAGGTTTACGACTATAAAAAAGAATATTTGAGACTATCTTCTAAAAATATTGATATAAACGAAAAAGAATATCAATTTTTTTTAGAAGATAGCACAATAAGAAAACATCTGACTTTTCTTACTCTGGATCAGAAAAATAAAGTTTCATGGAACAAATGGATTGATTCAGAATATAACTACACAGAACAATTATTTGAATTTGTCATAAAGGAATTCGAATCAGACTTTAAATTTAATCTTTTTACTCAGTTTGAGTTTTATAAACAATGGTTCCAATTGAAGGAATATGCAAACAAATCAGGAATTAAAATACTTGGAGACATACCTATTTATGTAAATCACAATTCAGCAGATGTTTGGAGTGATAAGTCATTATTTGATCTTGATGAAAATGGAGAAATGACATATGTATCAGGTGCTGTACCTGATGACTTTACAGTTGATGGCCAAATTTGGAACACAGCACTATATAATTGGGAAAATAATCGTTTAGGTAATTATGAATACTGGATTAATAAACTTCAAAATAATCTAGACAAATTTGATTATTTAAGAATAGACCATTTTGTAGGGTTCTTTCAATACTGGGCAATTCCCATAAATGAAACAGCTCTTAATGGAGAATGGAGGAAGGGTCCCTGGAAAAACTTCTTTAAAGAAGTTAGTAAGAATATACCTATGTCAAAACTTCTTGCAGAAGATCTTGGAGTCATTCTGCAAGAAACCAATCAAATACTCAAGGAATATAACATTCCTGGAATGAAAGTACTGCAACAAAGAATCCCTTCTGATGGGGTTAATAAGGAAATACACCCTCATGATTGGAATCAAAATATTATTGCTTATACAGGTACTCATGACAGTCCAACGATTGGTCAATGGTTTGAAGAGTCAAATGATTTTCAGATGCGATCTTTTGATGAATATAAACAAAAATTAAAATATTCATACAGCAATGATATCTGGAATTTTATTTCATTAGTTTGGGAGTCCCCAGCTATATTATCAGTGACAACAATTCAGGATGTACTAAATCTAGGTAGAAGTGCAAGATTTAACATCCCTGGTACTAAAAATGATAATTGGAGCTGGAGATTAGAAAGTATGCAAGAACTAGACATAACAATTGATAAACTTAAAGAGCTTAATGAAAATAACTCAAGAGTAAATTAATACTGTCCTTTAATGAAATCAATTACCAGTGTTACTTCATTGTCACTCAATCTTTGAGCAGGCATTGAACCCATACCTTTAGTTATTGTTTGAATCCAATATGAATCAGACATTTGTGCTGCTTTAGAATCTGCTTTTAAACTAGGCCCTACTCGACCTGATAAATCTGAACCGTGGCATGCTGAACACCTAGACGTGTATATTTCTTCTCCTGATGAAAGTTCAACTACTTCTGCAGATGTGCATGAAATAAAAAATATGAAAAAGAGAATTAATATCTTTTTCAAAGTTTATTCTTCTTCTAGACCAGTTTTAAACTCTCTTGTAGATTTACCTAAAGATTTAGCAAGACCTGGTAAACGCTTGGCCCCAAAGAGTAACAATAGAATTGTTAAAATAATTAAAAGTTCTGGTAGTCCTAATCTCATGACTTAATTGTAACTAGATTCTGTAATTATTTTAAGTTATAGATTTCTTTTGAATGAATGTAATTAATATATAACCCAAAAAAGAGAATGCAATAAAAAATACAATTGAATTAGCCTCAGTTAAATCAGGTATGACTGGTTGTGTTACAACTGCCTCTTCAACGCCATCACTATTAAGTCTTGTTTCTATGTTTTGACGAAATGGCCATATTTTGATTAACGAACCAATTAGAAACCCTGATAATAATGAAAGTAATTTATTTTTATAATTTTGAAATAAATAGTGCAAAAATCGACTAAATATTATCAATCCAAAGATACATCCCGCTGCGAACACAATTATTACTCTCAGTTCAAAATCCTTTATTGCATTAATAATGAATTCATATTTAGAAAGCAACAAAAGAATAAAAGAACCACTTATTCCAGGAAGAATCATTGCTGTAATAGCAATTGATCCTGTAAAGAATACATAGACGTCTGTATTTGGGATATTTGTAGAATTTGATAAAGATATAGCTCCAGCAGCAATTATGCCAACAAGTACCCAAAATGCTAAATTAATACTAAAAGATTGAATATCTTTAAGTATTAAAACAGCAGAAGCAACTATTAGACCGAAGAAAAATCCCCAGAGTTTATATTCATGATTTTCAAGCAGAAAGACTATAACCTGTGCGAGTAAAATAACAGAAGTAAAAATTCCTAATAAAAGAGTGATTAAAAAATTTCCATTGAGTTCAATCCAAAATTTTTTATATCCAGACGCAAAAAAGGATTTAAATAAATCTAAATTTATATTTTTAATTGTAGTTATAAGTTCCTCGTAGATACCAGTGATAAGTGCGATGGTTCCACCTGAAACTCCTGGCACAATATCTGCAGCACCCATGGCTACGCCTTTGAGATAAAGTATTAATCTTGACTTCATTAAGAAGATTCAGTTGTCCTGTTAAATATTCTAAACATGAGTGGTGAAACTGTAGCAGTTAGTACCGCTAGTAATATAATCTGTTGTTCTAGATTCTTAGTTAGCAAATCAAGTTCAACACCTATTTCAGCCATTGCAATAATTAAACTAAATCTAGCAGAGAGTAAAAATCCTCCTCCAAGTATTTTCCGCACTGAAATTTTTGAAAATATTAGAAGAAGTGAAGGTAGAACCTTAACAAGAACTGCGATTCCAAATAAATATAGTACATCTACATAGAAATCAGTATTAGAGAAGAGTGATATATCATAATTTAATCCAATATTTATGAAAAAAATTGGAATTAAAAAACCATAGGAGAATCCCTTAAGGCTACTCTCCAAACTTCCTCTGTTAGGAAAAACAAAAGCAAATAGACTACCTGCTAGGAATGCTCCTAAAATAGCTTCAATATCGAATAAAACTGCGACACCTACTAATGCCAACATGAGTGCTAACGAGCTTCTAATACCAAGTTCCTCAGGATCATTTCCATCAAACATTCTTGAAAATAATTGTGGATTCCACCAAGCCAATCTCCTTAAGATTCTTAAAAGGAAAATGACAATTGCAAAATAAAGAATGATATTTAAATTTTCAATTGAAAGACCGTTGGACTTAATTACGGATGCATAAACAGTTGCAGCTAATAAAGTCAATATGTCAGCAAGCAAGGCAATGATGAATAACATCTGTCCATAATCAGTCTTGATAGTGTCATCACTTCTCAATACAGAAATTACAATATCTACACTTGTAGTACATAGAACGAGAGCTAAAAATATTGGATACTCTAATTCAGTGATAATTAAGAAAGAGATACCAACTGTAGATAAATAAACAAGAATTGGTATGGCTAAAGTTTTAAGACCCTTTTCTCTAAATGTTTCCAATTCTATTTCAAAACCTGAAAGAAACATTAATAATAGAAATCCAAGAACTGCTAATCCTGAAATAAACTCAGAGGGTTCGACTAAATGAAGAACTGGCCCAACAATAATACCAAATGCTATTTCAAGAACAATTGAGGGAATTTTAAGTCGAGAACCAACTAGTGGAAGGAGGAAAGCTCCCAAAGATATTACTACCAACGATATTGCATCAAAACTTTCCATAAAACTCCTAAATCGGAATGTATAAAACTGAAGAAGAAGAATTCTTAGAAATATACTCTGTAGTTTTCTTTAATTGCCACGTAGTGGATAGATTATGACCAATTATCGATAAATCAAACTTGTCTGTAAGAGATGTAAATATTTTTGCTTCATTTCCTTCTTCGGAAAGTAACTCTAATTGAACCTCATTTGATAGAGCTGCATCTTGAAGTTTTTGTATTATAGATTTTTTAGATTCGGTATTCTCATGAGAGATAAATTTTGGTTGATCAACAACAACCGCAAATACTTTTGATTTTAAAGTTGAGGCAATATCAAAAGAAATTGTAGTAGGACTGTTTTCAGAAAAATCACTACTTGATAAAAATCCAATGTTATTTATAGGTGAGGTTCCCCTTGAAAACAGTATTGGAATTTTATTTTTATTTGAAAAATTAATATATGAACGTATTGTTGAGGTCTTTACCTCTTCAGTTACAGGAATAATTAAGGTACCAATCGATAATTCGTCAAGTTTAGACTCAATCTCTTTAAGAGAGTTTTTTTGCGTATTTTCTGTACGAAATTTTTGATCCTTAAGAATAGCCTCAAATGTCGTTGCATCTTCTTCTTTTGAGTCTGTGAATATACTTTCTTGTGATAGAATTACCAGCTCTTCAGCCTTTGTGTTTCGGGTATAAAATTCAGCTTCTGTAAGATTCTTAAGTTCTTCTTCGGAGTTAATAACAATTGCTGTGTTTTTACCAAATTCAAGAGGAAATCTCGATTCAGAACCAGAAAACATTTTTATTACATTTCCAAATGCACCAGATTGCAGAACAACAGTTACTAAATCCCCTGTTTGTAGTTCAGTGTCTCCATGGGGTATAACAACTTTACCTTTTCTTAAAAGTGCACCAACAATAAAATAATCTGATCCAATTTCTTTTAGTTTTTTACCTCTTGCTGGACTGTCAGCATTTACCTCTAATTCAATTGCTTCTGCTCTGCCACCTGCAAAAGCTTGTGACACCACTCTTCTTGGTTCCAATATCTGCTCAAACCTTCTTGCTAATAAAATATTTGGGTCAACAAGTTCAACTTCTAATTCGTCGTAATACTTTATGCTCGATTCATCATTAATTACTGACGAAAGTCGTGATATTTTATGACTTTTAGCAATTTTTAGAATTTCTATATTTACTTCATCGTCTAGCGTTAGTGTAATTAATGCGCTCGCAGTCTCTATACCTGCTTTTTTTAGAACCAAAGTGGACGTGCCATCACCTTGATATTTTTCTATTTGTCTATTTGGGTTAAAGTTTCGTAATTTGTCTTGGTCCATATCAATTACAGAAACATTCCAACCCGTACTTATTCTATTTATGAGCTCTTTAGCTTCGCCATGAGCCCCAACAATTATTACTTTCACGTGCTTTATTATGTCACAAAATTTGTTTTCATAAAGAATTACTTAAAAATTTTATGAATTTAGTAATAATTATTAGTCTTAATACTTATCGATTATTCTATACATTGAATAAAAAATGCATAACATCGCCATCATTAACTGTGTATTCTTTACCTTCTGAACGAAGTTTTCCTGCCTCTTTGGAGCCCTTTTCACCATTATTATCAACATAGTCATTAAAAGCTACCGTTTCTGCTCTAATAAAACCCTTTTCAAAATCACCATGAATTTTGCCAGCAGCTTGTGGTGCTGTATCTCCTACATTTATAGTCCAGGCTCTGACTTCTTGTTCACCTGCTGTAAAATAAGTCTGTAAACCCAGTAATTTATATCCAGCTTCTATCAACCTATCCAGTCCAGATTGGCTCTGTCCCATTTCACTAAGGAAAGCATATTTTTCCTCATCTTCTAATTCAGATATTTCAGCTTCAATATCAGCACAAATAGCAATCGCTTCAGAATTCTCTGATTCAGCAAATTTTATAACTGCATCTAAATGGGGGTTATCAGAAAAACCATTCTCACCTACATTTGCTACATACAACACTGGTTTTATTGTTAATAGCTGAAATCCTTTTAACAACTTGGCTTCTTCATCATTAAAGCTTAAAGTTCGAACACTGTTGCCTTCTTCAAGTACAGGAAGAACTTTTTCCAATAATTCTTTTAATGGCATCCCTTCTTTTTTTCCTGATTTAGTATTCTTAATTGCTTTTTCATACAGTTTCTCAACAGTCGCCAAGTCAGCCAAAACTAATTCTGTATTGATAATTTCAATGTCATCAGCTGGAGAAACTTTTCCCGACACGTGTACTACATCCTCATTTTCAAAAGCTCGAACTACATGTACTATTGCATCCGTTTCACGTATATTTGTTAAAAATTGATTACCTAGACCTTCTCCCTGAGAAGCACCCTTAACAAGGCCCGCAATATCTACAAATTCCATTGTTGTTGGTATAACTTTTTTTGGATTAACTATCTGAGCTAAATCATTAAGTCTTGAATCATTAATAGGAACAATTCCAACATTAGGTTCTATTGTGCAAAAGGGATAATTAGCAGACTCAATACCTGCTTGTGTAAGAGCATTAAATAATGTAGATTTACCTACATTTGGCATTCCAACTATTCCACACTTAAATCCCATGATTTTTATCCTTAAATTTGATTAGAGACATAAATAGAATATAGTCGATTAATTAATTAATTTTATTATTCTTTCCGACAACTTTAAATTTTTAATATTAAAGTTTTTTTAATAGGAGAAAAATGACAGAAAAAAATAATAAAAAAACAATCTTTGGGTGGAGTCTATATGATTGGGCAAAATCTGCATATGAGACGACCACACTTGGAGCTATCTTGCCAGTATATTTTGTGAGTGTAGTTGTCCCAGCAGAGGGTTTTAACTTCAGAGGCAACCTCTACACAGGAGCTGAAGTATGGGGATTTGCAATAGGTTCTGCATTGTTTATATTCTTCCTAATTATGCCGACTATCGGAGCTATTGGTGACCTATCTGGAAATAGGATGAAATTATTTAAAATCTTTGCATATGGTGGTGCTGTATTTGCATCTACATTTTATTTTGCAACGTCAGGAGACGTTATTTTTACACTAGGTATATATTTTCTTGCACAATTTGGAGCAACAGGATCAAATGTATTTTATGACAGCGTTTTGAAAGATATTACTACTGACGATACAATTGATACAGTTTCTGCTCGTGGATATGCACTTGGGTATCTAGGTGGTGGACTACAGCTCGTCATCTCACTAGCACTGATACAGCTTGGACCAGACATGCTGGGCATCGAAACAGCAATGGCATCAAGGATTGCGATTTCCTCAGCAGGTGTATGGTGGTTAATTTTTTCAATAATGAGTTTTTCAAGAATGAAAATAACAGAAAGTCAACCTGTCTCAATTGAAGGTAGCATATTTGCTAACGCATATAGCAAAAACTTTAAAACTCTAAAGAAAATTAGAAAATTTCCATTTCTAATGTATTTTCTAATAGCATACCTTTTCTACTGGGATGGATTACAAACAGTAATTAATATGTCTGCCGCATATTTTACTGAGGTACTGCTTCTAGATCAAACACAGATAATCATTGTGTTTATAGTTGTACAATTTGTTGCATATTTTGGAGCAAAACTAGCTGGAATAATGGTAAAACGCATCGGCCAAAAAAATACATTGTATTACACAATGTTCTTAATATTTCTAGTTGGTAATGCTGCAGCATTTATACCTGAAAAACAATTTTTACCAGTTATTGGATTAGGCGTATTTACTGCAATGGGAATGGGTGGCTTACAGTCAGTTAGCAGGAGCGTGTATGCTTCTATGCTTCCAAAGGGTGCAGAAGGAGAATTCATGGGATTCTTTTCAGTCCTATCAAGGTTTTCAGCTATCTGGGGGCCATTAATTTATAGCTACGTAAGTGCTTCTACTGGAAATCCAAGACTCTCATTACCAGTGATTACTTCATTCTTTGTAATAGGATTCTTAATTCTTAGAAAAGTAGATATGGATAAAACTATATCTGAAGAAGAATGGGCTTCTATTTAATAAGCTTTGCTAGGTTTGCGAAAAGAGCTGATACGGTAATCGGCCCTACTCCACCTGGAAAAGGTGATCTAGCATCTAAGTGATTATTCAACCCATCAGGATTGACATCGCCATAATTTTTTTTGTCAGTATTAGAAATTCCAATATCGATGACAACGGAATCTTGTTTTAGATAATCAGCTGTTATCATCCAGCTTTTTCCAATTGCTGATATAACAATATCTGCATTTCTCATGTATGATTTCAGATCTGAAGTTTTACTATGAACAACTGTAACGTTTCCATTGAATTCTTTGTTACTTAGGAGTTTGGATAGTGGAGATGATACTAATCTTGATCTCCCTGCAATTACAATATTTTTATCTTCTGTTTGAATATCATAATATTTTAAAAGCTCTAATACTGCAAGTGAGGTAGCTGGTAT
>CAXBVE010000008.1:0-39082 GCA_963979435.1 uncultured Candidatus Actinomarinales bacterium | reverse complement strand
GGAACCCTGAAAGGAGAGCTACATGGTGGAGCAAACGAGGCAGCCGTAGAATTAATAAACAGTTTCAAAACTCCTGAGGATGCAAAAAATGGCGTGTATCAGCTACTTGAAGATAAAAAGAAAATTATGGGTTTTGGTCACGGTGTTTATAAAATCCAAGACCCAAGAAGTCCTGTTGTAAAAAACTGGGTTGAAGTTCTGTCAACTTCAGAAGAATCTATTAATAAATACGAAATAGCCAAAACCATAGACTCAATTATGGATTCTGAAAAAAAATTATTCCCAAATGTAGATTTTTATGGAGGATTGCTACTTTCTGAATTAGGGTTTGCTGTTGACGTATTCACACCAATTTTTGTTGCTGGTCGTTCTGTTGGATGGTCAGCTCATTATTTTGAACAAAGAAATCAAGATACTCTAATTAGACCTGCTGCAAAATATACAGGAATTCAAGAAAGATAATCACAACTTGAATGAGCCATCTTTTAATAATTTAATCACGAATTATTTAGAAAAAGAAGTTCTTTTAGATGATGAAACCTTAATTTCTACAAAGTTAGCACTTCTTGACACGATTGGTTGTATTTTTGATGCTGCTGACGGATCTCAACCAGTTGCTTTTGCAACACGCGGCAAACACCAGAAAATAAATAATCCTTTTAAGTATGCACAAAATATAAATAACAACAGAGATATGGGAAGATATTTTACGACCTTGATACGCTGGCATGATTATAACGATACTTTCTTAGCTAGAGAATGGGCTCATCCATCAGATAATATAGGATCATTGCTTGCATATTTTATGTCAAACTCTGGTTCTTTTAGAGATTTATCTGAAGCTATTGTGAAAACTTATGAGATACAAGGCTCTCTATCATTGGGAACATCCCTAAACAAAGAGGGTTACGACCATGTATTTTTTGTAAAAATTGCTTCTGCGGCTGTTTATTCTCACTTGCTTTCAGGTGGCAATAAAGATGTTGTCACCAGAACGATTAATAATGCCCTTTTAGATGGACCATCTTTGAGAAGCTACAGACATACCCCAAATGTTGGGAGAAGAAAAAGCTGGGCCGCCGGTGATGCTGTATCAAGAGCAATTGAACTATCAGAAATATCATGTCTTGAAGATGAAAAATATGAGGGTATTTTAAAAGATCAAACTTGGGGATTCGAAAGTATTTATTTTCAAGATGAAACGATGAATTTTGGTAAAACACTCGACAATTGGGTTATTAATAATGTTCTCTTTAAAGTCCTCTATCCGGCTGAATTTCATGGGCAGTCTGCCGTTGAAGCAGCTGTACAACTTTCAGAAGAGTATCTAAACAACAAAGATGTTTTAAAAAATATAATAATAGAAACACATGAACCTGCTGTAAGAATTATTAGTAATAAGAATATATTAAATAATGCCTCTGATAGAGATCACTCTTTGGAGTATATGGCGGCAGCAGCACTTTTATTTGGTGACGTAACAAGTGATAGTTATGAAGATACCTTCGAAGGATATAAAGATATTGAGCAACTGAGGAAAAAAATTATTGTAAAAGAAAATCCTGAATTCACTGAAACATATTACAAATTTGAAAAACGAGAGATTGCTAATAGTATTTATCTTGAGTATGAAGACGGTAGTAAATCAGAAAAGATAACTGTTAGGTATCCAATTGGCCATCCCAAAAGACGACAGGAAGCAATCCCTCTTATTAGAGAAAAATTTATTAAGAATACTTCACGTCATTTAGATCAAGATCAGGCAATTAACCTATGGACATCTATATATGATCTAGAAACAGATGCTGAATTTAGTCAATTGATTAAACTTTTATTGAATGAGTAAAACTATATATTTACTAGTAGGTGGTGAAGCCACAAGACTCAAGCCACTATCAGAGGGAATCCCTAAAGCGTTATTAACTGTAAAAGACACTTCCATAATTGATTTAATTATTGATAATCTTGAGCAAGCTGGTTTTGAAAAATTTAAGTTATTATGTTCCATTAAACATAAGGAACAGTGGGAACAGTACCAAAATCAGACAACAAGATCTATTGAATTATTATTTGAAACAGAAAAATTAGATACTGCGGGTTACATTGTCCAAAACATAGATGCATTTGAGGAAACATTTTTTTGCATGAACGGTGATTTGCTTTTAGACATGGATTTCGAAACATTCATAAGTTATATTGAAAATGTTTCAAATTCAACCATATGTTCCGTTCAAGTTGACAATCCATCAAGGTTTGGAGTATTACATCTTGATAATGAAAAGGTTGTAAATTTTATTGAAAAGCCAGATGATTTAAAGTATGGAAACAATATCAGTATGGGTTTTTATTACATTTACAAAAAGGATATATTGAAAATCAAAGAATATTTAAACATTCCAGCTTCCTTTGAAAAAGATGTTTTTCCTTCTTTGGCACAAAATTTGCTTTTAGATTGTTATAAGGTTGATGGCAATATGATTGACGTTGGAACAAGGGAATCATACATAAAAGCACATACAGATATAAACGATAACTGGATTGCAGAAAATGTAACCTTGGGTTTAAATACTGAAATTGAAAACAGCGTAGTATTTGAGAATTCTCAAATCGGTAATGATGTGAAAATATCTAATGCAATAATTCTTAAAGATAGCGTTATACCTGATGGTACGATTATCACTAAAGAAATATATAAATGAAAACAGAAAAAGCACTAATTACAGGTGGAGCGGGTTTTATTGGCTCTCATCTTGTTGATGACTTAATTAAAAATGGATATGAAGTTATGATTGTTGACAATCTATTAAGTGGCAACAAGGAAAATATCTCTAACATAGTAAGTAATAATATTTACTACGATGACATTGGCTCTGATAAAGTATTACAAAATATAATAGAATTTGATCCAGATATATGTTTTCACTTAGCTGCTCAGTCTTCAGTTGTTATCTCTGTAGATAACCCAATGTTAGATTTTGAACACAACATTTTGCAGCCACTCAAACTTATAAAAGTTTTACTCAAAACGAATTGTAGGAAGCTAGTGTTTTCCTCATCCGGCGGGACAATTTTTGGTGAACCGGAGATTATCCCAACCTCTGAAAAAGATTTTGCTGGAGAACCTGAATCTCCATACGGAGTAGCAAAGAAAAGATTAAATGAATTTATTGAATTATTGTTGGAGGATATTCCAACTATGTCCTATTCGATACTCAATTTTTCAAATGTTTATGGGCCTCGACAAGACCCTAATGGAGAAGCAGGTGTTATTTCTATCTTTACAAGCAAAATGATGAATAATGCAGAACCTATAGTGTTTGGCGATGGCAAACAAACAAGAGATTATATTTATGTTCAAGATGTTGTTGATGCATTAATCAAATCTTCTGAAATTGATGAGAACTTATTTTTAAATATTGGCACTGGGGTAGAAACTTCTGTAAATGAATTAGTTTCTACTTTAAAAAATACTATAGGCTACGAAGGCAAGGTTCTCTATTATCCAAAAAGAGATGGAGAGCTTTTAAGAAGTGTACTTGATAATTCAAAAGCAAAAAAAGTTTTAGGATGGGATCCCAAATTTTCGCTTAATGACGGGATCATTGAACTAATTCAATGGCTTAAAGCTTAGAGAAAAAAATCTTCGTCAGCATCTCTAATAATTTCATTTACTCCTTTTTCGGAGAAATTGTAAGAATACCCTCGAATTATAGCTACAGGCACTTCATCAACTTTGTTCATAACCAATTCCGAGGCAGCTGCTAGCTCGTCGATGATTGCTATTTCAGTAGCCATCAAGTCATTTCCAAATGAGTCAGTGGTTCCGATATAGCTTGATAGTGGTTCAATACCTGAACAACCAATTGCAACATTAGTTTGTCCCTTTCTCCAAGCTCTACCGAATGTATCACTAATAATTACCGCTACATTGACACCATACTTAGCATTAATTTTATGTCTGAGAGCACGGGCAGTTTTATCTGGATCTTCAGGTAAAAGTAAAGCATAGCCTTTGTCAATATTTGATTTATCAATACCTGCATTTGCACAGATAAAACCATGTTTTGTTCTTGCAATCACTGTTTCTCCTCGTTTTCTGAGAATTTCAGTTGATTCATTTTTTAACACTTCAGATATATCATTCGCTTCTAAATCAATGGCTCTGTCTTCTATTTTGGAAATAATTTTTTGAGTGACAACTAAAACATCATTTTCCATAAACTTTTCTTCAATATCACTTAAAGCAACATCTAAAATTTGAATCAAATTATCTTGTTTTTTAAACTCGGGTAAACCAAAAATAGGTATGATCTTTACTATATTTTCATTCATCACTAATTATTTCATTGGCTAAGTTAATAGCAATTTCCTTATCCGAAAATAAAATGTTCTTTGTTTTGACATTTTTTTCAGACTTTTCATTTTCATGAACGATATAGTTATTTGCGATGTCTTTATAGAAAATTTTTAATCCCTCTATATTAGGTTCAAGTCCGAAAGCTTTAAAATTTTCATCAGAGGGACCTTTTAAGGCTTTGTTGTCGATAAAGGGGCTAACAACTGTTACATTCCCATTACTAGAGATCAATTCTTTTATAATGCTAATACTTAATATTGGTCCAATTGAAAGAATAGGATTTGATGGTCCGATAACTATTTGATCAGCTTCCATGAGAGCTTTTTTCACTTCATCTGTAATCGATGCATTTTCAGCACCTTTATATGCAACTTCTTTTAATTCAGGTTCCGCTTTTCGTTCAACGAAATATTCTTGAAAGCTCAATATTTCATTATCAGATGTTGTCAACGTCGTCTTAATTTGATCATTAGTCATTGGTAGTAAGTCACAGTTTAAGTTATAAAACTCAGTCAAAAATTTAGTAATTTCTGTAAGAGTTTGCCCATCATGTAACATTTGATTTCTTAATAGCTTAAGTGCAAGATCTTTGTCTCCAATTGAAAATTGTTGGCTTTTATAATTCTTAAAATAATCGCTGACATTGAAAGTATCGTCTTTTTGCCCCCACCCAAATTCGCCTTCCATATTGGCGAGAGCATACATGACAGAATCCACATCAGGCGAAAGTTTTACACCATGAATAATTTCATCATCACCTGTATTAACAATTATTGATAGGTCAATATTCTTTTGGGCATAAAACCCTTTTGCCAGCTTGGCCCCGCCAATTCCTCCAGAAATGTAAGCTAACTTTTTCATCTCGAACCTATATCTAGTAAATATTCATGTAACATTTTATTAATGGTAGACAAAGAAATTATAGAAGCAATTGCTGAATTAAGTGAATCTGAATTAAAACGTCTCAAACTTTTAATAGATAATAAATTAGACCTTGATATAAACAATTCAAAAATCTCTTATCGCAGTAAGGATATAAAATGCGGCAGAGAATCCTGTAATTCTTGTCCACACGGTCCTTACTGGTATGCAGAGTGGACAGAGAACGGTAAGCGGAAAACTAAGTATTTAGGAAAAATATTAAATGAAATTATTTAAAAACAAACCTGTAACTCACCTCAATCAGATCTATTTTTACTTAGTTGCAATTCTCATCCTCAGGCTAGACCTTGTGTTTCTTAATACAATGCCGACAGGGGGAGATATGGGTGCCCATGTTGTACCTATAAAGTATTTTATTGAGAATTTCGCATTAAACTTCCAACTAAATGGTTGGTCAAATGACTGGTTTGCGGGTTATCCCTTATACTTTTTTTATTTTCCATTTCCAGCCGTAGTTACTTTTCTACTAAATTTAGTTTTTCCTTATGGTGTAGCTTTTAAATTGATGGTTATCGGTTCAATATTGTTAACAATTTACTCTTTTGAAAGATTATTCAGAAACATGCAATCTAATTTTTCAATCTTTGGCTACATTGCTGGTTTAACATATATTCTTACAGAGTCTTTTACTATCTATGGAGGAAATCTTGCATCAACACTAGCTGGTCAGTTTTCATTTACATACTCAATTGCTTTTGCTAACTTGGCTATTGCTCATTTAACTAAATCAGATAAAAATAATAGACATGTTGTAAGTGCGATATTTTTAGGCTTCAGTTTGCTTAGTCACTTGATTCCTTTCCTAATATATGCCCTTATCTACTTTTATTTTTGGATCAAAGCCAAAAACACAACAGTAGAAAAGTTCTCTTCAGGCTTAATTTTTCTATTTATAACAATCAGATTTACAACCTCATTACTAACTAATTTAGAGTACACAACCAATATGAGTTACACGCCGTTCACAAAATTAAGTGACTTAGTAAAAAGTGATATTACACCCTATATACTTGTTATTTTTATTATTTTATTATTCAATATGAAGTTAGTGATGTCATTCAAGGTGACGTCACTTTTTGAGTGGTTCATTGTAATTTTTTCTGTCCTTTTATACTTCTATGTTCCTGAAGGAGCTTTGTGGAATGGGAGAGTTGTAAGTTTTCTTAATTTAGGTGTAATAATTATATTTTTTAAATTATTTGAATATAGTGTTATGAATATTTTTAGATACGAACAAGGAGAAATTATATTAAAAATATTGAGTACGATTATATTATTTTCATATCTGCTTACTTTTGTAGACAAATGGAACATCTCTGGCTATAAAATATTTTTATATCCTCTAATATCTGTACTGACTTTTGGTTTTGTATATTTCTTTTCTTCCTCTGTTAATCTTTTTAAGTTGACTTTTACTGCATCAATTATCTTCACCGTCTCATTTTTGCCATACTGGGTAAGTTGGAATTTTAACGGCTATGAAAACAAAGATCAGTGGGGAGATATAGAAAATCTTTACAGTAGTTTAAACACTCTCTCTCCCGGAAGAATTATGTGGGAGCCAAACTCCGATTTAAATAAATATGGAACGCCTATGGTCCTAATGACAATACCTCTTTACACTCATCACTCAAGTATGGAGGGGCTATATTTTGACTCAAGTATTACAACTCCATTTCACTTTATCGCAGTATCCGGTTTAGCAGAGAGGCCATCTAATCCTGTTGGAGGGTTGAGATACATCAATAATAATTTTGAAAAAGGTCAGGAATATCTCGAAGATTTAGGAGTCGATTATTTTGTGTCATACACTGATTCGATTACAACAAAAGCAATAGAAAATGATAAACTTGAATTTCTTTTTACCTCAGAGCCTTTTACAGTATTTAGTGTCGAATCAGAAAAAGTAGAATTAGTAAATCAAGAGTTAGTTGCGTTTGAAAAAGTACCGTTTATTGATCGTACTTTAAGTTCTTTATTCAGAAATACAGAATACGATAACTTTTTTGCTGAAGCATATGAGAACTTTGACGAGCTTAAAACACAAAGGATAATTGAGCTTCCAAGTGTAAATTTCAATATTGTGAGTAGTAATGAGGATGTAGTAAACATTAGTAATTTCAACATGACTTCAAACAGTATTTCATTCATTACAGATAGGCCAAATGAACTTCACATGATTAAAACTTCTTATTTTCCTAATTGGGAAATCGAAAATGGAGATGGCCCCTACAGGATATCTCCATCATTTATGGCAGTTATTCCTAATTCTGCAAATGTAGAATTAACTTTTGTAAGAACTGGAATCGAAACGTATTCTTTCTATACAGCCCTAGCTTCATTACTGTTATATGTAAGCTTGTCAAAAAAAAGGAAAGCTGTTGAATAAGATATTTCATTATATAAAAAAACTACCTTTTATTAAGGAAGATAATGCACTTGCCCAGTTGATTAGAACATATATTGTCGGTGGAGTAAATTTATTGATTGGGTTATTGTTTAATTATATTTTTCAATTTTTTATTTTTAACAATATTGAGATTCCATTAAGAACCTACCTGACAAATATAGGATCCTTCTCCTTTGGTGTAATAATTTCCTATTTTTTATCAAGAAAGATTATTTTCAAACTTTCTTCAAAAAAAGGAAATTTCAAAGAGTTTATTAGTTTCTTAGTTACAAACTTAATAAACCTAATCCTTCCTCTACTAATATGGTATGTGATAGATAGGTACAAGCCTTCAATTCAAGAAAATGAATTACAGTTTATAGTTTCAACAGTGTTGATACACGGCAGTATTTTGCCAATAAAGTATCTAATTTATAAATTTTTTGTGTTCAAAGATTCTTTAGATAGTTGAGATCTTAAGCGAAGCAAACTTTTGATTGTCCTTGGGATTCTTTTATAGATGACAGAGACACTGGGTCTTATTTCATTTATGACAGCCGGGACTTCATGAATGCGTTCACCGCTCCTCTCTATTCTTATCAATAGTTCAGTATCAAAAAGATCCTGAGTCGATACAACATTTTCGATCTGGTTTTTAACTGATTCATTTCTTACAGCTTTCATACCGTGGGTATCTGATAATTTAGTATTAAAAAGTAACTTTAAAATCGCTACAAAAGTTAAGGTAGCAATTCTTCTAATAAGCCTTCTACCATCATTTGATTTAACAAGTCTCTTAGATGCAGTAATAGCAGAGAAGGTATCATCTAGTTGTAATGCTTCTTCAAGAAAATCTTCTGAAAAATAGTCTATATCAAAAGAGATTACCATTTCATTCTTAGCTTCTATAAAACCTTGTTTCAAAGCATTCCCGTAGTTGGCCTTTGATAAAATAGTAACTCCACATTCTTTTTTATCTGAAATAAAATTCTTAATAAGAGACAATGTTTCATCTTTAGAACCATTCTCTACAAATATTATTTCGAATTCCAATTTCTTCCTCTTGCAGATATCATAAATTTGAGCTGCAGAGTTCAAAATGATATCTTCTTCGTTAAAGATTGGGATTACGACAGAAAAGTTTTTTACAGTAAACTTGTGACTCATTATCTGTACAATAACTTAATAATGGTTGAAAATAAACTAGATTTAATATTTAAAGCCTACGATGTAAGGGGTGTTTATGGGGATACCCTCACAGAGCAAACCGCTTACAATATTGGAATTGCATTCAGTAAATTTGTTAAAGCTGACAAAATTATTATTGGCCATGATGGTAGAACCTCAAATCTTACAATATTTAATGCTGTAGCTTCGGGTATTGAGAGTAACGGTAAACAAGTATATTATATTGGCACAGTCCCAACGGACGTTGTATATTCTTTATCTGGCTTGTTGAATTTACCCGGGTTGATTATTACAGCCTCTCATAATCCTAAAGAATGGAATGGGTTTAAATTTTGTAATTCTGGAGCTTCGCCTATTGGTATAGAGTCAGGTTTACTTCAGATTAAGGAACTCGCATCTGAAAGCCAAGAAATAAATTTGTCAACCACTCAACATGAAAATGAAAATGTTATTCCAACTTACATGAACCATCTTAAAACAATTGTTAATCCTGATGATATTACTAGTTCAATGAAGTTTGGAATAGATGGGGGAAATGGTGCAATTGGTTCTGTAATAGAAAGCCTCACCTCAACATACAATCTAAATTACGATGGAATCTATATGGATGTAGATGGAAATTTTCCTAACCATCCAGCTGACCCATCAAATCCAGATAATCTGATTGAACTTGTGGAACTTGTACTCACGAACAAGTATCAATTTGGGGTTGCATTTGATGGCGATGCAGATAGGGCAGTTTTTTCTGATGATAAAGGAAATATTATTTCAGGAAGTATTATGACTGCGATTATTTCTGATTGGTTATTAGAAAAAAGAGGGGAAATAAAAGTTGTCTACAATGTAAACGTACCTCCGTCAGTAATAAACTATCTCACGGGTAGAGGTATCAATATGGTTAGATCAAAGGTTGGACATTCATACATAAAACAAATTATGCGGGATGAAGATGCTGATTTTGGAGGAGAACACAGCGCACATTTCTACCTGAGGGAAAACTTTTATGCAGATTCAGGAATTGTTACTCTTCTAATTTTTTTACAGATATTATCTGAAAAAAAACAAACACCCTCAGAGCTAATCTCTAGTTATAACTTTTTCCCCTCATCAGGAGAGATTAATTTTACTGTAAAGAACGTACAGGATAGTATCCAGAAAGTGAAAGATAATTTTGAGAAAGATTTTGATACATTAGATGGAATTTCTTATTTTGAAGAAAATTACTGGTTTAATATACGAGGATCCAATACAGAACCAAAATTAAGACTAAATGCTGAAGCAGAAAATATTGATCTACTAGATAATTTAGTTAAAAAAATAAGGAATATAATAGAGGAGTAATGACAAATATTGCATATGAATTAGGAAACCAAGTTCAAGAAAAACTAGAAACTTCAGCGGGAATTAATTCTATAACCTATGAATCTCTCTTAGTTATGGGAATGGGGGGATCTGGAGTTTCTGGAGATGTTTTAAAATTATTATCTGACACAGTAACTTCCACTGACGTAACAGTTATAAAGAATTACAACATTCCTAACAACTTAATAGAAAAAAAACCATTTTGTTTATTCATTTCATACTCAGGCAACACAGAAGAAACCTTATCAGGATTAAATGACGCTATTACAAATAACTTTGATTGGGCTGTCATTTCAAGCGGAGGGAAATTAATAGAAAAAGCAAAAAATAATAATAAAGAATTTATTCAAATACCATCAGGACTCCAACCACGCGCAGCTTTTGGTTATCTTGCTCAGGCAGTATGTTTATTTTTAGACAATAATGAAAATACTAATTTTACTTCCAAGATACGAGAATCTGGAAAACACTTGAATGAATTACTCTCCAATTCTGAAGATTCTGAAATAGAGCACCTCGCTAGTTCATATGCAAAGCAGATTATGAATAAAACATGCGTTTTATATGGAGGAACTGGATTGACTGAGTTAGTTAGTTCAAGATGGAAAACGCAAATTAATGAGAATTCAAAGGCCAAAGCCTTTATTGGGTCGATGCCGGAAGTGCACCATAACGAAATTCTTTCATGGCAAGCTGATAAAGATGGGAGTATGGAAAACTTTATACTAATTTTTCTAAGAAGCCCATTTGAACATCCTCAAATCAAGAAAAGATTTGAGTTATCTGAAAAATTATTGGGTGATAAAGTTCAAATTTTGAATATTTCAACAAAAGAGTCGAAAGATGAACTAAAAATATTAATGGAACTAGTATTACTTGGAGATTTAACAAGTATCCATTTGGCTAATAATTTAAATATGAAACCCGAGGATATAGACACAATAGAAGAACTAAAAAAACTACTGAAAGGATAACAATGTCTTCAATAAAAGATTCTAAATTAGCGCAAGAAGGTAGCCAAGAAGTTGATTGGGCCGCAAGACAAATGAAAGTCTTAGAAGATATAAAAACAGAATTTTCTCAAAGCAAACCATTAGAGGGATTAAATATCGGTGCGTGTATGCATGTTACAAAAGAAACTGCAAATTTGATGTTAACCCTTAAAGCAGCAGGGGCAAATGTAGCACTATGTGCTTCCAACCCACTTTCAACAAAAGATTCAGTCGCGGCATTTCTTGCAGAAAGCGATGTAGAGGTCCATGCGATTCACGGTGTCTCTAATGATGAGTTTTTTACACACTTGAATGCAGTTCTAGATACAAAACCAGACATCACGATGGATGATGGAGC
The DNA here is from genome assembly GCA_963979435.1 of uncultured Candidatus Actinomarinales bacterium. Classification (GTDB taxonomy): domain Bacteria; phylum Actinomycetota; class Acidimicrobiia; order Actinomarinales; family Actinomarinaceae; genus Actinomarina. Next base: position 27,494 of record CAXBVE010000008.1, on the reverse strand, counting down.
TGACTTAGTTTCATTGCTACACACTGAAAGGGCAGATTTACCTGTAATGGGGTCTATGGAAGAGACGACAACTGGAGTTATAAGGTTGAAGTCTATGGAGAAAAATAATAAATTAAGATTTCCAGTCGTTGCAGTAAATGACTCTGATACAAAACACCTTTTCGATAATCGATTTGGAACTGGGCAAAGTGCTATGGACGGGGTTGTAAGAGCTACTGATCTATTAATTGCTGGCTTAAATGTGGTTGTTATTGGTTTTGGTGACTGTGGAAAAGGTGTTGCTGAAAGAGCTTATGGTATGGGTGCAAAAGTAACAGTCGTAGAACCTAATTCAGTTAGAGCATTAGAAGCCTTGATGCATGGATATGAAGTTAAAACAAGTATTAATGCTGCCAAAATTGCAGATGTAATCATTTCAGTTACTGGAAATATGCATGCATTAGATAAGCAACATTTTGACGTAATGAAAGATGGTGTTGCTCTAGCTAATGCAGGTCATTTTGATGTAGAGATTAACTTAGCAGCATTAAAAGAAGGCAGTACTCAAGTTGATAGAGTTAGAGAACATGTCGAAAGCTATAAATATGATGGAAAAGAAATACTTATATTGGCTGAGGGAAGACTAGTTAACCTTGCCGCTGCAACAGGCCACCCTGCTTCTGTAATGGATATGTCTTTTGCTAATCAGGCACTTGCGGCAGAATGGATAAAAGACAACTACAAAGAATTAGAGCCGAAAGTTTACACTCTTCCTAGCGAAGTAGATTTAAAAATTGCTGCTACTAAATTGGGACTCATGGGCGGAGAATTAGAAATTCTCACTGAAGAGCAGGTCAATTATCTTGATTCCTGGGAGCATGGCACCAGCTAAACTTGAGTATTTTTAAAAAAGTCTTATCTGTTGGAAGTGGAAAACTCTCTACTGAGTTAAATAAAAAAGTAGAAGAGATAAATTCTAAGGAACAAGAACTTGAACAACTTACCGATGAAGAAATTAAACAGGCTTTTCATGAGCTTAAAAACCGTATTGGAACGGATGACGTTTACTCACTTGAAGTCGAAGCTTTTGCATTAACTCGAGAAGCTGCAAAAAGAACCCTAGGCCAGAGGCATTATGACGTACAGTTATTTGGAGGGATGGTACTTTTAAGGAATAAGATTGCTGAAATGAAAACTGGTGAAGGTAAAACCCTGGTTTCTACATTACCTATTGCTCTAAGAGCACTTTATGGGAAGGGAGTACATGTTGTAACTGTAAATGACTACCTTGCAAAAAGAGATGCAGAGTGGATGACTCCTATTTACAATTTTCTTGGTTTAGAAGTTGGACTTATTTATGCAAATCAAGAATATGAAGAAAAAAGAGCAGCATATAGGAAAGACATAACTTACGGTACAAATAATGAATTTGGTTTTGATTATTTAAGAGACAATATGGCTCAAACAAAAGAACAACTTACACAAAGTAACCTTTTTTATTCTGTAATTGATGAAGTTGATTCAATTTTAGTAGATGAAGCAAGGACACCATTAATAATTTCAGGTCGTGTTGAAGAGTCGACAAAATGGTATATCCAATTTTCAAAACTAGTAAAAGGGATGAAACAAGATGTTCATTACGAAATTGAAGAAAGTAAAAAGCAAATTCATCCAACTGAAATTGGAATTGAGTTGGTAGAGAAACAGCTTGGAATTGATAATTTATACGAATACACAGAAACAAACTTTATACATTATCTAACCGCTTCATTAAGAGCAAAGGCAATCTATGCAAAAGATGTTGATTACATTGTCGAGGGTGGACAACTTAAAATCGTAGATGAATTTACTGGAAGGGTTTTAGAGGGTAGAAGGTACTCAGATGGTTTACATCAAGCACTTGAGGCAAAAGAAGGTTTACAAATTCAAGACGAAAATCAAACATTAGCATCAATAACATACCAAAACTACTTTAGAATGTACGAAAATCTCTCTGGTATGACGGGTACAGCTAAAACAGAAGAAGATGAGCTTATTCAAATTTACAATCTTGAAGTCATTGATATTCCAACAAATGTTCCAATTGCAAGAGACGATAAACAAGATGCTGTTTATAAAACAAGAAAAGCCAAAATTAATGCTGTGATTGAGGATATAAATGAGAGGAACAAAAAAGGTCAACCAATATTGCTTGGGACAGTCTCGGTTGAATCTTCAGAAGAGCTTTCAAAAGCGTTGACAAATAAAGGGATTAAGCACTCTGTCTTAAATGCTAAAAATCATGAACAAGAAGCATCTATAGTAGCTCAGGCTGGCCGTTTAGGTTCAGTAACTGTTGCAACAAACATGGCTGGTAGAGGTGTTGATATTAAACTTGGTGGAAATCCAGAAGAGATGGCCTTTTTAGCAGCAAAAAATGAAAATAAACTTGGAGATGATAAATATCTTCAACAAAAGACAGATGAATATGAAAAACAAAGTATTGAAGAAAAAAATAAAGTACTGAGCTTAGGAGGTTTGTATGTTTTGGGAACAGAAAGACATGAATCTCGTAGAATTGATAACCAATTAAGAGGTAGGTCGGGTAGGCAGGGAGATCCCGGAGAATCAAGATTTTATATAAGCCTAGAAGATGACTTAATGAGAAGATTTCAAGGTGAGAGAATTCAATCGATTATGGACAAACTAAATTTACCAGACGAAGAGAGAATTGAGCAAAACATGGTCACAAAAAGTATTGAAAGAGCTCAGGCCCAAGTTGAATCTCTAAACTTTGAGATAAGAAAAAATGTTCTCAAATTTGATCAAGTCTTGAACCAACAAAGAGAAGTTATATATAAATGGAGAAGGAATCTATTAACATCAGATGATATATCTGACCTACTAAACGAGTGGTTTCAAGATATAAAAGAAAATGTATCACAAAATGTGGAACTTCATAAAAAATCATACGAATCTCTTGAACATTTTAAAGACCAAGTAGACGAGGAGTTAAACGAACTTTTAAGTGAAGATAATAAGAATGAGCTCTTATCAAATTTAAAAATAGACGACTCATTGAATATAGGGGAAAACCTCGAGGCATTATTTATTAAAAATGAACAAAAAGATAGTATGAATTTTTGGAATCTTGCAAGAGCTGCAGCACTATCCTTTATTGATCAAACATGGAAAAATCATTTAAGTGAGATGGATTATCTTAGATCTGGAATAGGACTTAGAGCAATGGGTCAAAGAGATCCATTAGTTGAGTATCAAAAAGAAGGTTACGATTTATTCGAGGAATTAATTTTCAATGTCAAGACCTCTGTTGTTAGGCTATTACTTAACTTTGATGGGATAGGGGTCAGCAGTGCCCAAAAAACTAAAGCTAATCCATCAAATCTTGAGTCAAATGATGAAGGTAGCAAAGATTTTGGTAAGATTGGAAGGAACGACCCTTGTCCATGTGGATCGGGAAAAAAATATAAAAAGTGTAAAATGGTTAATTTATGTTCAAAGAATTAGTTGCTGCAATAGAGGCATTAGTTGAAAGACTCTCTTCTGCTAAGGAGTATCTTTGACTTCGAAGCTAAAGAGAAAAAATTAGAACTTCTTAATAACCAGATGGCTGATACAGGTTTCTGGTCAGACAACACTAAAGCAAAGGCAATTACGAAGGAAGCTGCTGCTTATGAAAAAATTCTAAACCTTCTTTTAACCCTAGATACAGAGATAGTTGATTTACAAGAATTACTAAACCTTAGTAAGGAAGAAGATGATGTACTTAAAGATATTCAAAAACAAGTTAAAAGCTTTGAGGAGAAACTAGTTAATTTAGAAGAAGAATCTTTTTATGGCGGAGAATACGATGATTTGAATGCAATGATTTCTATTAATGCAGGGGCTGGAGGGGTAGATGCAAATGATTGGGCTCAAATACTATACAGAATGTATACACGATATTTTGATGACAATGGCATGGAGTATACAATCGAAGAACTTTCAAATGCAGAAGAAGCAGGTATAAAATCAGTTTCAATTACGGTTTCCTCATACAGAGCATATGCAACTTTAGAGAGTGAAAGAGGAGTGCATAGGCTTGTCCGAATAAGTCCATTTGACAGTAATAAGAGGAGACACACTAGTTTTGCGGGTGTTGACGTAATCCCACTTATCGAGAATTCGGATGAAGTCGAAATAAAAGATGATGAAATAAGAATAGATGTATATAGAGCTTCCGGAGCTGGAGGCCAACATGTAAACACAACGGATTCAGCAGTAAGAATAACTCATCTTCCAACAGGATTAGTAGTCTCATGCCAGGCTGAGCGATCACAACTTCAAAATAAAACAAGAGCTTTGGAGTTGCTAAGAACAAAAATCGCACTCAAAGAAAAAGAAGACCAAATGAAGGAACTTAATTCGATAAGAGGAGATCAAGTTGAGGCAGGATGGGGAAGGCAAATTAGATCGTACGTAATGCAACCGTATCAACAAGTTAAAGATTCTAGGACAAATACAGAAGTAGGGAATATCCAAGCTGTTTTAGATGGAGAAATTAACATATTTATTAAAGACTATCTAAAATGGCGTAGACGGGGATTAAATGATTAAATTAGAAAATGTATCGCTAGTTTTTCAAGGTGGAAGCGTTGCTTTATCAAATATTTCCACAGAAATAAAAGAGGGAGACTTTGTATACCTCATAGGGCATTCAGGAAGTGGTAAATCTTCCTTTTTAAAACTTTTATATAGAGATATGTACCCAACTAAAGGCATAATTGATGTCGTAGACATGGAGGTCTCTTCACTACCTAAATGGAAAATCCCAGTATTAAGACGAAAACTTGGAATAGTAACTCAAGAACCACAGTTACTTGAAGATAGAACTACATTTGAAAATATTAGTTTCGCACTTGAAGTATTGGGATACGATGCAGCTGAGATAGATGCAAAGACCAGCACTCTTATTGATTTAGTAGAACTACAAGATAATGCATATAAATTTCCATATCAACTTTCTGGTGGAGAACAGACAAGAGTCGCTATAGCAAGGGCTTTAGCAAGCAATCCATTAGTTCTTCTTTGTGATGAGCCAACAGGTAATTTAGATCCAGATCTTAGTATTCAGATAGTGTCGTTACTCGAAAAAATTAATAGGGCCGGGACGACCATTTTAATGGCCACACATGACTCTTCGATTGTAAATAGAAGAAAAAAGAGAGTATTAGAACTTTCTGATGGAAAGCTGATCAGGGACGAGTCAGAGGGCACTTATGTTTAGGGAATTTTATGAATAAGTTATCTTATGTAATTAAAAACACCTTTATCAACATGAGAAGGAATCCTCTTTTAGTTGTAGCTACAGTCTTGGCAGTCCTGGTCTCTAGTTTCTTAGTATTTACAACCTTGTCTGGAAGAGCCGTTGTAGAAAATAATACATCAAGATGGCAAAACGGCGTTCATGTTGTAATTTTTCTTGATGACAGAGTTACAACAACTGCGCATAAACAACTTCAAGAGTCGCTAGAAAGCTATCCAGAGGTGAGAATGGTTGATTATTTTACCAAAGATGAGGCAGCTGAAGAATTTAAAATTCTTTTTAAAGACCAACCTGAATTAGTTCAAGAAGTTGACTTTGATATATTGCCTTCATCTCTGAGGGTGAACTTAAATAATCCGTCTGACTATACCCTAATTATTGAGAGGATGGAAGGGAATCCAGCGGTTAAAGAAATTAGGGCTTCAGGAGAAGCGATTGAAAGATTATTAAGTCTTACAAACACTTTAGTTTTAGCTGCAACAGTTTTTGCTATATTAATTGCATTTGCTGCATTTATATTAATTATCAATACGCTAAGACTTACTGCTTTTGCTAAACGGAAAGAGATTAAAGTTATGAAGTTAATTGGGGCTTCCTCAACATATATTCGGCTACCGTTTATGTTTGAAGCCATCTTTGAGTCTTTACTGGGCACAAGCATTGCAGTTGGGCTTGGTTGGGGATTAATACAGTACTCAAAGGACTCAGTAGTAGCAGAGAGTATATTTGATATAACAATCTCTGATACATATTTAATCAACCTCACCCTCGGACTCATACTCACATCAATCATTTTTGGTTTTTTTGCAAGCTACGTAGGCATAAGAAAAGCACTCAATGAATAAGAAATGGATAGCTACTTTATTAGTTGGTGTTTTCTTATTTCAAACACTTTCTTTAGAAAGTTTAAATGCAATAACAGCTGAGGAGCGCCTAGAAGAAGTTGAGAAACAACTACAGGCCATTGCTAATCAGATTAACCAATATGAAGGTGAAAAAACAGATTTGGAGAAAGCTATCATCTCAAACGACTCAGCATTGAGACAGGTTAATAGAGAACTTTCGGAAGTACAAAGTAGACTTATAGTTGCTGAAAAGGCTTTAGCTGATGCAATCGCTGGGTACGATACATCATTAGATAACTTAGCTTTAGTTCAGCAAAATATCGTCCAGGAACAAACAAAATTAGGGAAAATCAAATCAGAAATCACCAACGTCAAAGATGAGTTATTTGCTACTCAGATTGAATTAAATGATGCCAGAGAGGGACTCCAAGAACAAGCTCTAACTTTATACATAAATGGTGTGATGAGCCCAACAACAGCATTGTTTATTGATTTGGATGAGCTATCAGATTTTTTAGCTGCTTTAGGATATGCATCATCAGTAGTTGACTCAGCATACAAAATTGTAGAAACCTTAAATGTTTTAGAAAACTTAGCACAAACACAAACATCATTTTTAACAGATAGAGAAACAGATAGACAAGATGTTATTAACAATCTTCAAGTCGAAGAGGAGAAAAAAACAGATATATCTATTGAAGCTGAAGAGTATGCGGACCAAGTAGAGGCAAGTAAAAATCTTGTAGAGTCAGAAAAGAGAAAAGTTGAATCTAAAAAGTCACAAGTTTTATCTGAAAGAAGAAATGCACAAAATCTTTTAGCTCAAGCAAATAAACAACTTGAACTTTTAGATAAAGAACATGCAGATCTTGAAAAGCTTGAAGATGCAATTCAGGCTGACATTGAGAGACTAAGTACACTTGGTGGACCTGCACCAGATGAATTGACTTGGCCAATTACTGGTAGCTACGTATCAAGTGGATATAAGTGGAGAAGATTTAGAGGCGTTACTAGCTTTCATGGAGCTATAGATATTCCTGCAAGAACTGGTACGCCTATTAAGGCAGCAGCAGGTGGAGTTGTAATTCTTGCTAGATATTACGGCCTTGCCGGCAATTCAGTATTTATTGACCATGGTGGAGGAATGACAACTTTGTATTTTCATATGAACAAAATTAATGTCACACCCGGCCAAACAGTGATAACTGGAGATACCATTGGTCAGGTAGGTAATACTGGTAGGTCTTCTGGACCCCATCTTCATTTCGAGGTGCGACTAAAAGATCCAAGCTCTGTATCGTGCTCTTTACCATATCTTGATCCTACGAGTAGAGGTAGAATGAATCCCTACTGTTTCTTGCCTTGATATGAAAGTATTTGCAGAAAATAGAAAAGCTAGAAATTCATATGAGTTTAGTGAATACATTGAGGCTGGAATTGTACTAACTGGTGCAGAAACTAAGAGTATTAGAAATGGTGCAGTCTCAATAGTAGATGCTTTTGCAATCATAGAAAATGAAGAAGCAATTATTAGAGAAATGAACATTGAGCACTACAAGTATTCAAATGAATTAGATTACAATGCAAAATCACCCCGTAAATTATTACTGCACAAAAAAGAAATCAAAAGACTGATTGGTCTCACCTCGATTAAGGGTAATACTTTGGTAGCTATGAAAGTTTACGAAAAAAACGGTTTCATTAAAATTGAACTTGCCTTAGGTAAGGGTAGAAAAGATTATGACAAGAGAAAAAAGCTTACGGAAAAACAACACAAAAAGGATATGAAGAACTACTAAAAATTTTCTACGGTTTCTGTTCCAACTCTTACGTCAGCTGCCCCTGTCCATGATTTATCTTTATATATTGCTGAAACTGGTCCATAGGCTTTATCAAATTTTTGGTCAATCTGAGTAACTAAGTGTCCCTTTGACTCTAGGTGTTGAATATCTGTAGCTGCAAATGCTCCCTCTACAGTTAATTGAGAATCTGTATTAGATAAGAAGTCATTTAAAGCCCAGCGACCCTTTTGCATAATATCCCTGAGAGGAGTTTTATCCTTTAAGTAAGGGAGTATGACCTGTGCAAGTAATTGTGGTTGATACCTTCCCCCACGAGTTCCAAGTAGTAACTCTAATTTATTATCTTTTGTCCACAGAGTTGGAGATAATGTATGTAATGGCTTTCTCCCAGCTTGAAGATAATTTTTATGCCCTTTTTGTAAATTAAACCCACACCCGCGATTATGTAGAAAGAATCCATAACTGTCTACACCAATGCGACTTCCAATACCATGAAAGTTGGACTGAATAAGTGATACACCTAAACCAGACGAGTCTCTTACAGTCATGTATGCCGTGCCTCCACCACTTGGTTCAGGAAAGGAAAATTTCTGTGTTTTTTGATCATCATAGAGCTCAATCTTTTTTTCAATATAATCAAGATCGACGCCTTTGAAGTCAAGAATATCATCTTTATAGTCGTAAGTGATATTATCTCTATCTGCTGCAAATATACGATAACTCTCAATTAGCATGTGTAAGGATTCTTCATATTTTTCAGATAAAAGCTCATAACCCTTCAATGTTGAAAGTGTAAGATAACTTTGTGTGGACGGAGGAGTAGTCCATCCGTCATAGCCAAATACATTCATTCGCAGTGGTTTTATCCATTGTGAGGAGTAGTTCTTAAGATCCTGAGGAGAAATATTTCCACCCACAACCTCAGATATTGAAGATGCAATTTCTCCTTTATAAAATATATCTGGGCCCTCATTTGCAATTAGCTCTAGGGTTTTACCAAGATTTACACGTCTTATGTGGGTACCAGCAGTTAAAGGAAGTAAATTCTTATAAAAACTGACTGATGACCTTTGTCCACCAAGTTCACTCTGATGGATATCTAAACTTTGTGCAAGTTCTTGATTTATTTCAAAGCCTTCGTGGCAAATTTCGATTCCAGCTGCAAATATTTTTGACATTTCCAATGAACCATATTTTTCATGAAGTTTAAACCATCCATCCACTGCACCTGGCACTGTGACCGACATTGGATGATTGAGGGGAATAGTATCCCCTGGAATCGTTTCTCCGTCAACCTTAGAACCTGCATACCCTGATGCATCTAGGCAATCTGGCTCAACTGATCCATCTCTCCAAATAAGAGCAAATAAATCTCCACCTACCCCACATGTCTCGGGGGCGACTACACCTTGAACAATATTTACAGCTATTGCCGCATCTACGGCATTACCACCAATTTGTAATATATTTTTTCCTGCTTTTGAGGATAAGTGATGAGGTGATACGACTATAGAACTCATTTGATAAGTATAGTTTATAAAATAACTGACTATGAAGTTACTTGTATAAACGTCATGTTTATACAATGAATTTACATCACAAAGGAGAAAAAATGAAAGATATAAACGCCGAAGAATATGCGGCCTTACAAAACTCTGAAACACCAGTAGTTATTGACTTCCACGCAACATGGTGCGGTCCGTGTAAAGTATTAAGCCCAATCTTAGAAGAACTAGAGGAAGAAGTTGAAAATGTACAGTTTGTTAAGCTTGACGTTGATCAATTTCCTGAAATCGCAGGAGCAAACCAAGTAATGGGTGTGCCAACTGTCGTTATTCTCAAAGGTGGGGAAGTAAAAGAACGTTTTGTTGGAGTACAACCAAAAGAAACAATAAAAGAAAAAATAACTGCTTTAAGTTAATAATGCTAAAACTTGTTCTCTTTTTACAAGTTTTAACTCTTGTAATTTTTGCCTTATTCGGATTTTTTGTATTTCAACAAATAGAAGTAGTCTCGGAAGACCTAAATGAAGCTCTATTAGTTATTGATGAGGTTAGTGCAATTCTTCCAAAATTGGATATTGCATTAGACAGTATCAATCAGTTGCAAACTGCGTTTGAAAGTTTGGAAAGTTTAAGCAATGTTTTATCCTTATTGACAGACCCATTTAGTTCAGGAGATCAATGAAAAATATAATGATGTATAGCACCGACTGGTGTGGAGATTGTGTAAGATCTGAAGCCTTGTTAAAGTCCTTAAATGTTTCCTTCGATGTTGTAAATGTTGATAAAGATGATGTTGCAAATTCATATATTCAAGAACTTCAAAAAGGTGCGAGAAGAATACCCACAATAGTTTTTCCAGATGATACTTTTTTGGTTGAGCCAAGTGACGTTCAACTTGAGCAAAAACTCAGAGATCTCGGAACAATATAAACTTGACTACTGACAACTTAAGTGCGACTCAGTTAACGGATTTCGTAGATAAATTACTCGATCAAACTGGCAAGATAGCTCTAAATTACTTTAGACAAAACAGAAATCTTTCACTAAAAGGTGATCAAAGTCCTGTTACACATGCTGATCGTGAAATTGAAACTCTGATAAGAAAAAATATTCAAAAAGCCTATCCCACCCATAACATAATTGGTGAAGAGTTTGAAGACTTAAATAATGAATCGAACTTTACTTGGATTGTTGATCCCATCGATGGTACTCGTAGTTTCATTGCTGGAAAACATGATTTTGGCACACTTATCGGCTTGAAACAAGGCGATGAAGTAATAGGAGGGGTTATTGATTGTCCAGCTCTTAAAGAAAGATGGATATCTTTCAGAGAGAATCAAACTACTGTAAACGGAAATATAACAATATGTCAATCCGTAGAAACACTTGAGAATGCTTTGATGGCAACTACATCGAGTCATGAATTTGGCATGAAAAAATGGAAGGCTTATCAATCACTTGAAGATTCGGTAAAGGTAACTACCACAGGTAGCGATTGTTACAACTATGGACTTTTAGCGAGTGGTTATCTAGATATAGTTGCTGAAAGGTTATCAGCTCCTCATGATTATTTACCCCTTATTAAAGTTGTAGAAGGAGCAGGAGGAGTTATCACTGACTGGGAGGGGAATGAACTTGTCGACAATCAAGAGAATGTTTATGTTCTAGCATCAGCTTCTAAAGAATTACATCAGTTAGCATTAAATAAGTTAACGGAAGTAAAATGAAAATCTTAATATGCGATAAATTAGACGCTTTAGCCTTACAAGAGTTAAAAGAGATGGGTAATTGCGTAGATATATCAACTGAAGAAAATAAAAGAGAAAAATTACTCAGCCATATTCCCGATACAGACCTGGTGTTTATACGAAGCGCAACTTCTATAGATGAGGAAGTTATTAAACAAGGAGCAAACTTAAAAATTATCGCAAGATGTGGAGTGGGGTTGGACAATGTGGATATTACACAAGCAACAAAAAATGGTGTACATGTAACCAATTCTCCGGAAGCAAATATTATTTCTGTTGCAGAGCTAACTGTTGGCTTAATTATTGCCACCGCAAGAAATATAATAAAAGGAAACAATTCCCTAAAGCAAAAAAAGTGGGATAGAGCAGCCTTGACTGGAATAGAGTTACATGGAAAAACTCTGGGTTTTGTAGGATTTGGAAGAGTAGCAAGGTTAGTGGCGACAAGAATGCAGAGTTTTGGAATGAAAATTATATTCTTTGATCCATACGTTCAAGATTCAACCGAAAATGAAACAAAAATGGAATTAGACGATCTTTTACAACAAGCTGATGTAGTTTCTCTTCATGTTGTTAAGAATAAAGAGACCATGAATCTTATTTCTAAAGAGAAGTTATCACTCATGAAGCAAGATTCAATAATCGTAAATACATCCAGAGGAGGTGTTGTTGATGAATCCGAAGTTTTACGTCTTGTTGAAGAAGGAAAACTTTTTTCAGCAGCTCTTGATGTTTACGAACAAGAACCTCCAGCATATACAGCAGAATTAACTCAGTCATCTTCAATCACACTTCCACACTTGGGCGCTTCAACACGGGAAGCACAGCTTAAGGCAGGTTCAGATACTATTAAAAATGTTAAAAATATTTTAAGTGGAGATTTTTCTGCATCAGTCAATGCTAAGGATTTCTAAAAAACTAGTTGTCATAGAAATAATTAATGTGCATAATTAAAATACGATTTAGTTGTTTTAGGCTGGCACCAAACTAACTTAATCTTCTTCCAAAGAAACAAATGTATCAAATCCATACTTCATATCTATGATTTCATATAATGGCCATCCATATGGAGTGCAACCATCTGTAGTTTTGCTTTGTTGCATCATTACTGGTGCTAGAGCTCCATCTTTGGGGCAACCAGTATGACCCCATCCTAAAATATGTCCAGTTTCATGATTTATTAAATAAAGTCTGTATGTCTTCATATCATTACCAAAATCAATAGCACCATTTTCCCAACGGAAATAGTTAATGATAATTTCTTCTTCGTTTCTACACGAGTAAATACCATTAGTTTCTAACGGCGCGCAAAGCTCATCCGTTTTATCTGGAGATGAAAAGATAAAAGTAAAATCAGCATCTTCTTCACTGACAAGTAGAAATTCTTTCTCTGTAATATTATTCCATCCTCTAGGATCATTAAGAATAGATGTAATTAATTTTCCCATACAATCAGGACCAATGGGAATGCTCGGCTCAATTTTTAATGCAAAATTTATTAAGTTTTCATCTCTAACCTGTATTTCTTCAGGGTACAACCATGCATCTTCACTGCTGACCAGTCCTCTATCGATGCAACCACTTTTTAAAAAGTTATATGATATTACCTGCGCTTGTAGGAGTTCGTCACTATTAGCAAAAATAGCTGTTCTTTTAATACTTGATGCAAATCTTTCTTCGTATAAAGCGGTGATGAGCCTTGTTTCCTGTTCAAGATTTTGAATAATTTCTTTATATTTGATTATTTCTAAAAGTTTATTGATGTTGTTTTTAGATAAATCTTTAGTGTTCTGTACTAGAAAACTATTGGCCTCTTGAGCCAGTTCTTCGTAAGTGTTCTTTTCTTTTATAATCAGCAAGTTTGCTTCATAGGTATCTTTCAAACACTCTGGCTCAGAGTAGGTAAATTCAATTTTAGTTTTGCAGTTTGTTATATTTTTTGTATAAATTTGATTTATAAAATCTTGAAGGCTTTCATCTGGAAAAGGAAACTTTTCTATAAGCTGAGTTGTTGAAGTATTTTCAAGGGGTTTGACAGTTTCAGTTGGTATTTCCTCCACCGAAACAACAACTTCATTTTCTGAATTTGAAAAGTAAGAAAATGCTGAGATGGCTACTGCTGTTAAGAGTGTAAAAAGTATTACTAACTGTTTCTTATTATTCATTATCTAATTTTAAGCGAAAAAAAGTTCAAATTACACTTAATTAATTTTGTAGCCTTTTTCATCTATAAAGTCCTCTGGTTCTAGTCCTAAACCATCAGCAACACGATTTATGTAATTAAAATAGGAAACTATTTGGACGATCTCTGAGATTTCCTTATCACTCAAATCAAAATCTGAAAGAGTATCAATATCCAATTGAGTAATAGTGCTTGGCTGTAAAGTTAACTTTTCAGCAAATAAACACATCGCAGTTTGAACTTCGGTTATGGAGCTATTTTTCCAATTATCTGCAATTTCATCAACAAGCTTTTGGTTTTGGGTCTCCGACCGGAGATCATATAAATGTGACCGTACTCAGTACTCACACTCATTTGCTAATGAAGTCACCACGGCTAATAATTCTCTATCAAATCTATCTATCTTAGAATTCCCATACATTGTAGAACCGTATAACCTCATAGAATCTTGTAAGATTTCAGGTGTTTGTGACTGAATAGTTAACACCTTCCAAATACGGCCAGCGCGCCTAATTCCCTTTTCATATTCTTTTTTTAGCAAACCGCTAGAATTTTCAAAATTAAAGATGTTAATAAATGCCATATTTAATATTTTTGCTTTAAAATTGGAATTATGCAACTTCCTGAGGAATTAAAAGTAGCAATTAGTAAAAATGCATTTTGTGCAATGGCAACACATTTGAACACGAATGAAATTCAAAACCATTTAATGTGGATTGATTATCTAGGTGAAAATCTAATTATCAATACAGAAAAAGGTAGACAAAAAACTTTTAATATTAGAAGTGACAATAATATCTCACTTGTTATTTTTGAACCAGATGCGATGTACTCCAGTTGGGAAATAAGGGGAGAGGTACAAGAGGTCATAGATGATAGCTCAGCTAATACTCACATTGATAAGCTATCAAATAGGTATACAGGGCATCCGTATAATAGAGCTCATGATATAAGTTGGAAAGATGCTCATATTAAAGATAGGGAGATGTGGAAAATTAAAATAAATAAATTAATTTCAATGGTCCGACCTCAGGCTAAATCTGATCCTGAGTAAAACTTTAAGTAAGGATTTTCTTCAAAAAGTTTCTTATTTTCTTCTGACAGTTGAGAAACAATCAATTCCTCAGCTTCAAAGGTGAGATTACCACCGCGTGATTCAATATGCTCATTTTTAAGAAAAATTGATTTAGGTATTTTTTTAAGATATCTCTTAAAATTTTCCTCTGAAATCCTTAATTCTTTAGCTAGAGAAAGTTCAACTTTAACGGAATCCGGAAGAACGTTACACGCAAAGACATACAACGATCCAAACATTGCCCAATCATAATCTGTTATTCTTCTACTTTTCTCAAAGCTAGTAAAGTCATGTTTCATAAAATAGTTGTAAGGACTATGACTAATTCCAGACTTATCACCAAGCATTTTAAAAAGATATCTATCTAAAAGCTTTACATCTAGGGAGGCAGTTAACCCCTCTAAACCCTTTTTAGTTAAAGAAAACTGGTCTTGATGAGTTTCAATCCTCAGATTATTAATTATTATTTTTCCAAAATAATTCTCAATCTCTACAAATAGTGATAGATTTTTAGGAATAAAAATAAGGCCTTCATTATCATCACTATTTAATTCCACACTCAACTTTGAAGTTAATGCAAAATCATTTCCTTGTATTTTCATAAATTACCTTGGCTAAGTTTAACTTTATAACCATAATAGTTGTATGGGGGTGAACTGGCTTCGACTTTGAAGTGAGTCTCTCAGTAGCGAGCCGAGGGACCTAGGGCCTCGTTAAAAACGTAGGAAAACAATATAACTGCCAAACCTAAATTGGCTTTAGCCGCTTAATGCGACTCGTCGACCATCGGGGCTCCCACCTCGGGTGGTATCGGCGTCGAAATGTGGGATGCTAAGTTAAGCTACCGATTAACTTTTAAGATTAAGGTAGAAAACTTTTGAGAATATGTCTCTGGTGTCTTTCTCAAAAGTATTAACACCAGATGCGCTCGGAGAAGCTGTTAGGTAGCTTAAAAGGACCGGGGTTCGACTCCCCGCACCTCCACCAAAGTGAGAAGTAGTAAAAAATATGACTATATTGTTATCGGTGGTGGCATCGTTGGGCTTTCTACTGCTTTAAAGCTGCAAGAAGCTAATAAAAAAATTCTCATCCTTGAAAAAGAAAGTACTGTTGGACTACATCAATCAGGACGCAACTCTGGAGTGCTACATTCCGGGATATACTATAAACCTGATTCATTCAAATCTAATCTATGTATACGAGGTAGAGAGTTAATGCTTAAGTTTTTAGAGTCAAATAATATCCCTTATAGGCTTGAAGGCAAAATTGTTGTAGATGAAAATATGCAAAAAATAGAATCTCTCTTTGAAAGATCGAAATTATTAGCAATGAGTGGAGTGCAGGTATTAGAGAAAGATGAACTTATTGATAAAGAACCTAATTCCAAAATTCAACAGGGATTATTTGTACCTCAAGCTGGGGTAGTTGACTATAAAATTGTGACAGAAACGATGGTTAACATTTTTAGAAATAAAGGTGGAGATGTTGAATACTTTCAAGAAATTGTGAATATAACAGAAAATAACGATGCAAAGTTAGTTAGTAGCAAAAAAGAAACCTTTACTGGTGATTTCTTGATAAATTGCGCTGGATTGTTTTCTGATAAAGTCGCAAAACTAGATGGATTAAATCCGAAGGTTAAAATTATTCCTTTCAGGGGTGAGTATTACGAAATTGTTAATGAAAAGAGTCATCTCCTTAACAACATGATTTATCCAATAGCAGATCCAGATTTACCATTTTTAGGAATACATTTAACTAAAACTGTTGATGGAAGAATAGAAGCTGGCCCAAATGCAGTACTAGCTTTTTCAAGAGAAGGATATTCGTGGACAAAATTTAACTTATTTGAAACTCTAGAAACTATTACTTATAAAGGCATGGTTAAGCTTGGGAGAAAATATTTCAAGACTGGAATTGATGAAATGTATAGGTCTCTAAATAAAGCAGCATTCGTTCAAGAGGTTAAGAAATTATTACCTGGGATTGAATCAGAAGACTTGGTTCAAAGACCTGCAGGTGTGAGAGCACAAGCTGTATCTGATGATGGAAGTTTGTTAGATGATTTCTTATTTGAAGAGGGGTATAAATCACTGCATGTTCTGAATGCTCCTAGTCCTGCCGCTACGGCATCACTTGCTATTGGTGAATATATAGCATCTAAAGTTTTGAATTAAATTTTTTACCTGTTTGGACATCCCAAAGGTTTGCATAAACTTTTTTTAATTTAACGAGTTCTTCGTGAGTTCCACTTTCTACAATTTGTCCTTTTTCAAGTACATAGATAATATCCGCATTTCTAATGGTTGAAAGTCTATGCGCAATAGCTATTACAGTTCGCCCCTCTTTCAAGGTATCCAATGATCGTTGAATTGCTGCCTCTGTTTCGTTGTCAACCGCAGATGTTGCTTCATCCAGAATCAAAATCTCAGGATTTTTTAAGATAGCTCTAGCTATAGAAATTCTCTGTCTTTGGCCACCAGAAAGTTTTTGACCACGTTCACCTACGATTGTATCTTCTTTGTTTGGCAGAAGATTAATGAACTCGTCTGATTCTGATAGTTTGGCTGCCTTCCAAATATCACTATTGCTAGCTTCTAGATTTCCATATGCAATATTCTCAAAAACTGTCCCTTCAAATAGAAAGATATCTTGACTCACTAAACCAATAGTTTTTCTTAGGCTGTGGATATTCAAATCTTTAATATCTATGTCATCAAATTTTATTTTTCCAGCTTTCACATCGTAGAGTCGTAGGAGTAATTTTATTAATGTAGATTTTCCTGAACCCGTACTCCCTACAATCGCTGTAGTACTACCTTTTTTAATATTTATTGAGACATCGTTTAATACAGGAAAGTTATCTACATAAGAAAAATTAACACCTTCTAAAGCTATAAGTTTCTCAATACTTCCAGCTTCTATTGAACCATTTTGGATATCGGGCTGTGTGTTTTTTAGTGCGTTTATTCGTTTAAATGAAGCCATTGCACGTTGGTATAGGTCAAATGTATCTCCTAGTTCAGTAAGAGGCCAAAGCAGTCGTTGAGTTATAAAAAGCAAAACTGAATACATGGCAACATTTATTTCACCATCCAGAGCCATGAATCCTCCGATTAAAAGTGTTGCAGTGAAGCCAAATAAAATAGCTATTCGAATTATTGGGATAAAAGCAGCAGAAAGCTTTATAGCATGATAATTTGCACTTTTTACTTCCGTTGAGGATGTAAGAATACGATTAAATTCTTTTTCTTCTCTGTTGAAACTTTTAACTGTTAACACTCCAGAAAGGGAATTTGAAAGATTTGCATTTAAGGTTTCGATTGCGTTTCTTATACGTGTGTATCTAGAAGCAATTGTTTTAGTAAATTTAAATGAACCAAATATAATGATCGGGATCGGAATGAAGGCAAATATTGCTATTAGCGGGGAGATGTAGAGAAATGTTCCTCCAATGACAACTACAGTAGTTAAAGTTTGCAACAGCTTATTAGCTCCGGTATCTAGAAATTTTTCTAACTGATTTACATCATCATTCAACACAGCCATTAATCTTCCTGATGATTTGTTTTCGAAATACTGAAGATCTAATCCAAGAACATTTTTGAATGTGTCTGTTCTTAAACTGTGCTCTACGTCCTGTGAGATATTTCTCCAGGTTACTGCTGCAACGTAGTCAAAGGTTGATTCTAAAGCCCAAATTATAAATGTTAAAAAAGCAAGAACTATAAGTTGTTGTCTTCTATCTTCGATTCCAAGGCTACCTAAGAAAGAGTCAGAACCTTCAACTACGATATCAATTGCAATTCCAATTAGAACAGGGGGAGCTAAGTCAAAAAGTTTATTAAGGATGGAGTAAAGTATTCCTCGACGAACCTTTGTTTCTTGTTCTTTCGAATAGAGATAAAGATTTTTTAAACTATTCTGCTTCATTCATTTAGATTACTTAGTGCTTAAATTATTAATACCGTCTCTTATTTCTTTTAGTAAAACAACTTCTTTTGATTCCGATGCAACTTCTTCGGTTTCATCATCTCCAACTACGTCTTCAAAGTGGTTGTATGCTTTAATTACCATAAACATAACAAAAGCAATAATCGTATAGTTAATTACTTCACCAAGAAAAGCACCCACACTTCCTGCATTAATTCCAGAAGCCGGGTCTATATCACCAAACAAACCCAGATTCTCTAAGTTTGGCAAATTTAAAAATAATCCGATTACTGGCTCAACAAGACGTTTGGTAAAAACATCAACTAAAGACTTAAAAGAGGCACCCATCACAAATGCAACTCCTAGTTCAACAACATTTCCTCTATTAATAAAATTTCTAAATTCTTTTATCAAAATTACTCCCTAACTTTTTTATCTCAATATATAAGAATAGTTGTATTCTTATAAGCTATGAGAAAAAAACTAATAACTTTACTAGCTTTTATTTTGATTACTTCTTGTGCCTCAGAGGATATTGAAGAAACAACTACACCTGTGCCAGAGTCTACAACATCTAGTTCCACCACAACTACAACTTCAACAACAGTACCTGAGAGTACTGTGTTTGCTCTTGATGAATATGGAATTGAATTGATTGAAATGAAGCCAGAAATGAAAGAGCAGTTTGATGATCTGATTGCTTTTGTTGAAAAAAGAACAGGTCTAACTTATACGGAATACCCTAAGTATGAGTTGTATACGAGTAATGGTTACCAAGAATATAATGAGCTATCCTTTTTAGACAACTTTGAAGAAGACTATGAAGAGGGCGAGTGGGAGAGAGCTGTACTTTCAGAAAACATGTGGGGATTAAGCACTGCTTCTCCAGAGGCAATGAAAAATCTTCTCGTCGAGTATCAGAGATGTGCTTCATCAGGATCATATAACTTGGTGGACAAAGTACTAAGAGTTCCAGTAAAAACAAATCAACAGAAATTTAATCTCTGGGAGCAGAGCGTACTAGTTCATGAGCTAACCCACACACTACAGGGACAGGTAATAGATCTTGCTGGGTGGTATGACGAAATGAAAGAGAAAGATGATTTTTCTGACTATGCCGGGAGAAGATCCATTATGGAAGCTCAAGCTGATTTAGTTCAGGCAAGATGGGAATCTGGCCTTGATCAATATGATAGGACTGCCATGAATTCACAACAGCCTAATTTTGTTTGCAGAGTTCAACTACCTACTTACTTTTATATTCCAAATGAACTGTATTACTCTTTTGGTCCACAACTAGTTAAACAAATTAATAATCAAGGTGGGATGGAAGCTATAAACGAGGCTTTATATCAACTACCAACTGCAGAACAAATTTATGAACCTGAAAAATATTTCTCAGGAGAAGTGTATGAAAATGTAATTATTGAAGATTTAATTGTTGCTGACTACAACTTAGTTAAAGAGGGAACAATAGGAGCATTAGACATACCTTATATCCTCCAAGACACAATTGGCAGGGTAGCTTCTGTAAAGGCCGCAATTGGACTTGGTGGAGGTGCTTGGAAAGATTATGTAAATTCATCTCAACAACTAATGATGTCATTGAAAATGACTGGAGACACCCCAGAAGATTTAGAAGAAATCTACAACGCTTATATAGCTTGGGCAAATGCTCAGGAAAGATTTACAAGCGTTGAGTCTTTCGAAGGTGGCATGCTCTATATTGGGGATACGAATGTCTGGATTTCTAATGACAGT
The DNA here is from genome assembly GCA_963979435.1 of uncultured Candidatus Actinomarinales bacterium. GTDB lineage: Bacteria > Actinomycetota > Acidimicrobiia > Actinomarinales > Actinomarinaceae > Actinomarina. The sequence continues at coordinate 7,359 of CAXBVE010000008.1, read as the reverse complement.
ACTCATGTAAGAATGTTACTGACTCAAGATTTAGAAATATTTAATGAAATTACTACACAGATAAGTCGTTTTTAATACTTTGGGCACTCTATTTATATGTGCAACACCGATAGGAAATCTTTCTGACATTTCCACAAGACTCACAGAAACTTTGAGTAAAGTTGACTGTATTTATGGTGAAGATACTCGAAGAGTCCTTAAGTTACTAAATCATCTAAATATAAAAAAGCCTGTGTACTCATATTTCCTTGGAAATGAACTAGAAAAGTTAAATGAAATTGAAAATTTACTTGATTCTGGTAAAGATGTCGCCTTACTTTCTGATGCAGGAACCCCACTGATTGCTGACCCGGGTTCAGAGTTAGTTGCCGCACTAGCACATAAGAAAATAAAAATTGAATCCATCCCTGGACCTTCAAGTGTTATTGTAGCTTTGACACTGTCAGGCTTTGATCTGAGTAGGTTTCGATTTGTTGGATTTATACCCCGGTCTGGAAAAGAACGATCATCGTTCATCTCCGATTTAGTTACTTCTGATATCACAACGGTGTGTTTCACCTCGCCAAAAAGATTGTCGAAGGATTTGGAAACTTTTGTTAAAGAAAGAATCACTAACGAAATAGTTATTTGTAGAGAGCTCACTAAAAAATTTGAGACTATTTATCGAGGTACCGCAAAAGAATTATTAGAAGAGTTCAAAGGAAATGATGTTAAAGGCGAGATCACCCTAGTGATTGAGGGTTTAAAGAAACAAACAAGACTTGACCTTGATGTAGAAAGTGCTGTTAATAATTTATTAAAATATGACATTCCAAAACGTGAAATTGCTAAGACGATTTCTTTAATTACTGATATTTCAACTAATGAAATCTATGAAAAGATTAAAGACCTTTAATTTCTGAAATACAGCTATCACAAAGTAATTTGTCACTTACCTGAGTAGTCACATCTTTAGTATCACAAATAGAGCAAGTTTTATATCCTTTAGTAATTATCAGTTTTGCATTATCCACAGTCATAGAGATTTCATCATTATGCTTAATGCCTAATGCATCTCTTATTGTTTTAGGGATAACGACTCTCCCAAGGTTATCAATCTTTCCTTTATTACCTTTACTCATATATATTTATGCTCCTATTCTTATATAGTAGTGAAAGAAACAGCAATTAAACAAGAACCTAAATGGGTCGACACTCATTGTCACCTACAATTGACTGATTATGATTTGGCTGATCTAAGTTTTGAATTCTTAGAATATCTTATACTTCCAGGTGTTGATGTTGATTCCTCTAAAAAAGCAAAAGAACTTTCATCAAATTTACCAGTTCCAGCATATTGGGCAGCAGGATTACACCCGCATGATGCAAAAAATCTTATAAAACAAAAAGAAGACCTCTCGAAATTAATAAATGAAGCAGATCTGATTGGTGAGACAGGTTTAGATTACTATAGGGACCATTCCACAAGAGAAGAACAACGTGAAAATCTAATATTTCACCTTGAGTTGGCTCGAAAACTTTTAAAACCAGTAATTATTCATTGCCGAGATAGTTTTAAAGATACTTACGAAATCATAGCTAAATACAGTGGTGAGTTTCCTGTAATTCTGCATTCTTGGACAGGTGGTAATAAATGGACCAAGAAATTTATTGAGTTAGGAGTATATTTTTCGCTGTCAGGAATATTAACCTATGAAACAGCAAAAGATCTCAACTTATCGGTAAAAAAAATTCCTTTGGATAGGCTTCTTCTTGAAACGGATACACCATATCTGGCACCTGGTATTCATAAAGGCAAAAACAACAAACCAGAGTATATTGTTGAGACTGCAAAACATTTAGCACAGCTTAGGGAGATTACCCTTCAAGAGCTTTCGGACATAACGATTAAAAATACAAACACTATGTTGGGTAAATAGTAAATAATGAGTGAAGCATATTGGATAAAAAAAATAGAAGGCAAACCTAATTTTAAATTAGGACAAAATTTCCTCATAGATACAAATATTTCAAGAAAAATAACAAAGCTTGTACAAGGACAACTTGCAGATCCAATTATTGAAATTGGACCTGGTACAGGATCCTTAACCAATGAATTGCTCAAAGATAACTATAGATTAAGAGTCCTTGAAATAGATAAGAACTTAGCCGCAATTACAGAGGAACGTTTTTCTGAAATTCCTAATATTGAAGTAATTACTCAGGACGCAATGGAGTACGACTATTCAAAATTAACAGGTCCTTGGTGGATTCTTGTTTCCAACCTTCCTTACTACATAGGAACAAGGCTACTTGTTAAATTAATAACTGAAGTTCCAGTAATTCACAGATATGTTGTTATGGTTCAAAAAGAGGTTGCTGAGAGAATTACCGCACAACCCAATACCAAAGAGTATGGTGCACTATCAGTTGTCTGTTCATTATTCACCAACCCTAAGCTTCAATTTGATGTCAGTAAAAACTGCTTTACTCCCGTACCGAAGGTCACATCAAGTGTTGTTACTCTACAACGAGAGAGATTAATAGATGAAGAGGAACGCTTAGAGGCCTTTAATCTTTCAAAAATTGCCTTCCAGCAAAAAAGAAAAAAAATTAAATCAGCATTGCAAGAATACTTCAGTGTTGATGAGCTAGAAAAATTAGGGATTAATCCTGATGACAGGCCACAAAAATTAACTCCTGAACAATATCTGTTGTTAGCGAAGAGTTTAAAGTGAAACTTCATAGTTCTGCAAAAATTAACTTGAACCTAACTATTGATAACAACATTGTTAACGGTTTACATACTCTATCAACCCTAATGATCCCAATTAATCTTTTTGATGAAATTGAAATAAAAGAAATTGATACTGACAACGATATCATTGAATTCAGTCCTCAAATCCAAATGAATGGAGAATCAACTATTCACAAGGCTTTACAATGTTTACGTATTGTTAACAATTTCGAACAGAAATTCCACATCAAAGTTAAAAAAAATATACCCGTAGAGGCAGGACTAGGCGGCGGTAGTTCTAACGCAGGGAGCATTATTAAATATATGGCTACAAGGTACAGCCTGATTACTCCAGAGCAGGCTGTAATAGCAAGGAGCATAGGAAGCGATGTCCCTTTTTTCGTCAATGGATCAACTGCTCAAGTTACTGGGATTGGAGAAGAGGTTATGTCCGTAAAATTAACAGAGCCTCTTCACTTACTAATTGCCACCCCACATGAAACACTTTCTACTGTTGACGTGTTTAATTCCTTTGATAAACAGGCAGTAGAGGAAGAAGTTGAAACTAAATTTTACAAAGATATAGAAATTAAGAATAACCTTTGGAATGCCGCAGTAGGAATTGAGCCAAAACTACTTGAACATAAAAGATATCTCGAGAGCATTGTCGATAGTGAATTCTTTATGTCTGGTAGCGGTACCACCTTATTTTGTTTTGGTGAGGAAAATGAACTTACTAAAAAGAAGGAAAAGATAAATATAGAACATTTTAGACACCTTGCTGTAACAAAAAAAATTGATTGTAGCTTGTTACAGGAAGCAGATTAGAATAATTCTAAGGTCAGTGGGAGATGGTGTAATTGGCAACACATTTGGTTTTGGTCCAAACGTTGAGGGTTCGAGTCCTTCTCTCCCAGCAAAATAAATGAAAATAGCAGGAGTCATATTAGCTGCAGGTAAAGGGACTCGTATGAAGTCTGACTTACCTAAAGTATTGCATTCCGTTTTAGGTAAACCAATGATTACTTACGGACAGAACGCTATTAAACATTTGAATAACAAGTATGTAGTAGTTGGTCACCAATCAGATTTAGTTATTAAAGAATTAGCAAATGAATTTAAACCAGTAATACAAGAAGAGCAATTGGGTACGGGACATGCGGTTCTGACCCTGTTAAATAGTAATGAATTTAAAAATGATGATTCAGAATACATCGTCATCATACCCGGAGACGCACCTCTACTTCTTAAAGAAAATATTGATACGTTAATCTCGGAATCAACAAAACGCAATGTTGCTTTGGGAATTATTACAGCTGAGGTTACTAACCCCAGTGGTTATGGAAGAATTATTAAAGATGGAAATACAATTTCAAAAATTGTTGAAGAGGCTGATTCATCTGAGGCTGAGCAGAAGATAAATGAAATCAATTCTGGGATGTACTGCTTCAATAAGAATTTCTTACTTGAAAATATCAAAACGCTAGATAGCAATAATGAACAAAATGAAATTTATTTAACAGATTTAATTGAGATAGCTTTTCAAAATAAATTGGATACAGTTATAGTACAAGTAAGCGAAGATACTATTAAAGGTGTGAACTCTATGAGTCAACTAAATGAAGTTGAGACGTCCTTAAGAGAAGAGTTAATCACTTCGCATATGGAAAACGGAGTTTACTTTCAAGACCCTACTTCAACCTATATAGACAAAGGTGTTGTGATCAAACCTGGTTCAAGGATAATGGCCAATACGCATATCACTGGTAAAACTGAAATTCATGAAAATTGTGTAGTTGGTCCAAATACAATGATTAATGATTCAACAATTGGAGTGGGATCATCAGTAATCTTTTCAGTGCTTGATGGGGTAACAATAAAAGGTACCGGGACAATCGGCCCCTACGCACACCTCAGAAAAGGCTCTATCTTGGAAGAGGGAGTAAAGGTTGGTGCCTTTGCTGAAACAAAAAATTCAAATGTTGGCAGTGGTAGTAAAATTCCACATCTCTCTTACGTTGGAGACGCAGACCTAGAAGAGAATGTTAATTTTTCTGCTGGATCCATTACTGTAAATTATGATGGAAAAAATAAACACAGAACAGAAATTAAAAAGGATGCCTTTGTCGGCTCTGATGTAATGCTTGTCGCACCAGTAACAGTTGGAGAAGGGGCAATGATAGGAGCTGGTTCTGTTATAACTAAAGACGTACCGCCAAAGGCCCTAGGTATTGAGAGAAATCAGCAAAAAAATATTGATGGTTACATGGATAGAAAAAAACCAAAGGATGAAAATTGATTGAACAACCAAGTAAAAAGAAGATGCTTTTGTTTGCAGGATCATCAAACCCAGAGCTTGCAGAGAAAGTAGCTGGAGAACTTGGTACCACCCTAGCTTTAGTTGACAAGAAACAGTTTGCTAGTGGTGAAATTTACATACGACTTGAGGAAAGTGCAAGAGGGGCTGACTGCTTCGTAATGCAGAGCCACTCTAATGGGGTCAACTTCACAATCATGGAGCAACTTTTACTCGTTGATGCATTAAAAAGAGCATCTGCAAAAAGAATCACAGCTGTATTACCATTTTATCCCTACTCAAGACAAGATAAAAAAGCATTACCAAGAGAACCTATTTCAGCAAGATTAATTGGTGATCTTTTTATCACGGCTGGAGCAGATAGGCTAGTTTCAATTGATTTACATACACAACAGATACAGGGATTTATAGATGAGCCTTTCGATCACTTAACGGCACTACCTCTCTTCGTGAATTACTTTAAAGACAAATTTAAAGAACCTGTATCAATTATTTCCCCTGATGCTGGAGGAGTGAAGAGGGCCACAACTTTTGCAAAACATTTAGAGGCATACGTTGGGTTTGTGCACAAAAAAAGAGATCCGAAAATTCATAATGTTGTCGAGGCATTCACTGTAATTGGAGAAGTAGAGGACAGGCATGCAATATTAGTTGATGACATTATCGACACAGGTGGCACCATAGCCGCAGCAGCAAAGATATTAAAAGAAAAGGGAGCCAAAACCGTAAGCGTTGTAGCTACTCATGGAATCTTCTCTGATCTTTCTGTGGAAAATTTAAAAAATGCTCCTATAGATGAGATAATAACCACAGATACTTTATCTCAAAATGGAAATATCCAAGAATTAGGAAATGTAAAAGTACTCTCAGTTTCCTCAATAATCGCAAATGCATTAACATCTATATTTGCGGATGATTCAGTGTCAGCACTTTTCATGGGCGAAAACGTTTTATAAGGAGAACAAATGGCTAAAACACAAAAAGTTAAAATTTCACTACAAGCATCGTTAAAAGAATATGAGTTTGAAGTCGAAGATAAAAAAAAGTTCACAGCTGAAATTGAAGCGCTCATCAAAGATAATGGTATCTATTGGTATACCGACGAGGATGGGGAAGTAGGCATTAATGCTGGAAATATTAATTCAATTGAGTTCGCTCAAGAGCAAGATAAAAGAGAAGCTGGATTAGTTTAAAGGTTTAGAAGCGAGCCGTTCTTACGATACTCTCTTCGAAGAGATTTTCTTTCTTCTTCAGTAGTTCCACCCCAGATGCCTGAATCTTGGTTAGTTCTGATGGCATATTCAAGACAGTCTATTTTGACAACACACTCATTGCAGACAGCTTTTGCTTCGTTTGCTTGCTTAATAGCTTTCATAGATGAACCCACAGGAAAGAACAATTCAGTGTTAGCATAAACACATGAACCCTCTTCCATCCAGGCTTCCTGCTCTAAGTCAAAATTTAGTATTTGCACTATCTTCCTTACTTTGTGAAAACTTTCACAATCTATTGTAGTGATGTGTGGGAGTTAGGAAAGTATTTTGACATTTATTTTTGGACACAGAGGACTACCTCATATCTATCGAGAAAACTCAATAGTAGGTTTAAATAAAGCATTTGAATACTGTGATTTTATAGAGACTGACTTAAGGATAACTAAAGATAACAACATTATTTTTTATCATGATTCCTTCATAAAAGGTTTTTTTATTCAAGATTTAACACTAAATGAAATAGAATTGCTGCTTCCAGACATTGACCTAAACGATATGATTTTTAATTCAAGAGAACAGCTCAAAGGTAACGTAAACTTTGAAATAAAAACAGACGATACTGATAAAGAGTTTGTCGAGACTATCATGAAGAAAATTATTGGCATGACAAATTATAAAGATATCATTACATCTTTTAATTGGGAGTCTATTCATAACTACAAAAAAAGTTTTAATTGTCGTTACGGGATTATCTTAGATAGTGAGGATGATCTTTTCGAAGCTCAAGCAATCTCAAATCACGATGACCAGATGATGTTTATGGTTAGTAATAGTGTCATCAATAGTCGAAACTTTAATCTCCCTTATGAAAGATCAGTTGTGTGGACTGTTAACGATGAGAAAGAATTTCAGAGGTTAATGGAATTAGGCTTATATGGAATTATCACTGATATTCCTGATACAATGCAGTTATATAAAAAGTAGGAAATAATGGCAGTAACAGATGATTTAAGTACCTCTCTTAAAGAGGCGATGAAAGCAAAAGATAAAACTAAGTTAAATGCTATCAGGCAGATTCAGACTGAGATAGCAAAGAAAAAAGCTGAAAAAGG